>CBRAFO010000016.1:0-49673 GCA_967755175.1 uncultured Opitutaceae bacterium | reverse complement strand
TCGTGCGTTACCATCCGGATGGCTCGCAGGAAACCGTGGCGGATTTGAGTGCGCTCTTCGTGCACATGATGATGGAGGATTCGTCGGGCACTCTTTGGGTGGGGACAAACAATGCCGGTTTGATAAGGTTCCGGAACGGGAATTGGGCGAGGGTGCCGGTCGAGGAGCGGCCAATACGGCGGGCAGCATCACCGTGCCGGATACGGAAGTTATTTCCGCGAATCCCAAGCGCTTCCTGCGCTTGAGAGTTTCTTCTCCCTGATTTTTGCGAGCCAAGGATTTCGTCAATTTCAGCCACGAACTTTTCCAGAAACATGAAACGCCACGTCACCTTCCCCGGCATCCGCCTGCTCTCCGCTTGCGCGACCTTTGCCGCCCTCGTTTTCGCAGCCGGCAGCAGCCGCGCCGCCCCCGCGTCCGAGCCGGCGAGCGCGTATCTGTTAGTCCATTTCACCGGCCAGTCTGCGCGCGGCGAGCAGATCTACTTTTCCGTGAGCGAGGATGGCCTCCACTGGACCGACCTCAACAACTCCGAGCCCGTCCTCGTCTCAGCGCTCGGCGACAAAGGCGTGCGCGATCCCGCGATCGTCCGTTCGCCCGACGGGAAAAAGTTCACCCTGCTCGCCACCGATCTTCGCATCGCCAACGGCAAGGGGTGGGGCGCCGCCCGCGCCCAAGGCAGCACCTCTCTGGTCTTCTGGGAATCGACCGACCTCGTGAACTGGTCCGCGCCCTGGATGGTGGATGTCGCGAGCGCGATCCCCGAAGCCGGCTGCGCTTGGGCCCCCGAGGCAATCTACGACGAGAGCACGCGCGACTACTTCGTTTACTGGACCACGCTGTCCCCGCGCAACG
This sequence comes from uncultured Opitutaceae bacterium, assembly GCA_967755175.1. Taxonomy (GTDB): domain Bacteria; phylum Verrucomicrobiota; class Verrucomicrobiia; order Opitutales; family Opitutaceae; genus Rariglobus. Next base: position 48,818 of record CBRAFO010000016.1, on the reverse strand, counting down.
GCGTGACCGAGGGCCGCATCTATTACGCCCGCACCAAGGACTTTCGCTCCTTCACCCCGCCCGAGCTCTACATCGAGCGCAACGGCCCCGGCGATATCATCGACACGCAAATCATCGCGGTGAAGGGGCAGAAGCACCGCTATTATCGCGCCTCGCGCGATACCCAGATCACGTTCGAAGGCGCTGATTCCCTCACTGGCCCTTGGGAGCGCATCGGCGACATTGCCCGCCTCGGCTACACCGGCCGACAGGTCGAGGGCCCGGCTCTCTTCCAGTTCAACCAGGAGCAGAAGTGGGCCCTCCTCGTCGATAAACCCGGCAAGGGGGGATATTTCCCGGTCGTTATCACGAACTTCGACGACCCGAGCGGCTTCAAGCTGCTCCCGTCCGACGCCTATTCGTTTGGCGCCGGCGAAAAGCGCCACGGCGGAATCCTGAACATCACCCGGAGCGAACTCGCCGCCCTCCGCGCCAAGTGGCCCTCGCGCCCGGCGACGACCGTGCAGAGCTCCGTTCCCTGACGCCCGGCCAGCGCCTTTCCTTGTGGCCCGTTCCCCGTCCAGCCTCCATGTGTTCCCTCCTGCCGCGTAGCCAAATAGAAGAGCAGGGAGCGCGTGCGGCCTCCGAGTTTCCGGAAGGCGTCTTCTGCTTCGCGCAGACGCTCATCCGAGAAGAAGGTGAGGGCGGAGCGCATGCCTGCGGTGGCTTGCGCGGATCTAATTTCTAACGCGGCTTTTTCAGCGGCTGCTTCCTCTTGCGATTTGAAGTTCCTGCGAACGCGGACGCCATTGATCGAACCAGTGACTCTCCATGAGATCACGCCATTGCGATTTTCGAATCGCGCGATGGCCAAAAAAGTTTCGTGGGACATGTGAAGGTTGCCACGTGAACCGGCAACCTAGCCCTAGGGGAAACTTAAGTGTCTCGCCCCCCAACGAGAAAAATGGTGCTCGGGAAGGGACTCGAACCAAAGTTGCGTTACAATGCTAAACTGATGGAAAACGCGGACTTATTTGATTGTTAGGTTTTTGTGAGATGCAGCTTGAGGCGGATTAGTGCCGTAAGTTGCAGGTTAAAACCTAGATTTTGGCAACCTTCTGGCAACCTAATTTAACTAAAAAAACCTGCTATTTTTGTAGCCAAAGCCATAAAGCTTCACGACTCCAATTGCCATGTCATTTGGGCTTTCGATTCTGAAAGCTTCCGAACGTTTGCTTTCAGAGAAGCTGTCGGCGCTGCTTGCAGCTCCTTTCGGGCACCAGAAGCTTGATACCCACGGGATGAATTTATTTTCAAGACAGGGCTCAGGGTAATTTTGGCAGCGTGACTTTCAGGGGGGCGGTCTCCGCTTCGCCGTCGATCATGATTTCGACCGGTGGGTTTGATCCGGTGGGCGTGAGGTCGACGGGAACGCGGAATTTTACGTCGGCGGATGCGTAGGGAGCCAGCGCAGGAAGCGGGGCGTTGACGGTAACCGGCTCGCGTCCGTTCAGACGGAGCTGGAGCTTGACTTGGGTCGCGGCGGATTTCGCGAGACCGAAGTTTTCGACCTCCACGATCAGCTCGCGGGTCCCGTTTTCGATTGCGCCGGCCTTGATCGAGCCGTGGGCGCTGAGGAGCGGGTATTCCGCAGGCTCGTCGGGCATGGCCGCGTAACCGAAGATCAGCCCGCCCTTGCGGTCGCGCGCGAGCAGTTTGGCCGTGCGGTCGGACTCTTGGAATCCGCAGTCGGTGGCGGAAAACTCGGCGACCAGCCGTGTGCCGCGCACCTCGGTCGAGAGCGGGGCGGAGGTTTTGCCGAAGTCCACACGGGAGGGCGCGCCGAAACGCAGGCTGGCGAGGTCAACGTCTTTGATTGGGTCGAAATCCTTGTCCGCCTCCAACGCGACCAGGAAACGGTCACCCTGCTTGCGAACCAGCACCGTGCGAGGCGGCGAGACACCCACGACGATGGCCTTGGAGCTGTGGTTGTCGTTGGGTTTGTCCGCTTCCTTCGGGGAGTCGATGACGGCGAACAGCATGTGGGTGGGGCGACCGCGTTCGTCCTGGATCACGCGCGGGCGCTCGATTTTATGCCAGTCCTCGATCTTGCCGTCTTCGTGGCGGAAGATGCCGGGGCCGTAGGCGAGGCCTTGGTCCCAGTCCCAGCGCTGGCCGTCGCGCGAACGAAGGTAATAGGCGGCGCGTCCGAACCAGTCGTTGACGATGAGGTTGTATTGCACGTCGTCCTTCCACACGAGGGGATCCTCGAAACGGGCCTTGCTCACGGGCGGATAGGCGGAGCGGTTGGAGACGCGGCGATAGGGTTCCTTGTCGCCGTCCTTGCTGATCCACACCTCGCCGGTGCGGGAGACCATCAGGTAACTGCCGTCGCTGCGTTGCGCGAAGGTGCAGTTGGTCATGTCCACGCCGGGGCGGCCACGGGTGTCGAACTCCAGCTTGCCGCGCGTCCAAGGGCCGTTGAGCGATGAGCCGCGGTAGCAGCCTCCGATGACATAGAGAATCCAGGTGCCGTCCTTCGCCTGATAGGCGGTGACGTTGTGGCCCTTGCCGATTTCCTCCACAATTTTGAACGGGCCGGTCGGACTATCGCCGATCGCGTGGACGACGTTGGAGTTGGGCCATTCGAAATGCCCCTTGGGAGAGCTTTCGAGCCAGCGCACGACGAAGTTGTGATACTTGCCATCGGGGGCTTTGACGACCGACGTGCACCAATAGGAATACTTCGAGTCCTCGACGCCGTTGGACGTGTCGCGCGGCTTGACCGCGTCCACGCCCCATACGTCGGAGCGCAGGGGGGCGTTGGGCTTCATGGGCAGAAAACGGTCGATGTATTGACCGCCTTTCACCATCCCATCGGGCACGACATAGGTGGATGGGCCGTGCTGGGCGTGGGAGACGGAGGCCAGGATCGGCAGGGCAGCGAGGGCGGGAAGGGTGAGGAGAGGGATTCGCATGAAAAGGACGGCAGAATTACTCGGCGGGCGCGGTGTTGGGGTAGGCGGCTTGCAGGCGTTGATATTCGGCGCTCGTCACCGGGAGGACCGAACCATGGCGGAACGGGAAGGGGAAAATGAAGCCTTCGCCGGGGGTGAATTGTCCGCCGGCCAGGTCATGCGTCACGAAGGGCTGGTAGCCGCGTCCCTTGGCGTAGTTATCCAGGATGAGGCACCAGGTGGCCGGTTTTCCGGAGGAGGCGGGCTCGACGATGTAACACGCGGGACCCTCGTGGCCGCGGAGTTGGGCGAGGGAGAAGTTGGGCACGTCCGTCCACGGCCCCATCAGCTTCGGGCTGGTCTCGAGGGTGACGGCCTTGACCTTCTCATCTTTGGTGAACCGGTAATAGATGTGGCCGTCGTGGATGATGGTCGTGTCGATGACGGTATTGGTTTTATCGATATAAATAAAGGGGGCGCCGAACGTCTTGAAGTCCTTGGTGCGGGCGGCCCAGATGCGGTGTTTGGAGAAGTTGTCGCCTTTGGTCGTGGAGGCCCAGAAGACGAGGTAGTCCCCTTTTTCCTCGTCATAAACGGCTTCGGGCGCCCACGCGCAACCCGCGTCATCGGGGGCGACCTTGGCGAGGCGCGGTTCGCCCCAGTGGGTCAGATCGGTGGACTCCCAGATCATGAGGGAGCGGCTGCCGGCGCGGATGGAGCGGGGCACGCCGGGATTCAGGGCCCAGGAAAGGTCGGTCGCGATGATGTAGAACTTCTTGTTGTCGTGCGAACGCAGGAGGTAGGGATCGCGCACGCCTTTTTCGCCAAGCGTGCTCACGAGGACGGGATCACCGTTGTTGAGGGCCGTCCAGTTGCGGCCGTCTTTGCTGAGGCCGAAGTAGATCTGCTCGGAGAGCGGAGTGCGCCCGTTTTTGAAGGTGACGAACAGGAAGCCGTCGGGGGCGGCGGCCCTTGTCGGGGTGGAGCAGCCGGTGAGGATCACGGCGAGGCCGGCGACAAGCGGAGGGATCAGGCGACGAAGGAGTGGATTCATTTTTTGAAAAGGCAGAGGAAAGGGTGGCTGAAACAGCATCAGCGTTTCGGGTTGATCAATACGCAGGCGCCGCCGCCCGGGGCGAGCTTGAGGTGCAGAGTGTCGGTTGAGGAGACGGTGCGCGTCTCCGCCCGATAATCTTCGGCGTGGGTGCGGTAGTCGGATTGAGGACCATCTTGAATGACGAGCGCGTCGTGTTTTCCGGCGGGCAGGAAGGACAAGGGCACGTCGAGTTCGCGGGCCGACTCGTTGGTGGCGGCGCCGACCAGCCAGGCGCCGTCGGCGGCTTGGCGGGCCATGACGATGTATTCGCCGATCTCGCCGGCGAGTGTCTTGCTCTCGCGCCACGGCATCTGCTGGGCGGCGATGAAACGCAGCAGCTCGGGATGCTTCCGGTAGTATTCGGGAATGTCGGGGATGATGGTGGCCCCGGAAAACACGATCAGCGTGCGCGCGGCCTCGGCGGTGAGCGTGGACGGCACGGGCACGCCGTGGTCCACGCGGCCGGCCTGGGTGAGATCGGCCAGGCCGTTGTTCATGTCGAGCGGACCGGCGAGCATATTGACGAACACGGTCGTGACAAAGGTCTTGGGTTGGAAAACCTTGTGGCCGTCGAGTTGTGACTCGCAATACTCGCGCGTCACGGCGTTCGGCCAGGTGCGCATCTGGCCATGGGGGTGAACCGGGCCGTCGTGATAATCGCAGAGCAGTTTGTTCTTCGCGCACAGTTCGGTGATCAGGCGCGTGCGGCGGTTCTTTTCCTCGGGCGAGCCTTTCATGAACCCGTATTTCACGCCGGCCGCGCCCCATTCGCCGTATTGTTTCAGGGTTTCTTCGAGGGGGAACTTACGTCCGCCGATGTCGTTCAGATAAAGCCAGACGCCCACGTTCTTGGTTTTGCCGTAGGCGATGATCTCCCGGACCTGATCGACCTTGCCGCCTTTGGTGGGGTCCGAGTTGTGGCCGAACTCCGGGCCATACCAATTGGCATCCAACACGAGGGAGGGGATGCGGTTCTCCGCCGCGAAATCGACCATGCGTTTCCACGACGGGAGCGACATCTCGTATTTGAAGCCGTCTACCTTCGCGCCGTTGATGCGCCAGTCCCACACGGCCACGCCGGGCTTCACCCAGGAAAAATCCATGCCGGCGGCCGGCGGCGGGTTGAGAAGTTCGATGAGGTGAGAATCCACCAGCGCGCCGGGGGTGCGTCCAAACATAACCACGCGCCACGAGGCGCTGGGCTTGGAGGCGATGCGGAGCGAGGTTGCCTCTGGCTTGGCTTCGAAGAACAGCGGTTCGCCTTCGGCGAGATCGGCCTCGTGCAGGGCGAGATAAACGCCAGTGTCGGTCTTGAGGGTGACCACGGGCCTGCGTTGGCCTTGGGCGGCGCTGAGTTTTTCCGGCCCGATGTTGTGGTTTTCGCCGTTGTAATACCACGCGGTGTAATCGCCCGCGAAGTTGAAGGCGGTGGCTTCGGCTCCGGCGGGTTTTTGTCCGGAAAACACGTAACGGAAGGCCACGCCCTCGTCGTAGGCACGGGCCTTGAGTTGATAGCTGCCGAGGTCGAGGGTGGCCTCGCGATAGCGGTCGGGCACGACCGAGCGTTTGCCCCACACGGGTTTCCAGACGGAGTTTTCGGCCGCACGCTTCACGCCCGCGAAATGTCCGCCGGCGAAGCCGACCGGCGAGGGCGAGATCACGGGTTTGCCGTCAACTGCCAGGGCGTGCGTTACGCCGCCGTCGGCCGCGACCTCTAAGGTCAGCTTGAGATGACCGTCGGGCGAATCGAGCTGGACGGTTTCGGCGAAAACGGCCGAACCGCCCAAAAGGACGGCGACGAGAAGTGAGGGGAGATGGTTGAGTTTCATGAGTGTCTGACGGTTGAAGAGGTTGATCATGGTCAAAACGGTCGCCGTGCTCCAACGGAAGTTTGCGGCAACAATCGAAGCATGGCGTGTCATTTCATGGATTCGGCGGCCTTCTGGAGGGCGATGGCGCGTTCTCGGTCGGCCGCATCGTTGGCCTTCCAGTGGATGAGGGACGGAATCTTTGCGTTCGGCAGTGGGGCATCGGAGATCAGTTTGATGTTCCCGATGTGAAGGTCGTTGTCCCCGTTGTTCGCGGTGACATTGAGGCGGAAGTAGCGGTAGGCGGCCGGCTTGGTCAACGCATACTCCATCTCGTAGAAGCGGACGGGAAATGTCTGACCGCTTTGCGTGTCGAGTGTAGTCCAGTTCGCGCCGTCATTCGATCCTTGGAACTGCCAGTCCTTGGGATCGCGCTCCGGTTTGATGCTGGGGCTGGTGACCGTATAACCCTTGATTGTCGGCGCACGACCGGTGCCGAAGTCGTATTGAATGGCGCCCGCAGTCGTGCCGCCGGCAAACCATATAGTCGCCGCATTGCTGTCGAATGCGTTGCCTGCACCTTCCGCCGCTACGGTGGCCGTGGCCGTTCCTCCGAAGGTGACATTCCACATCGGGGCTCTGGGTGTGACGGCGTCCTCCGGGGAATTTGGACTCGCGCCGGCGGAGTTCATCGCGTTCACGACGTAATAATAGGTCATGCCGTTGTTCACCGTCGTGTCCGTGTAGCTGCTGGCGGTGATGCCCGGAGCGATGATCGTGTAAGGACCGCCGCGGGAGGTGGCGCGCCTGACGGTGTAGCTGGTCGCGCCGAAGGACGACTGCCAGCGCAGCGAAACGGTGCTCTTGCTAGGCGCGGCGAGGAGAGCCGCGGGCGCGGCGGGGGCGACGACCGGCGCACCGCCGTTGCCACCGGTGATCTGGACATTGCCGAAGGTGGCGGTGTTCAGCGTGCCATTGGCGGCCGAACAAACCACCAGGCCTACGTAGATCGTGGACGGGACGGGGGCGTCGATGCGACCGACGTCGGTGGCCGCCCAGTTGGTGCCATCCGGGGAAACATAACCGCTGATGATGTTCCCGATGCGCTCGAGCTTCACCCAATACGAGGACAAGGACCGGGCGAGGACCTTGTTGCTGTAGTTGGTGCCGCCATACACGGTGAGCCCCTGGATGTTTTGCTCGAGATTGGCCCCGCCGGTGACGGCCATCCAGGCCCGGGGCGCGCCTTGCTGAGGCTCGTGCGCATCATCACGCCGGCTTTGGCCAATGGGCTGGCGTTCTGGACCGACTCGACTTTCGCGATGATGGCGCAGTCGCCGCTGATCGCTTTGTAGGTGAAGTGGCAACTGTCGCCCGTCTTCCACATTTCGGCGCCGCCGCCCTGCACTTTCCAGATGCCGCCGGAGTAGGACGCTCCGCCGGAAGGAGAGGCCCCCCCGATTTCGACGTTGGCGAACCCCGAGGTGATCGAGGTGGTAGCGGGGATCTGCGGCGGCAGCAGCGGCGTGGCCACGGAGCGGTCAACCTCTTTAAGGAACATGAAATTGCCTCCATCGACCGGCATCGCTTGGCGTCTCCGGTCCGTGTAGGGAGCCGGGAGCCCTTTGCGGACGACATAGGCGCCGTGGATGAGATTGAGCGCCACGTTTCCGCCTCCCCAGCCGCGATTGGTTCTATCGGCGGTGTAATAGGCGTCGGTGGTGCCGAAAGGAAGAAACGGCGTGGGTATGAGGCTGTTGACCCGGGCGAAATATTCGCCGGCCGCCAGTAGGCGGTTGTCGTAGTCGGAATAAATATCGATGCCTTGCTTCCAGAGCGCCTCGGCTAGCATGGCCAGCGAAACGAACTGTCCATGAACGTGCCCTTGGTCGCGGAGAGAATCGCCGAGCATGCCGATGTCGTTGGAGCTGCGCAGGCCGATATGCGGGAGTGTGCGGATCTGATACACGACCGTCTTGAGCGTGGCGGTGTCTTCATTGAAGATCGCCATCAGCCCCTTGGCGCAGAGGGCCAGCGCGCCTTTGTTCGCGGCGCCGAACTGGCTTTCGCCATACGGGTTGCTGGCGGGGATGAGGACGTTGTTGAAATACTTCTTCACCTTGGCCGTGTCGGTCGCGGTCCAGCCCGGCCAGGTGCCGCGCAGAATGTCTGCGCCGCCCACAAACGCGGCGGCGTAGTCGCCCAGATCGAGCATCGACTCTCGGCCCCCAAACGAAGTGTGCGTAGTGGCCCACGCGAGCAGGATGTCGTGCGCTTTCTGCGCGTAGGCGGTGTCTCCGGTGAAATACCACATGCGTGAGAGATTCCAGATCGCGATCATGTCGCCGCGCCAGGGCCAGAGGTTGACGTTGGGAGCGCGCTTTGTCTCCGGGAAGGGTCCAGCCATCTTATAAGTGAGCTTCGAGCGCCCTTCGGCAGCCAGAGCCGCAAAGCCGCTCTTCCAAGGCTCGCGTTTGATGTTGGCCTTGAGGATTTCGAGATCCGCGCGGGTTAATATCACACCGGGAGACGTGAATCGCGGCGTGGGAAATGCCATGGCTTGGCTGACTGGCGTAGGCTGCGGCGCGGGCGAGAATGCGTCTGCCGCAGGCTCGGGGATTTCCTGCTCCGCCGTTGCCTGCGGGAGCGGATCGACTGGCGTCGGGGCGGCCTCTGGGGAGACCGCGGATTCCGGCGTCGCCGTCGGAACCGGAGCAGGCGTGGGCTCGGGTTCGGGATCGGGCATGGCCTCGGGTTCGTCGGGCGTTGACTCATCACGCGCGGGCGGTGGCGTCGGCTTCGCGATTCTTTCCACGGCGTCGACCAGCCGCTTCCAGACCTGCTGCGGCGACTCGTGGAAATGCACCATCGCGTAGCCGAATCCCGCGCCCGCGAGGATGATCAGCGCCAACAGACATTTCCCAAATCCCCCGCCCCCGCGACGAGGCGGCTTCAAAGGAGCGGAACGGCCTGATGCCGGAGGACGCGGTGACGCCAACGGAGCGGAACGGGCCGGCGCTAGAGGGCGCGGCTTGGGCGGGAGGGACTTCGTCGGAGGGTTCGGAGCTGCCTGACGCATCGGAACCCCGGGCAGAGACGGGGCGGTCAGCGTCTGCCGGCAGCTCGGGCAATCCACGGCACGCCCCGCCCATATGTCGGCAATTTCAAGGTTTCGGGTGCAATGCGGACAGGTGAACTTCATGGATGGCGTGAAATGTCAGGAAAACGTTGCCGTTGGGGTTGGGCGGCGAAAGCAGGATGGCTTACTTCGCGCTGATCACGGCCACATAGCCACCGTCCGGCTGAAGGCGGAGGGTGAGGGTGCGGGCTTTGCCGATTTCGCGGGTGGTTTCCATCACGGTCTCGGGTGCGGCGGGATTGTCGCCGTCGGCGAATTGGCGCAGGCGCCAGTCGCGGCGTTGGGAACCGAGGAAATCGAGGGGAACGTCAAGTGTGACGGCGGCGTCGCCGTTCATCGCGGCGACATACCAGCGTTCGCCGGAGCGGCGGGCGATGACGATGTGCTGATCGATGTTGGCGGAGAGGACGACGCTTTCGTCCCAGACCGTGGGGAGTCCGCGGAAGAACTCGACGCCGGGTTGGCCGCGGTAATTGGCGGGGCTGTCGCAGAGGACGAGTAGCGGGCTGCGATAGACGACCGTCATGGCGAGCTGGCGGCAGCGGGTGCCGATGGTCTGGGCGGGATAGGTGACCTTGAAGGTGGACGGCGTGCGGTTGATGAAGGCGCCGGGAGTGTAGTCCATCGGGCCGAGCAGACCGCGGGTGAAGGGCAGAATGAGGGAGTGCCGGGTGTCGTTTTTGTTGCCGCCGAGTTTGTTGTATTCGTTGCCGAGGACGCCTTCCTGGGTGACGAAATTCGGGAAGGTGCGGGCGAGGCCGGTGGGTTTGTAGGTGCCGTGAAAGTCCACCATGAGGCGGTGGCGGGCGGCGGTTTCGAGCACGCCGACGCACCATTGGACGGCTTCCTGGGAGTCGCTGTTGATGAAGTCGATCTTCACGCCGGCCACGCCGAGCGAGGCGAGATAACCGAGGGCTTTATCGACGCCGGCGGTCTGGAGATCGAGCGAGTGACCCCAGACGAAGAGGCGGACGTTTTTGGCGCGGGCGTAATCGACGAGACCGGGCAGGTCGATGTCGGGGGTGGATTTGGTGAAGTCGCCGGAGGGGGTGTTGGGGCGGGAGAAGAGGCTCTTCCGATCGTTGGACATGTTCTGATACCAAAACCAGTCCACGAGCTGGTAGGGCCAACCCATCTCGGAGGCGAAATCGATGTATTCGCGATGCGAACGGTTATCGCCGCGGGCTTGAAGTCCGGTGAATTTGGGCTGGGACGGGTTGACGCCGGTCCACCACGCGTCCCAGGCGCTGACTCCGGGCTTGATCCAGGAAATGTCGGCGACGCGGGAAGGGGTGGCGAGGGTGGCGACGAGGTCGTTGGTGACGAGATCGCCGGCGGTGCGGCTGACCATGAGGACGCGCCAAGGGCTGACCATGGGGACGCGGCCGACGACGGCGCCGCGTTTGTCCTGGCGCGCGGCGAGCTCGGCGCGCACGGCGTTTTCGCCGGTGCCGGAGAGGAAGAGACCGGCCCAGTCGAGGAGGTCGGACTCGGCCACGGCGACATAGGCGGCGGGCGTCTCGACAAGGAGCGGAAGCACGGAGCGGAAGGGTTGGTTGCCGCGGCCTTGTTGGGGGATGGCGGAGAGTTTGCGTTCGCGGTAGGTGTTTTCGGCGCAGGCCGATTCGTCGCCCGCCCAGGAGCGGTGGTCGGCGGGGAAACGGAATTCGGTCAGTTCGTTCTTAAGGGTGAATTCGCCGAGGCCGGAGGCTTCGGGCAGGTCGTAGCGGAAGGCGACGCCTTCGTCGTAGGCGCGGGCGACGAGGGCGAAGGTGCGCGCGGGCGTGGCGGCCTCGCGAAGTTCGACGCGCAGCTCGCGGAAACGGTCGGGCACGGTGCGGCGTTGGCCGATGGGGTTGTCCCACGTGGCGTTGCGCGCATCCGTTTTGGTCGTGGTGATTTTGGCGGCGGGGCCGAGGGTGGTGCCGTCGGCGAAGGCGAGACCGAGGACGGAGTCGGCGAGCAGGGGCTTGCCGTCGAGTTCGACCCGGTAGCGGAGGCCGGTGTTGTCGGAGACGACGAGGGTGAGCTTGCCGTTGGGCGAGGTCACGCGCTGTTCGGCGGCGGACGCGCAAGCGGCGAGCAGGGCCGTGGAGGCGAGGAGGAGGGGGATGAGGCGCATGCGAATAGGAGTGGTTGATGAGCCGGGATCAGGGGCGGGACGGTGCGAGGCGGAGACCGACAAGCCCGCCGACGCGGCCTTGGCCCGTGCCTTGGAAACGCACGGTGAGGTTTTGCTGGCCGGTGAGCGCCTCGGGCGGAAGCGGGTAGACGACATCGAAGGTTTTGCCCGAATGGCGGCCATCGAGGGTTTGCGTGGCGACGACGACGCCGTTGACCACGATGTCGAAGCTGCGGTCGCGGTCGCTTCCCCAGTAGGTGCAGACGAGGACGGGCGCGGTGTCGGGCGGAAGGGCGAGCACGTAGGAGAAGGCTCCGTTAGGGGCGGCGTCGCGCCACGCGTGGCGGGAAACGCGTCCGGTCATGCTCTGTTCGGCCAACAGGTCGTGGGCGCGCTCCGAGGCGTCGTCGCCGATGATGATGCGGTCGGGCGCCGAGGCGTCCTCCTTGCGCGTGGAGTTTGCCGCAGGCACGGTCGGCGACGCCTGGTCGGCGGTGTTCGCGAGTTCCCAATAGGCCGAATAACGCTCGTGGTGCACGACGTAGAGGGGCTGGAACACGATGCCGGTGGCGGGGCCGGCGTCGTGCGCCTTGAACGTGAGGGTGGCGGCATCGGCGAGGGTCAACCAATCGGCGGGATTGGCGGAGGTGTTGACGATGGTCGGCACCGGCGCGGGCGGGAGCTTGAGATAGGCGTCCTTGTCGGCGAAGTCCTTGGGCATGCCTTCGCGGCCGAGGCGGCCGGCGAGAAGGAGGGGGCCGTAGAAAACGGAAACCATGGAGGGGGCGTCCTTGGCCCGTTCGAGACGGAGCGCGGCCGGGAGCTTGAGGGTGAGGACGTCGCCGGGTTTCCAGACGCGTTTCACGGAAAGGTAGCCGGAGGGCGTGGCGGGGGCGGGTTGCGGGCGGCCGTTGACGGACAGCTCGGCGGGGCCGGACAGCCATCCGGGGACGCGAAAGTGCAGCGTGGCCTCGGCGGGACGGGCGGCGCGGGTGACGGTCAGGCGAACGGTGTCGGTGAAGGGCGCAAAACCTTCCTGCTTGATCGCGAGACCTTGGTCGGCCCAGTTGAGCGTGGACGGGATGTAGAGGTTCACCCAGAGCTGGCCGGGGCGGTGGAAGTAGATGCCTTCGTTGTAGCGGGCGGTGTTTTCGATGCCCGAGCCCACGCAGCAATGGGTGCCGTTGAGATAGGTGCGGAAGTCGCCGTGCAGAGGCGTGAAATACGTCATCGCGCCGGTGTCGGGGGCGATGGTGGTGAGGAGGTGGTTGTAGAGGGCGCGCTCAAAGTAGTCGGCGTGGTCGACGCGGTCCGGCGCGCGCTCGATGAGGCGGGCGGTGAGCTTCAGCATGTTTTGCGTGTTGCAGCTCTCGGTGGTCGTGGACGGGAGAGGTTTGCCGCCGTCGATGGACGGGCCGGCTTCGACGTCGGGGCCGTCGAACCATTCCTTGTAGGAGTTGCCGCCGATGGTGAAGGAGTGGTGGCGCACGACCATCTCCCAAAAATTTTCCGAGGCCCGGGTGACGTCGTCGTCGCCGGTGACGTTGGCGTAGCGGGCGATGCCGGCCAGCTGGGCGACGTGGGTGTTGGCGTGGAGGGCTTTCAGGCGGTCCTCGTTGGCGGCGAGCGGATCGATCAGCCAAGGGCGGTTGAAGAGGGCGGCGAGTTCGAGGTGCTTTTTGTCACCGGTGATCGAATACAGCTCGGTGAGCACGTCGGCCATGCCGCCGAATTCGGTTTGCGGGTTGCGGCTGCGATCCGTGCGGAACATGCGCTCGATCTTGTCCGGCGGCAGGGCGAAGAGGCGCTTCTGGAGGTAGGTGGATATTTTCAGGGCGACGTCGAGAGCCTGCTTGTCGCCGAGATAGTGATAAGTGTCCACGAGGCCTGCCATGATCTTGTGGATCGTGTAGTAGGGCACGACCACGCCGCCCGAGTTTTTCGAGGTCCCCTCCTGCCAGTCGAGGGCGACGGACGGGAAGGCGGCGAGATAGCCGTCCTGGTTCAACGCCTGCTGGCATTTGGCCAGCTCGGCGACGAGGTAGGTGGCTTTTTTGAGAAAAGACTCGTCGCCGGTGGCAGCGGCCATGCGGGAGGCGGCGGAGAGGTAGTGGCCGGCCATGTGGCCCCTGATGAATCCGCCATCCCAGCCGCCGTAGCCGGAGGTGATCCCGGCGGGTTGGGGCAGGCCGGCCAGCTTGCGGTATTCGAAGAGCAGACGATCGGGCTCCAGCCGGCCGACGTAGCCGGTGCGATGCAATTCCTGCCGGTCATAAAACGGGCTGCCCGGGAGCAGTCGCACCTGGGAAGCGTCCACCATCGCGACGGGGCCGGCGGCTGTTTCCGCATGGGCAACGGCGACCGCGAGAAGAGAGAGGAGGATGATCAAGCGCATGATGCGATGTCGAAAGAAGACGAGAGCGCGCCCGGAGGCTGAGGATTTACTCGATCCTGAAGCCGACCGCCGTGGCAAAAGGCATCGCCTGCGGGCAGGTGACGACGAGAGCGTCGGGCTCTTGTTTCCACCGGAGCGAGGTGCCTTTGTTTCCAAGGAGCGTCACCGCTTTCACCGGCTTGCCGAGCCGGTTGGCGACGGAGCCCAGCGAGGTGATTTTCAATTCGGCACCTGGTGCGGGAACGGTCATGCAGAACGCGTAAAGAGCACCGTCCTTGCCCACCGTGAAGCGGAAATCTCGGCTATCGAAACCGAACGTGGCCTGGCTCCGGCCGAGTGCGCCGCCTGGCAATTGCCTGACTTTGCCGTCCGGACCTTCGCCGAGGACAACCCACGAATGGCTGCCGTAGATCGCTTCGCCGTTGATGCGCATCCATTCGCCGACTTCCTTGAGCATGCGGGCGCTGGCTTCTTCGAGCGAGCCGTCGGGTAGAATTGGAACGGAGATGGCCACGCTCCCGTCTCTCGACACCGCCTCAACGATGTTGCGGATCATTGATTTCGACTCGTAGGCGAGTCCCGGCCGGTAAAACCAATCGCCCACCTGAACCTCTCCGATCCACGCCTGGTCGGTCTTGATTTCGCCTGGCAGACTGCTCTCGGTCGTATTTACCGTGCCGTTGGTCTTCCCGCGGAATTTGATGATGCTGAACGTGTCCACCTTGCCGCGTGTTTTCAGCGAGTGGTTGTAATAATCCGCGATGACGCGCTGGGTGGCGTCGCATTTGATGCCGGTGCCGGTGCGGTCGCCGCTGAACGGCTGGGAGCCGGTGCCGTCCGTGTAAATGAAGTCGGGATCATAATGATGAACCACGTCCATCATGCGCAGCGCCCAGTTGGTTGCATACCACTTGGCATAGTCGAGGTGGCGGGTAAAAACGCCTGCGGGTGGAGGGCTCCATGGTGAATAGGCAGCCTTGGTCACACCTTTGTATTCACGGAGATCAACGTTGTAGAGGAGGCGCGGGTCGAGACCCTCCCACCACTTGCCCTTGCCGTCGGCGAGGGTCAGGTTGCCGTCATAGGGGACGCCGGCCTTGGGGCCATCCTTGTCGCTGCCGAAGGCGGTCTGCCACCACCACCAGGAATATTCGTGGTGGAAGGAAACTCCGTAGCGGATGCCCGCGGCTTTTGCCGCTTTCGACCACTCGCCGAGCAAGTCGCGCTTGGGCCCCATGCGCGTGGAGTTCCACGGCTGGTAACGGGAGTTCCAGAGGTCAAAGTTGTCGTGATGCACGCCTTGGACGATCAGGAATCGCGCGCCGGCGTCCTTGTAAATCGAGACGAGTTTGGCCGGGTCGAGCTTGTCGGGATTCCATTTGCGGAGGACTTCCTTGTAACCCACCTCGGAGGGATGGCCAAAGTTCTTGAGGTGATTGTTGTAGGGCGTGCCTGGAACGTAGAGCCTGCGCGCATACCAGTCGCCGCTCAGGCCGGCGGCCTGCGGACCGAAGTGGATCCAGATGCCGAATTTGGCCTCGCGCAGCCAGTCAGGTGTGCCGGGGTAGTTTTTCTCGATGGATTCCCAGGTCGGCTGATACGGGCCGGGCTCGATGGGCAGATCCAGCTTCACCTCCGGCGCTGTTTTGAAATCTCCCATGGGCACGCTGTCGGCCGGCAGTGGCGCGGGGATTGCCGGAATGGGCTTTGGCGGCGGCAATTCATAGCCGAAAAGCGACGTGGTTGACGCAATTAACAGGGCAAAGGCCGTTGAATTTAGGAACGAGGCAAGGGGGTGTTTGGTCATGGTGTAGGATTTTATGGTTTGTAGGATTCTATGGCTTTTTTGGCCTGATCGCGGTCGGCGGGATCGTTGGCCCGCCAGTGGATGAGAACGGGCTGCCCGGGAGCAGTCGCACTTGGGAAGCGTCCACCATCGCGACGGGGCCGGCGGCTGTTTCCGCGCGGGAGGCGCCAGCCAAGAAGACCGACAGAAGTCCGATGGCGGCAACCAGGCAGAATCGAACGGATGTGGGCATGGTTGGGAGGAGCGTCAGATCGTTTACAGGCGGAGCGAAACGGCGCGGCCGTTGTAGCGCAGCTCGGTGGTCTTGGTCGCCGGTTCGAGGCCGGTGGCCTGATCGGGAGTCACCACGACAACCTTGAATACGCGATTCACGTTCATGCCGGGGAAGCTTCCACGGAGATTGTCGATCGTGAGCGTGCGGCTCTTGTCGTTCCAAGTGATCGGCATCACCGAGAATCCGCCCTTTTCGTAGTCCCAGTCATCGCCGGCGTCCTCGTAGAATTGATACACGCCGTCGGCTCCCGGATAAACGCGCAGCTCGATGGGCGCGGCCGGGTTCTCGCCCGAGTATTGCACGCGAGGGCCGAGCGGCAGGATCGAGCCGGCTTTCACGAAGAGAGGAGTGCGCGACAGAGGGGCCTCGGCCTTGATGGTCTGTCCGCCGGACTGCGGACGGCCGCTCCAGAAGTCGATCCACGAGGAATTCTTGGGCAGGTAAACATCCACGGTTTTGGCGGCGTTGGTCACGGGCGCCGATTCGGGGCCGTAGAGCATGGGCGCGAGGACGGGAGCGAGCATGAGCTCGTCGCCGATCATGAACTGGGTCTTCAGGTCGTGGGTCTTGGCATCCTCGGGGAATGCGAAGGCGACGGGACGAATCCAGGAGGCGTTGAGCCGGGAGACGCGTCCGTTTAGGGCGTAAAGGTGCGGCAGCAGGCGGTAGCGGAGATCGATGGCGTCGAGGATGGCGTCGTAGAATGGCGTGCCGGGTTCACCGAAGCGCCAGGGCTCGCGAGGGGTGTCCGTCCCATGGCTGCGGAACATGGGAAGAAAGGTTTCGAACTGCAGCCAGCGGGTGTAGAGTTCGCGGTAGCCGAGGTCCTCCACGCCCCTGTCGAAGCGGCCACTCCAGAACCACCGCGACTTCTTGGCCACGAAGAAGGCGCCGCCGTCCGTGGTGATGTAGGGCTGGCCTGCCGCACTGATGCTCTGCACCGCGGCCACCTGCTGGGCGAGGGTTTCCCAGCTTGCCGAGATGTCGCCGGTCCAGAGCATCGAGCCGGTGCGCTGGCTGCCGGCGTAGCCCGAGCGGGTGAGGTTCAGCACGCGGCGGTCCGGAGACGACTTGCGCGAGTTTTCGTAGATCCCGGTCGAGTCTTCGAGCGCGTAGGCGTTGAGGAGCTGCGGATCGATGATTTTGGCAAGGCCGGCGATGTTTTTCTCATCCGCATTCGCCGGGCGGGTCATGCCGTCCCAATCGGCGTTTTCCGGCTCGGTCGAGTCGCACCACCACGCGTCGATGCCGTGACGGCCGAGGATTTGCCAGATGGAGTCCCAGTAGACCTCGCGGGCATTCGGATCGAAGGCGTTGAAAAAGGGCGTGCCGGCGAGCGTGTGGCCGCGCTCGGCGAGAGCCTTGCCGGCGGTGGATTTCGGGCTGGGGTTCGGCCAGATCGAGATCATCACGCGGGTGTTCTGGTCGTGGATAGCCTTGGTCATCGCGGCGATGTCGGGGTAGGATTGCGGATCGGGATCGCCGCCCCACTGGCCGCGGATCCAGTAGTTCCAGTCTTGCACGATGACATCGAGCGGGATCTTGCGTTGGCGGAATTCCTTCACCGTCGCGATGAGCTCGTCCTGCGATCTGTAGCGTTCCTTCGACTGCACATAGCCGAAGGCCCAGCGGGGCAGCATCGCCGCCGCGCCGGTGAGCTGGCGATAACCCGCGACCGCTCCATCCATGCCGGGACCGGCGATGAAATAATAGTCGAGGTCGTCGATCACATCGAAGTCCATGGAGCCTCCCTGCGGCCCATCCTTGAAGGTCATCGCGGAATAAGCGTCAAAGAGCAGCCCGTAGCCATGCGTGGAGACCAGCGACGGAATCAGAATTCGCAGATTGTGCTGGTAGAGCCGCTTGGTCTTGCCGCGCAGATCGAGGTCGGAGGTTTCGTCGAAGCCGAGGCCGTAGAGCGCCTCGTCGTCGGCGAAGCGGAATTTGACCCCGCCCTTCCACGCGTCGCGGTCTTTTTTCTGGGTGTATTTGCCGGCGATCTGGCGCTCGCCGTCCACGGTTTGCACTTTCCGCACCGAGGCGGGATCGGCGACGGACTTGATGACCTCGGTCCGTTCGAACCATCTCGGCTGCGCGGCGTCCTCGGCGCCCAGAAGCTTGCCGTTCGAGTCAAAGTAGGAAACCGCGCCGGCCGCCCGGTCCACGCGGACGGTGAGTTTGGCGGAACGCAGTTCGACATACGCGGAACCGGCGATGTTTTGGACGACGATCTTGCCGGGCTGCTCGTTCACGGGAACGCGCATGAGACTGGGCGTCTTGGAGAACTCCGGGTTCTTCGTGGAGCGAACGCGGGCGATGCGATCGGTCACGAACTCGATTTGAAGAAGCCCGTCGTCGGTCTTGAATTCGGCGCCGGCGAGCGAGGGCTTCACCGTTTTGACGGATGCCTGGGCAACCGTGGACGGGGACAAGAGGAGCGTGACGGCGAAGATGACCGAGGAGACTTTCATGGGTGGTTTAAGAGGCGTGCGGCTGACGTGCCCGGAGGGCCGAGGGTTTACTTGAGCGCGATCTTGAAGACGATGGCGGCGTCGGAGGCGGGTTTGGCGGAGGCCGGGGTCACGCTGAGGGCGTCGGCGCCGAGGGACCAGATGAGGGTCTCGGTGGAACCGAGCTGTTCAACCTTGGCGATGGGGCGGTCGAGCAGGGCAGCGGTTTTGCCCAGGGATTTGAGGGCGACCGGGCCGGAGGGCAGGCCGCAGACGATGGCGTAGAGCGTTTTGCCATCCTTGGACGTGGTGTAGCGGATATCCTCGGCGGTGAAGGGCTTGCCTTTGCCTTCGTTGAAACCTTGGGCGGAGAGGGCGTTGCCGGCACCGGCGGGACCTTCGCCGAAGGTTTTCCACGGACGGGTGGCGAGAATCGACTCCTTGTTCACTTCCATCCACGTGGCGATGCCTTCGACGACTTTGACTTCCTTTTCGTCGATGGAGCCGTTGCCGCGGACCGGGATGTTGAGCAGGAGGTTGCCGTTCTTGCTAACGATGTCGGCGAGCATGTGGATGACGGTCTTGGCGCTCTTATAGCGGTTCCGTTCGTATTCGCCGCGGCTGTAGTGCCAGCCGCCGATGCAGGTGTCGGTCTGCCAGGGGAAGGGTAGGATGGTGTTGGGCACGCCGCGCTCGATGTCCCAGACGAGGGCCTTGCGCTGATCCTCGGTGAGGACCTTGCCGAAGAGCACGCCGGCGCCGGCGGCACCGGGTTTCTTGAGGTTGGTATTGTAGAAGTGGGCGGCGATCTTCAGGCCGGCGTCGGAGACGGGCCAGAGGGGGAGGGTGGTGTCGTCGAAGTAGATGAGGTCGGGCTGATACTTATTAATCAGGTCAACGGTGCGGTTGTAGAACTTGTCGCAGTAGTCCTGATCGGGCTGGCTCACCCCTGCGCCCCAGTTCCAGCGGGCATGGACCGAATTGCCTTTCTCAAAGCCGGGGCTGGGTTGGTGGCGTTGTTCATATAGGTCCTGCGGATCAAGCCCGTCCCACCACTTGCCCTTGCCGTCGGCCTTGGTGAGTTTGCCGTCGTAGGGAACGCCCGCCTTCGGACCGTTTTTGTCGGCGCCTTGGGCGACCTCATACCAGGACCAGGCGTGGGCGGCGTGGATGCTGACGCCGAAGGGCAGTCCTTGGGAGCGGGCGGCCTTGGCCCAGCCGCCGATGATGTCTTTTTTAGGACCAACCGCGACGGAGTTCCAAGGCTGATACTTGGAGTCCCACATGTCGAAGTTGTCGTGATGGTTGCCCATCGCGAAAAAATATTGGGCGCCGGCGCGCTTATAGAGGGCGACGAGTTTCTCCGGGGCCCATTGCTCGGCCTTCCACGCATGGATCACGTCCTTGAAGCCATCGGTGGACGGGTGGCCATAGTGCTGGAGGTGGGATTTGTATTGGCCGGAGCCTTCCACATACATGCCGCGGGCATACCAGTCGCCATCCTCGGGTTCGCATTGCGGACCCCAGTGGGCCCAGATGCCGAACTTGCGGTCGCGGAACCATTCGGGAACCTCGTATTGGGAGAGGGATTGCCAGGTGGGCTGGAACTTGCCCGGGGCGATCGGCTCGGCGGTCGTGGAGACGATGACCGCGGGCTTGAGGTCGCTGGGAAGCTCATGTCCGGCGAAGGCGTGGGTGCCGAGGCACAGGGTGCCAAGCAGGGCAAGCAGACGGGTGTTTTGGTTTTTATTCATGGGAAAGTGGAGCGGGTTGCGCCCGTCGCGTGGCGAAGCGGGCGCGAGGGCGATCGGTCTTAGTTTTGCTTCGGGTAAATACCGTCCGCGATGGGCGGGCCGAAGTTCGGCATGCCGTCGGCGAGAGAGAGGAGGCGGGGGAGGTTCTCATTCGGACAATGCAGGGTTGTTCGAGGTGATGTCGTAGCCGATGGCGTTCACTTTTTAATCCGGTCAGGGGGCGAGGCCTTCCTTCCACTGGGCGTCGGTGACGGGTTTGCGCCACCGGCAATCCGTAGGGGGACTTCAATACACGCGAAACTCCCAGAGGCCGGGGGTGCCTTGAAGAACGGTCACGCGGAGGTAGCGGGTGCGAATGGGATTCCTATCCTGATGCGGCGACTGAATGCGGACCTCGGTGTGTTCGGCGTAGGGTTGCCAGGTTTTGCCGTCGAGCGAGGACTCGATTTTGTAGGCGTGGCCGTGGGTGGGCTGCACGAAATAGGCCTCGGTGCCGACAATGTCGCGCGCCGCGCCGAGATCGACCTGGAGCCAGGGCTTCTTGTCGTCCGGGGCGGCCATCCAGCGGCTGCCATTGCTGCCGTCGGTCGCGAATTCCGGCACATAGAATTCCGTGCGGTCGAACGTGGGGTCCTTTTTCACGGGGACCTTAAACTCGGGGCGGACGGACGAGGCGGTGACGACGGCCTCAAGCGCGCGATCTGGCAAGGGGCGGGAGGTCGGACGGATGGCACCGACGCCTTCCTTGGTGAGCGTGACGGGCTGGATGGTGCCGTCGGCATTGAAGTTCATCTTGTCGGCGTAGATCTGGCGATTCGTGCTGCTGCGCCCGTATTCGAGATAGATGAAATACCACTGCTCGGAGCCCTTCGGGTTGAAGAAGCTGCCGTGGCCGGGGCCGAAGATTTTTTTCGCGTGGTCGGTGGTGGCGATGATGTCCTGCTCGGGGGCGATCCAAGGGCCGTTGATGCCTTCGCGGCTCATCATGTAGGCGTATTGGTATTTTTCGTCTCCGCCCTGGGTGTAGAGGAAGTAGTAGATGCCTTTGCGCTTAAAAATATATTGCCCTTCGGCGTAGGCCTTTTGCTTGGCGGGAAGGACCAACTGGCCGGCGTCTTCGAGGTCGAGCAGGTCGGGGCGCATTTTGCCGAAGCCGCGTTTCTGCCAGACCATGTAGCCTTGGCCGTCGTCATCGATGAGGACTTCCGCGTCGATGCTGCCGGCGACTTTGGGAGTAATTTGTTTCCAGCCGGGGGTGTTCGTCTCGGGGTGGAGAAAGGGGCCGGTGGGGGACTTCGCAGTCACCACGGTGAGCTTTCCGTCAAGCGTGGGGTAAAGATAATAGGTGCCGTTGCGGAAGATAGGGCTGCTCGGCGCCCAATACTTGGCCTGGAAGCCCGGAGGGAAGATCGAGCCATCGAAGCTCCAGTTGAGGAAGTCGGTCGATTTCCAGACGACCGGAAGGCCGGAGGTAGAGAGGTGTTTTCCTTCACCGTCGGTGGTCGCGTAGCAGTAAAACACACCATCGAACTCGACGATGCTGGGGTCGGCGAGGAGGTCGGGAATCAGCGCATGGCCGAAGTCGTCGGACGGAAGCGTGGCGCCCGCGGCGGGCGTCGGTTCGGCGGCGTGGGCGGCGACGGAGAGGGCGAGGTTGCCGAGAAGGACGGAGGCGAGGAGCAGACGAGGATTCATTGAGAAGAGCGGGGTGGGTTAATTTGCGGCGAGGGGGCGGAGATTTCTGTCGAGGCGGAGCACGCCGTCGGTGCCGAGGGGGAGATCGACGACTTTGTCGCCGTAGCGGACGCGGGGATTCGCGCCGCCCTTGGCGCGGATGACGGCCTGATCGAGCTTGCCGTCCCGCCAAGAGAGATCGACTTCGTAACCGCCGCGGGCGCGCAGGCCGGTGACGGAGCCGGTCGGCCAATCCGAAGGCAGGGAGGGGAGAAGCACGAGCTCGTCCGTATGGGATTGCACGATCATCTCGGCTACGCCGGCGGTCGCGCCGAAGTTGCCGTCGATTTGGAAGGGGGGATGGGCGTCGAAGAGGTTCGGATACACGCCGCCGCCGTCGATCATGTTGGTCTTGAGGAGGGTGGTGTAGGCGAGCTGGCTGCGGAGCAGGGCGTGGGCGCGGTCGCCGTCGAGCAAGCGGGCCCAGAAATTGATTTTCCAGGCCTTGCTCCAGCCGGTGCCGCCATCGCCGCGGGCGGTGAGCGAAACTTTGGCGGCTTTGAAAAGTTCGGGCGTGCCGGTGGCGGTGATCTGACGGCCGGGATGCAGCGCGAAGAGGTGGGAGACGTGGCGATGGTGGTCCTTGGGATCGTCGCGGTCGGATTCCCACTCCTGGAGCTGGCCCCAACGGCCGATCTTGGGCTGGAGAAGTTTGTCGCGCATGCCGGCGATCTTGTCGCGGTAGGGCCGGTCGATCTTCAAGGCGTCGGCGGCCTCGATGTAGTTGGTGAACAAATCATAGATGATCTCCTGGTCGTAGGAAACCCCGGGCTCGGTGGGGCCGTGCTCGGGCGACCAACCTTTCGGCGCGACGAGGGTGCCGCCGGGCCGCGTGACGAGCAGGTCTTCCCAGAATTCGCAGGTTTCCTTCAGCACCGGGTAGGCGAGTTCGGACAGGTATTTTTTATCCTGCAAGAAGGCGTAGTGCTCCCAGAAGTGCTGCGCATACCAGGCGCTGCCGGGCGGGTTCCACAGGAAGCTGCCGCCGCCGAAGATGCCGTTTTCGGTGCGCACGGTCCACCCTCGGATGTTGGGGCCATAGTCTTTTTCCTCGCGGGTGCGCAGGCGGTAAACTTCGCGCAGGCTGTTGACGTAGTTGATGAACGGCACGTGGCATTCGCCGAGGTTGGTGGGCTCGGACGGCCAGTAGTTCATCTGCACGTTGATGTTGGAGTGGTAATCGCAGCGCCACGGCGGGTTGTTGGAATCGTTCCAGAGGCCTTGGAGATTGGCGGGGAGTCCGTCGCGCGAGCAGCTGATCAGCAGATAGCGTCCGTATTGGACAAAAAGTTCCTCCAAATCGGGGTCGGTGGTGCCTTGCTTGGTGTAGGCGAGGAGGCGTTCGTCGGTGGGCTTGGCCGCGAGGTCGGGCGCGGTGGTGCCGAGGTCGAGGCGGAAGCGATGGAAGAGGTTTTGATAATCGGCGACGTGGGCGGTGAGGAGCGCGTCCACCGGCTGTTTGGCGGCGGCGTCCAAACGCTGGGTGACGGCGGCGTGCGGCGCTTCGCCGCGCCAGTTTTTGGAGCGGTCGGGCAGGTAATTGGTATCGGCGGCGAGCAGGATCGTGACGCTGTCGCAGCCTTCGAACACGAGACAGGCGGGAGGCAAGGTGCGTTTGCCCAGGTCGGGCACGCCGGCGAGCGGGTTTTCGCCGGCCGGGAGCGGGGCGGTTTCGACGCGGAGTTTTCCGCCCGAGGCGAGCACGACGACTTGGGACTCATACAAGAGTCCGTTCCTGGGGAGCTGGCCGGTGGCGGTGAGGCGGTTGCCCTCGGCGGAGATCCTGGCGCCGTGCATGTCGGTCAACCAGAGCCGGCCGGAGTGCGCGCCGGGTTTGTCGGCCGTGAGTTGAAGGACGATGACCTTGGCCGGGTGACTGGCGAAGGCGGTGCGTTGATAACGGACGCCGTTGTTGGTGTAGGCGACGCGCTGCACGGAGCGGTCGATGTCGAGTTCGCGGCGGTAGCCGGTCGGCGAAGCGTGTTTCAGCTCGATGAAGAGGTCGCCGAAAGCCTGATACGAACCGGTGTCGTTCTCGTCGCCGGTCCAGAGGCTGTTGACGTTGAACTGGACGCGTTCGGTGGAGGTGAGGCCGAAGAGCATGGCGCCGAGCGAGCCGTTGCCGATGGGCAGGGCCTCGGTCATCCACGCGTTGGCGGGACGCGCATACCAGAGCGGCGAGGCCGCGCTGGAGGGGCCGGCTGGCAAGGTTTGCGCGACCATGGGCAGGGCCGAGGCGAGAACAAACGAGGAAAAGGCAAGGAGGCGCATCAAAAGGAAGCTGGGCAAAGAGTGGCGAGGAAGT
The DNA here is from genome assembly GCA_967755175.1 of uncultured Opitutaceae bacterium. Lineage (GTDB taxonomy): Bacteria > Verrucomicrobiota > Verrucomicrobiia > Opitutales > Opitutaceae > Rariglobus. Next base: position 24,998 of record CBRAFO010000016.1, on the reverse strand, counting down.
CTTGGCGGGGCCGAGTTTGGGGTTAATCCGCGGCGAGGCGCTGGGCGAGGTCAGCGGGTTTGGGAGGGGTCGTAGTGATAGGTGAAGGAGTCGCAGTCGATGTAGCCGGCCTCGGACTTCGTGTTGAAGTTGTAGATGCCGATGCGGTCGCCGCGGTAGAATCCCCAGGAGAGCTGATACTCGGGGCCGAAGTCCGTGAAGTTCCGCCCGTCGGTGCTGTAGGCGTAGCGGCTGCGACCGTCGAGGCCCCACGTGGACTGGAGCCAGAGCTGGTTGCCGCGAATCTCGGGGCCGGGGGTGATCTTGCCGTTCACACGGTATTCGAGCTGGCGGACATTGCCCTCCTGCGCGACACCGATGGCGGAGTGACTGCGCGCAAAATGGCACAGGCCGGCCTTCTGGCCATCGGCGAGGCCGGCTAGGTCGAGCTTGAGGACGGCGAGATTTTTCGGCGTGCGGAAGATGCGCTGCGTGAGGGTGTTTCCAGCCGTCATCAAATCGTCGGGCCGCAACGGGCGGAACGCCTCGAGGCGCAGGACGCCGGGGCGCTTGGTCAGCGACCACTTGTCTGCGCGCGGCTGGTAGTTCCACTCCCACTGGACATTGAGCTTGCCGGAAGTGAAGTCGTCGGACGACTGAGGCGTGACCTTCGGGCCTGTGACCGGTTTTTTCCCGCCCCAGGCCATGAGGCCGGGCGCGCCGGCGGCGTCGGTATTGCCGCAGATGGGCCAGCCGTCGATCCAGGTTACCGGCAGCAGCGTCATGGAGCGGCCTTCCCAATCGCCGTTACCGTGGTGGGTGAGGAAGAACCATTGGCCGTCCTTCGTGTCCACGATGCCGCCCTGGTTCGGCTCGTGCCACTCGCGATTCGCCGCAGTGAGCTGGCGGCGCTCGGTGTAGGGGCCCATGATGTTGTTGGAGCGCTGCATCATGACGACGCGCGATCCATCCTTCACTTCGCTGAAGAAGTGGTAATAGGTGCCTTTGATCTTGAGGAGCTTGTTCGCCTCGCGGTGCGCGCCCTGGTTGATCTGTGTGCGGGAGCTCTCGACGAGGTCCTTGCCGTCGGACGTGAGCTTCCAGATGTAGGTCCTGCAGTCGTTGGCGAAGTTTGTGCCGACGAAATAGCCCTGGCCGTCGTCGTCCCAGAACGGGCAGCAGTCGTCCCAGCCCCGGCTTTTCAACACGGGGTGCAGAGGTTCCCACGGCCCCTCGGGGCGCGGGGCGCTGGTCATGAAATAGCCCTCGTCGGGCGTGCCGAAATAAACCCAGAAACGCTCCTTGGCATAGCGGATCGCCCCGGCCCACACGCCTCTGCCGTAGCGGTTCATCCGATCCCAGTTCAGATCGGGCCCGATCTCCGTGAGGTCGTTGACGCCGTGACCGACGATCGTCCAATTCACGAGATCCTCCGACTGCAGGATCACCATGCCGGGCGAGAACTGCATCGTGGACGAGATGGCGTAGTAGTCCGAACCAACACGGATGCAGTCGAGGTCGCTGTAGTCGCTAGGCAATACGGGGTTGCGATAGGTGCCGTCCTTCTGGTCGCCCCAGAGCGGCCAGTCGCCCCATTTGCTCGGGGTTTGGGCGCTGGCGAACAGAGGTGCCGCGCACAGGAGCAAAAGGGTGAGGCGTTTTAATTTTGGTTTCACGGGAGATTTAACGGGGCTTCAGGACGCTACGAATCCGCGCAGCAATGCGTGGGGGATTCATGCGGCGGGATAACTCGACGGGCATGGCCTGCCTAGGACGCAAGCGCGCATACCGTAACAGGTAGGGGGTATTTCCCCAATATCCCCAAACAGGGGATGCGGCTGACGCGATTCGGCCTCGGCGCGAACCGCAGAGAGCCCCGGCCTCGTCGCTCGTGCTCGCCATGGCCGACGGAGGCGAGCACCATCCCAACGCCGTTCATGGCATGGAAGCAGAACAATTCGATAGAAGTTTGGATCGCGGATGGCTACTTAAGGATTTGCCAAGATATAGATGCCTTGGGGTGGCAGGCTCACGAAACGGAACTTGTCGGGGGTGGTCCGAGTGCCATTCAGGCGGATGCGACCTGCGTTCACCCAAGCGATGTAGTCTTCCTCGGTGGCCTCGTTCAGCGAAAGTTGACCACGACTGCCGGATTGGAAATCGATGTAGGAATCCTCGCCTGGGCCAAAGGAGATCTGCTTGGAGTCGGTTTGCATCAAAATCCCGTCCCCCGGGCCAAACGTAAGAATGCCATTGCCCTGCCCGGGAAGCGGATGAAACGAGGTGCCATGGCGGCTGACCACCGCGACAATGCCGCCGGTAAGGGTCACGCGACCGGAGACGTTTTCGTTCCCTATGACAAAGCCGCCCAGTTCGGGACTGCCCGGCGAGTTAATTTCGAGTATGCCGCCACTTACGTTCAGTATCCCGAGTGTGTTGGCGACACGCCGCCCGTTCCCTATGCGGAAATTTCGTTCGACTGGTGGGGCATCGTTGCGGCTATTGATGACCAGCTTCCCGCCGGTGATGGTGAGTGAACTCGTCCGGTTATTGTTTTGCCCCACGACCGAGCAGAAGCGCGAAGCCACGGTGAGTTCGCCGCCGGTGATTTTGAGTTCGCCGGCACGGTTTGGCAGACTGCCAACCTTGAAGTCGAGGCAGTCAAAGGTGGTTTTGCCAGCGGCCTCCGAATAAACGAGCGGGGCGTTGGTCTCGTTGGCGATGAACACGTCGCCGGTATTCTTCGCGTTGGCCGCCGGCGGGTTGCCCGTCCAGTTGGCGGAGGAGAGAAAATCCGAGCCGGCGGAGCCGTTCCACTCGAATGCCCGGCAGAAGGTCGCGCCTCCCATGCCGAACAGGCCGAAATAAACGAACGAGAGAAACAGGATGCGTTTCATAGGTAGGTAATGGGTAGGCTGCCAACCAGCGCAGGCATGGAGACCGAGGAAACCAGCCATGCCAGAGCCGGGGCGTGCGCGATTCTCTACGGCTGGCTTTCGGCCGGAATGGCTGAATCCACGATGATCATTTCCACGGGGCGCGGGGGGATGCCTTCCGCATCGGCCCGAATCAACGAGCCAGCCATGAGGAATATATTGCGGCGACCATCGGGAATGGGATTAACAAAGCCACTGATCATCCGTTGCCATCCCTGTGCCGTTTGCATCGCCACTTGGATGGGATGATTTCCCGACCGATCTTTTATTAACGAAACCTCGCCGCTGCCGAGTTGGAAGGGGGCCATTGGACTATAGCTTACCGCTATATTTCCGGGTGTTCCGTTGAAAAATCGCAAGGCCCCGGCGGGAAAATCGGCGGGATCATCGGGTATCACCATGCATTTATAGGTCTTGGTGTCTTGTTTGCTGAAGAGGATCAAGACGCGGGTAGCATTGCTTGGGAGCGTGGCGACAGCCAATGGCTCGATCTTTTGTTTGGGCTTGGAGGAGCCGTTCTCTTGATCGTCCAGGGGGTCTTTGGCGTAAAACTTCAAGATCGAGCCGCCTGTATAAACTTGAGGCTCGGAGAGTTGGTAGGCGGGAATACCAAAGGTCTTTTTTTTTCCATCGGATTTGAAAAAAACTTCCGGGATGGGGTCTTGGATGGCCAGCGCTTGAAAGGTCACTGTTTCTGCGCGGGATGCGCAGACTGTGCTGATCATCACCAATAATCCCAAAAGAGTATGTTTGATATCCATGTTAAATGTCCTCGGCGGTTAACCACCTAAAAGATACGATTTGGAATCTACGTCCGAAGGCCTGATTAACATTGGAGAGCGCTGTGGCGGGGTTTTCATTACCGGCTACGGGCGTATTGGTATTCGCATCCACATAGTCAGGCATACGTTGAACGACGGCTTCGCACCATGCGCGCGCGAGCGGTGCTCCGGTCGTGGAATTGTCCAGAGGATTGCGAGTTTCTCCGTAGGTTCGGATGACAAACGTATCGGACCTGGTAGACAATACAGGGCCGAGTGACTGTAAGATATCGGCTTGGGTCAGCCAGCCCGGGATGCCCGTTGATTTACTGCCCCAATCGGTATCGATGAAATCACTGGGTGTGGCTATATCTGCATATATCTGCACCTGTGGGCTTGGAGCGGTGTCGATGCCGTTGAATACGACTATCTCACCATCGCCTGTGGCGACCGAGCCGTTCAGGCCGCTGCCATCTATGGCGGTTTGTAGCGGCCCCCTTAAACTTTTCGAGTCGGTTTTTCCACTCAACGTGCGGTTGATGAAATGAGCCAATGAAACAAAGGGACCGCGATTCCTTACTTCTTTGACGATGGCCTGCGCGAGGGTAGTAACTTGGGTAGAGGTCAGGCGACGATAGCCTGCATACGCTTCGGGTTTGGTGAGCTCTGGATTAGTCGGAGTGCCATTGCTGGCGGCGATGGAGAGATTTCCTTTGAGTTGATTCCAACTGCGCGCAAAGACAGCTCCGGTCGGCGATGAAGTTTCGCTGCGGGTGTTGAGCTTGTTGGTGCTGGAGAGCAAGGCGCTCCATGCATCGACGCTGGTGGAGTTGATATTAAACGCACCATCGAAAAGGAGGTTGCTCGCGGCCAGCCGGCCATCTCGTAATTTGGCGAGATCCGCAGCGGCGGGGGAGAGGATTTTAAGACGGTTGTTGGGCAGGGAGGATCCCAATACGAAGCCGGTGGACGCAGGCGGGGTGGTGGAGAAAAAATAACGGTCCCAGAGGGCGCAGTTTAGAAAGTAGCTAATATCGTAATAGTTTAAATTCGCGGGTCCGACCGTGGCTACAGTTCCCGTTCCAAAGCGGTTGCCGCGTGCTTGCTTGGGTGTGCCATTGGCGCGAGCCACATAGGGATTGAAATAGGAATTACCGACCGCATTGCCGGGCTGGTTGCCTACATTGACGTTTTGATCATCCGCCGTGAGGTTGGCGTGTTGAAGTTGTCCCATGGAGAGAATGGGAACTTCATAAGACGAACCGATGCGATTGGCGCGTGGAGCATCAAACAGCTGCGTCAACGTGGTGGATCCAACGGGGTCGTCTGCGACCGAACGCCCCCAGTAACCGACCGTATTACCGCCGGTGCTGATGGTTATATCGTTGTTGAAGGCGGAGGCTCCGGAGCCGTAATTGCATTCATAAGGCGGCGCGGCTTTGGTTCCATCCCATTTGAAAGAAACCCCAGGAGTGATGATGGATTGAGCACGGATGTTATAATCACAATACGTGCGCCAATCTCGGGTTTTGGTTGTGGGTAGTAATAGGCCGTAATTTGAGGGCGGGCGCAGCTTAAGAATTAAGATGGATGCATATCCAGGCGTGCTGCCATCTTTGGGGCCGGCGATCATGTTGCTTGGACCGAGATTTGCATCTGATCCAAGCACGGAAGTCAGGGTGTTGCCGGACGTGTCGGTAAGAATATAATCTATATTTGAGTTCCGTCCCGGGGATGCTCCTGAACCTTCGTCAAGACTGGTATCGTTCCTGGCTGCGGTGGCTACCCAAGTAACGCCGGTATCGATGGCGACGGCTTTAGCGGTGGTTGTGGAAGAGGCCGGCAAGGTAGGAGCTCCGGGAGCAAGAGGGACGGTTGTGGTGCCGGCTGCGACATCGGCCGCGTTGGTATAGCATATCGCCTCGCCGGGAGGGATGCTTAGGCCGCTTATTGTGAAAGTGATAGTGTCGAGCAGACCCCCCGAGCCCGACTTTGAAAGGAGAGTGGGCTTGCTGCCCAAGCTGAGTGATTTAATGTAAAAAGCGTTATCAGGATAAGCACCGGAGATGGTTTGATTCATCCGCAGCTTGAACTTAACGTTCCCGCGCAAGGTGGCGGTGTAGGGATTGCCCAACATGAGCACCACGCTCGCCAAGGCCTCACCCGTGTTGGCCATTGCCGATTTTCTCAAGCCTACCAGTAGCCGGACCTGGGTGATGACGGGGCTGATGCCGACGTGAGTCGGGTCGGCGGCCTGCACATCAATGATATTGGCATCGGCGGCAGTGGTATAGAGCGATGTGCTATAAAATGATTTTAATACATCCCAGTTGGGGCCCGTCGTGGGAGAATAGGCGGTGGGGATAATGGGTTTTCCGGGGGCGGGCTCATAGGGGGTTGCACTACTATACGCAGGCAGTGAGGATGCTTCCAGGTAGCTGGTCAGATCGCGACGCAGACCTCCATTGTAGCTATCGTCCAGAACGCCCTTGGAGTAGGTGGTGAGATGGTGGATTTTCGCTTTGGCATTGGCCTCGGTGAGGCTCGTATCGCCAAGCCGCATCTGCCCGGGAATCAGGGTGCTTTCGATAGCGGCGGTGCTGGTCGCTGAAAGATTATTGGTATCTTTACCGGGGTAGTTGGCGAAGTTGGCCGGATCGGCGGCACCCTGAAGCCAGCCGATCTGTTCGATACCATTGCGCTGAGCGGAGAGGAGGCGGTAGCGCGCCTTGATATCGTTAACCGGGTCGGTGTTGGCCGTATAGGCGTCGGCCAGATTGTATTTGGCCTTCACTCCTTCGTCACCGATCCAATAGGCGTAACGTCCGACGAGGGGCGTATCGGTGGGGCCCAATCCGGGGACGCTGCCGGCGGGGGCGTTAATGGATTCGAGGGGAGCGACCACGTAACGATCGTAATATTTTTCCGTGCTCCCATCTGGCAGCGTGCGATCGGCGGTGCTGGCCGAAGCGGCACCTACAAGCAAGACGGTGTCATGGCTGGTGCCATTTCTGTCCTTGATGGTGCCCGTCTCAGTGGCGCTGGTGGGAAGGACCGGGGCTATTGCCGGATTAAACAAGGGCGCGGTGGTGCTGCTCCCGCCGTTGGAGGCGGTGATTTGGCCGAACGTGTTCGCAGCCGTGGAAGCGGTGAACGTGGTCGTTTCATTTCCGCTCACCATCCAGTTGAGCAGGACGGGGCCGGGGCTTTTCTCGTAGATGGTTCCGGTTTGGGACGGATTGGATGGGTCGGAGTTGCCCCATATCCCCGTCCAGTAGCGGGTGCCCGGCTGCACTGCGGCGAGGCCATTGGAGGTGCCGTTGACGCTCGTGGTATTGGTGGGAGCGGTGTTGATGCCGACGCGTCCGCCGTTTGAGGTTCCTGCCAGGTCGGCCGTGCCGGTCACGCGCTGGTCGGGGCCGGCGTATTTCTGCAACTGGCCGAGAGCGATGTTGAGCGCCGAGAGCGCGTTTTGGCGGGCTTGGGAGAGTTGCTGGCCGTTCGACGCAACCTGGGTCTCGACTCGCGTCAGGCTCGCGAGACTTACCAGAAGGAGCACAAGAAATGCGAGAAGCGTGATCGTGATCAACAAGGCGAAGCCGCGTTGATCGGAACTGGACTGAGAACGGCTGTGGGAGGGGCGTTTGTTGGAACGAGCAGACATGGTTTGGGGATTTTTTGGCCACGCCGAAGGTGCGAGGTAGGACCTGAAGGAAGGGATCAGTGACAGGAAACCGCAGGTTCCGGGGCGGGAGTCTTGCTCACGCAAATTGATCGGGAAAGGCGATCATGCCGGCATGGTCGTCGCCCCACTCGGTCAAGAGCCATTCGGCGTAGGTGTCGGCCGGGACCGGAGGGAAAGGCACCAGGCTCACCGGTCTCTCCATCGACATGGCATAAACCGACTCCAAGTGTCGAATGGCCGCTTGGAGCCGCACTCCCACGAAATACACCACGGCCGGCGTGGGATCGACTAGCCGGCCATCTTGCACCAGCTCCCGCGCGGCCGCGTGGATGTCCTCGATGTTCTGAACCTCCTGTTCGCGCCACGCCTTCCATGCTTGGTCCTGCGACCAAGTGGTGAGCAACCTCGGCTGCCAGGCAAAGGGAATCGCTTGCGCGGCTTCGCCCAGCGAATCGCAAAGGTCGCACATCCGCTCGCCGATTCGCTGCCACTCGACTCCGTTGGTGAACTTGTCGCTCATAAGCACAAAGGCGGCGCGGGTTAGCGCTGCCGAGGGTGGATCGTTTAGCGGCTCCGTGGGTTATGAACCGAGCAGCGTGCGACGGCGGCTATGAATAGCCAAGAGAGTAGCAGCCAGCGTGCGGCGCTGCGTGGAGCGGAGTTGTTTTTTGAACATATTGACGGGATTTCGGCTCAACGAAGGATTGGAGGCGGCTGGCGCACTCGCTTGCAGCGGGGCGGAAGCGGGGTGTTGGTTGAAAGGAGAAAGCGCACGCGGCGTCGTAGATAGGTATCTCATGGGGTAAGGAGAACTCGGTATGCCTGCTCAGATTGCCGGCTGAACCATTCTAACAGCTTTGGACCCGACCTCCTATATCCCCAAACAGGGGATGGCCGTCACCCGCGCTGCGGGGACACTGGTCTCTCGGCCTCTCCAGATGGAGGCGAACGATGACCCTACGGGATCGTGCCGCTCACGCTGGTGCCGACACGCAGGCGCAGGAAGCGCCGGGCATTGGAGGTCATGGTCACCGTGTCCGTGACCGTCACGACACGAGGGCTGCCAGTCGTCTCGGAAACGACGGCACCCCCTGTCCATACACCCGTGTCGATGGCCAGATTGGCGATTGCGGTCCAGGTGGTCAGGTCGGCGGAGGCCTCTACGACGTAGTTTACCGGTGCCGGGTTGAGGCGGTTGAAGGACAGGGTGAGAGTGTCGTTGGCGGTTGCCAAGGTGGTCGGGGAGTTGCCCGGTGTGCCGGGAGTCATGCCGGTGGCGTATTTCATGAGGATGGAAATCCCGTCGCCATCGGGCGTGGCGGTGTCGGCGAGGGCGGACAGACCGTAAGTCGTTTTCCAGTTTGCGTAGGAGATGAGTGGCGTGGCGGTGGCCAAGGGCGAGGCGGCGCTTTCGCCGATGGCGTTAACGGCCGTCACCACGTAGTCGTAGGTCGTGTTGTTGACGGCGGTGGTGTCGATGGAGCCGGCGGAGGTCAGACCGGAGGCAAGCGTGACATAGGTGCCGGAGCCGGCAGGGGCGCGTTTGACGGTGTAGCTGGTGGCTCCGGTCACGGCGGGCCAATTCAGGGTAATTTGGGAATCGCCGACGGTGGCGGTCAACGAGGCGGGGGCGTCGGGACTGGTCGAGCCGGTGACGGAGACATTGCTGAACACGGCGGCGCCGAGCGTGCCGTCTTTCACGCTGCACACGACGAGGCCGACATAGACGTTGGTGCCCATGGTGACGGTCGTGCTGCCGAGCGTCGCCCACGTGATGCCGTCGGCGGACTGGGTGGCGGTGAACGTGTTGCCGCTGCGGGTGAGGCGGAGCCAGTAAGGAGCCTTCAGTCCGGGGGTGTTGGGGGTGCCCCCCGTGCTGCCGGCGGTGTTGGCGCGCTGCTGGAGGGCGGTGCCGTTGACGGGCGATATGAAGGCTATAACCTGACGGGAGGTGGCGTCGAGGGACTCACGAATCATCACGCCGGCCTTGGCCCAGGCGGCGGTGTTTTGCTGGCTCTCGATCTTGGCGGTGATTGAGCCGTCGCCGGAGAGCTGTTTGTAAACGTAGCGGAACTCGTCGCCGGTGCCCCAGATGTCGGCGCCGGACCCTTTGACGAGCAGGTGATCGGGCGATTGGGTGACGGAACCGATCGCGCCCACGTCGCCGATGTCCTGGGTGAGCCAGGTGGCGGCACCCGCCCGGAGGCCGGGGGCGTAGGTGGAATCGGGGGAGGCGTTGGCACCCGTGTCGGCGGAGACCACGTAGTAATAGGGGGTGTTGGCCGCGGCGGCGGTGTCGGTGTAGGTGGTGCCGGTCACGCCGGGGGCGATCGTGGCGTAGGTGCCGGCACTGGCGGTGGCCCGTTTGACCGTGTAGGTGACGTTGGCCTGCGGGCTGGACCAGGACAGCGCGATGCCGGAGGGCGACGAGGTCGCGACGAGGTCGGTGGGCGCGGAGAGCTTGATGATGGAGGCAGGGCCGATCTTGAAGCAGACGGAGGTCTGGAACGGCATGGAGGCCGGGCAGGTGATGTTCAGGTCGGTCGCCGTCTGGCTCCAGACGAGGGTGGCGGCGCTGCCGAGGAGTTGGACGGAGGTGATCGGAGCGGCGAGGTTGCCGTCGCCCGTGCCGAGCGAGGGGAGCGTGAGCTGGGCGCCGGCGGCGGGCACGGTCATGCAATAAGCGTAAAGAAAACCGTCCGCGCCCACAGTGTAGCGAAAGTCGGAGGTGGTGAAGGTCGCGTTGGCTTGCGAGTTGCCGAGTTGGCCGGTGGGGAGGACGTTGGTGCCTTCGCCGAATTTAAGCCACGCGCGGCTGCCGTAGATGCCGGCGCTGTTGATGTTCATCCAAGCGCCGACGGCTTGGAGCTGGGTGACGCTGCCGGGGTCGAGCGAACCGTCGGGGCGGAGGGCGATGTTAATGGCGGCGGCGCCGTCGCGGGAGACGCACTCCAGCAGGTAGCGAATGACCATGCCGGGGCTGTAGTTGAAGCCGGTGTTATAGAACCAATCGCCGACGGCCACCTCGCCGATCCACGGCTGGTCGGTCTTGATGGCGGAGGGGTAGGTGGCCTCGAAGGTGTTTACGACGCCGCGGTTGTAGGGGTTGAACTTGACGATGCCGAAGGTGTCGAGCTTGCCGCGGCGCGTCAGGGTGCGGTTGAAATAATGGGCGAGCACGCGCTGCATGGCGTCGCATTTGTAGCCGGAGCCGCTCTTGTAGCCGGTGAAGGGCTGGGTGGAGTTGCCGTCGGTGTAGATGAAGTCGGGATCGTAGTTTTCGATCACGTCCTCGATGCGGAGAGCCCACCAGGTGGCATACCAATGGGCGTAGTCGAGGTGGTTGGTGAAGATGCCTTGGGTGAGGTTGTAGCCGGTCTGGTCCATGGCATTGTAGATGCCGGCATACTCGCGGAGATTGGTGAGGTAGAGCTTGCGCAGGTCGAAGGGGGCGGTGCCCCACCACTGGCCGATGCCGTTGTAGTTGGTGGTGAGGTTGCCGTCGTAGGGCACGCTGAGCTGCCCTTGGTTGCTGGTCGTGTCGGCGCGGTAGCAACTCTGCCACCACCACCAGGAGTATTCGTGGTGGAAGGTGACGCCGAAGTGCATGTTGGCGGCGCGCAGGGCGGTCTTCCATTCGCCAAGAATGTCGCGTTTCGCGCCGAGATTAACGGAGTTCCACGGCTGGTATTTGGAGTTCCAGTTGTCGTATTGGTCGTGGTGCACGCCCTGGATCATGAGGAAGCGGGCACCGGCATTGTAGTAGGTCTGGGTGAGCGCCGCCGGGTCGAGCGCGGTGGGATTCCAGGTGCGGATGAGATCCTTGTAGCCGACCGTCGTGGGATGGCCGTAGTCGCGGATGTGGTTGTTGTAGGCGGCCTGGCCTTCGATATACATACGCCGCGCATACCAGTCGCCGCTTTGCCCGGCGGCCTGCGGGCCGAAGTGGACCCAGATGCCGAATTTCGCCTGACGCAACCAGTCGGAATCCCGGGTCGGGTAATTGGTGATAATGGATGACCACGTCGGCGCGAAGGGGCCGCTCTCGATGGGGAAATCCATCTTCACCTCGGCGAAGTTGGCCGGGTTGCCCATCGTGACCGAGCCGAGCGGCTGCTGGGCGGGAATCGGCGGAATGGGGTCGAGCGTCGGCAGCTCGAAGCCGAAGAGCGGTGCGGTCGCGAATACCGCGATCAATGCCGCGGCGAGGCAGGGTAAACGCTGGATCATGGGGTAAGGGGAACGGAGACCCGAGACTTGGGAGGGCCCACCTCCGTGTGGGCCGGATCGATGTGGACCGATCGGACCGGACGACACGGAGGTCGTCCCTCCCTACGAACAAAAAAGGGCGGCGGGGCGTGAGACGCTCCGCCGCCCTTGGATAGGAATCAGCCGATCAAACCGCTGGAGCGGCGGAGCGACGGATGCGGCGGCGGAGGACGGCCGCGCCGAGGGTCAACACACCGGCCAAGGCGGCATAGGTGGAGGGCTCGGGGATGGCGGAGGTCACATTCAGGAATCCTGTGCCGGTGATGAGCGCGCTCGTGTTGTCCGCTCCCGAACCCAAGGCACCCCAGGTGCCGGCCGCCTGTTGCACTCCGTCGATGTAGAGGCCAGCAATCGACTCCATGACGGAGTTGCTGGTGAAGCTCAGGTTAAGCAGCGATCCGGTAGTCAAATATAGACTGGTCGTGTCCGCGAGGAAGGCCGCCGTCGCGGAACTGCTCCCCAACGTCAGCGTGCCGGAGAGAACCTTGGTGTCGCCGGTGTAGGTGTTCGTGCCACCGAAGGTCACGGTGCCATTGCCGCTGCTGCTGATGATGTTAAAGCCGCCAGCGCCGCTGATGTTGTTGTTGATCGCAACGGTGAAGCCGTTGGAGTCGATGGTGGAGGCGGCGGAGGTGGTCGTAACGGAGGAAAGCGCCAGCTGGTTGGTGTTCTTGGTCGAAGAGTTCAACCAGTCGGTCTGGTTGGCCAGCGCCTTGAGCGTGCCGCCCTTGAAGTTGAAGTTACCCGCGCCGGTGGTGTCGGCGGCGCCGCTGCCGTCGCGAATGAAGTTGCGATCCGTGGCAAGCACGCCGCCGGTGTTCAGGTTGACCGTGCCGGTGCCGCTATCCCGGCCAAGGGAGACATACGAGCGCGAGTCGGTCGCGGTGGTGCTGCCGGCGTTGAGGGTGGCGGTGCCGGAAACCTCGAGAACGCCGATGGCGTCGGTGCGATTGTTGCCGAAGGCAAGGCCTTGGTTGCCACCGTAGGTCAAGGAGCCGCCGCTTTCGACGGAGACCGTGCTGGTGCCGGCAGCGTTTTGACCAACGATGCCACCGGGGAAGTTCGCGTTCGTCGTGGGGGTGATGGTCAGAGAGCCGCCGGACTTGATCGTGACCGTCACAGTGCCTGCGACGTTCATGTAGCCGCTTTGCGTGTTGCCTGCGGCGCCGTTGATGGTGGTCGATCCGGTGATGTCCACACCGCCCGCGCCACTGTTGACGATGAATCCGCCTGAGTTAGCCGCCATCGTCACGTTATTGGTTCCGCCGAGCGTGATCTTGTTCGTGGAATTAAAAGTCCAAGTGCCGGAGCTGCCCGTGATATTGCCGCCAAACACCAACTGGCCGCTCGTCGCAGTGAATGTGCGGGCACCGCTCAGCGTGATGGCGTTGTTGATGGTCTGGGTGCTCGTCGAACTGTTCACGACGTTGCCTGTCAGCGTGAAGCTGTTGCCGCCGATGGTGAAGGCGCTGGCACCGCTGTTGAAGGTGAGGCCGGCGTAGAGGGCACCCGACAAGTCATTATTCAGCGTGGTGGTGGTGCTGGTGCCGAAGACAAGAGCATCGCCGCTGAGCACAGTATAGGTGCCGCCAGCAATGGGCGTGCCGGCATTACTCCATTGGGCGGTGTTAAAGTTGCCGGAGGATGCGTCGGTGTTCCAAGCGGCGTTGACCGCGTAAGTTGCGGGCGTGGTGGAGAGCAGGATGCCGGCGACGGACAGAGCGGCGGTGAAAGCGCGCTTCCGGGAGGGGGATAGTCGGAGGAAGGTTTGTTTCATGGGCGTAGGAAGGGATAACGGGAGTCGGGGATGTTACTGGTTTGTTCGGCTGGCGCACCGGGCTCGCAGTGAGGCGCAAGCGAGATGCTTGCTGACAGCGGGAGGCGCAATCTGCGGTGGTGAGAACTTCATAGGGGAGGGGTGCGCGGCAGACCACTAGGGTTACCAACCTAGGGACTTTAACAGGTTCCGGCTGGACCTCCAATATCCCCAAACAGGGGATGCCTTTCCTGCGTCATGAGGGAGAGGTCTCGCGAGTGCATGTTGGGGAGATACCCTAGTTTGTAGCGGTATATTTCGGATTGCTCACAGAGCCGAGCCGGGGTTTCGGTCCGAGATCACAGAGTTCGGAAGGTTGGGGGTAACCTCACTCCGTGAGTTCTAATTTGGCCTTCTGTGCGCTCTGTGACAACCGCAAAAGGCGAGAAACGGGCGAGCTGAGTCGGAGTTTCGGAAGGTTTAACGCCGATTTCACGGATAGGCACGGGTCGTGGACGAATCATTCGGAATTTGGGCCACAAAAATCACAAGAACGCGCAAAAAAAGCCGTGATTGCGCATCGCGTTTTCTCGGGATTTTTCCGGCTTCTTGCGGCCAATCATCCGCGTATTACACCCTCTTTCCAAACCGACCCGACGAGGTCGTCGGGTCTCCAAATGGGACACGAATCGGCCTTGGGTCGGTGATCCTCGCGAAGACAAAAAAGGCCTTAGCGGTCGGTTATGATTTCAAGGCGTGGGGGAGGGAGGATATGGGGAGACTTCCGCGGCGCGGAGCTGGGCGCCATTGACTGTCTGCCGGAGGCCGAGCACGAGGACGTTTTTGCGGCCGGCACCGAAGTTTAGCCAGCACTCGGGCAGATAAAACTCGCGCTGCGGTCCGATCTCCCAGTGGCGGCCGATGTCGTGGCCGTTGAGCCACATGAAGCCGTTGCCGGAGGCGTCGAGCAGGAGCCGCCAGGGGATCGACGCGGCGGCGGGCGAGGCGAGCTCGGGCAACTCGAACTCGATGCGATACCACGTGAGGAGGCCGTCCCGCTGGCCCTGAGGCTGGATGCCATTGCCTTTGCGCGCGAGGACGCGCTCGGTGTCGAGCGAAACCTTTTCCCAACCCTGCAGCGAAACGCCGGGGCGCGTCCAGTCGGCGGCGGCGACGCCGCGGCCGCCACCGTCGAAGTCGAGGGCGACGCCCCCGCCGCCGACGTCGAGGGCGACCTGCCAGTCGAGCGGCCGAGTGATCGCCGTCTCGTCGGCGGCAAGACCAGCCGCTCGGACGCCGCTCAGCTCCTCCATCGGGATGTAGCCATGCTCGTGCCCGATGTTTTCGTAGAGCAGCACGATCTCGTTATACCCGGCGTGGAGGAGGCCGCCGATATCGAAGCGGTTGTCGAACTCGTCGGGCCGGATGCGCTCGAAGGAGAGCTTCTTGTTGCGTGTCGCGGCAGCGGCATATTGTTCGTCCGGATACAGACGGCCGGCGAGGCGACCGTTGACTTGCGCGGTGACGAGATCGCGGCTGAACGAGTTGACGAGCAGCCGGCCGAACTTGGCGGCGTCGGTTTCCGAGAGCGAAAAGCGGGCGCGGTAGAGCACGTAACGCTGGTCGCTCACGCCCAGTTCGGGCAGGGACTTTCCTTCCGGCAGCGCCTGCCAGCGGCCGTCAAGCGGGTCGGGGCGCTTGAGCGCGGAGGCAATACGCACGGGCGCGGGCAGGGGTGGGGCAGGTGGGATGTTTTGGTTCTTCGGATACCAGATGCCTTCGGCGGGGGTCTTGCCGGGAGGGATGACGAGCACCTTGGCACCGAGGTCGGCGAGGGAGTAGTCCACATCGAAGGGCGGGAGGTCCGGCGACTGGCCGACCGTGGCATCGGCCTTGATGAGCACGCGTTTGCCCTCTTGGTCGTAGTTGTAGATCGGGCCGGCGGAGCGGGTGATCTTTCCAGGGACGACGGTCACTTTGCCGGAGACGGGGTTCTGGGCGTCGGTGTTGTGGAGGAAGACGAAACGAGTTCCGTCGGGCGCGACGCGGACGCCGCCGAAGAGCGAGGCGGGCGCGCCTTGGAGTTCGCAGGGGCCGCCCTCGGCGCGGACCAGGCGCGAGGCGTGATCGCGGACGAATTCGTTCACGCCTTTGGCAGCGTAGTATTTCGGGCTGAGCGCGCCCCATTCGCGGATGGCGGCGTTGTAGTCGTAGGTGGTGGTCTGTCCGCGCGCGCCCCAGCCGCCGAAGTGGGTGCCGCCGGTGAACATATACGGGTTGAGCCCGGTCGCGCCGCCGAGCAGGGACATTAGGTGGACCGCGTTGAAGTGGCGCGCATCGGAGTAGTTCTCTTCGGACAGGCGGTCGCCGACCAAGGAAAACCAGCCGCCTTGCAGCTCGGTGACGAAGCCGGGGGCGTTGGGCTGTTGGGCGCGCAGAGAAGTCATGCGCTGGGCGCAACCCGGGGCACCGTCGAGGGCGACGTAGTAGTTGTCGCTGTCGAAGACCTGCGAGAGCAGGGGATCGTCGCTTGCCCGGCATTCACGGGTGAGGCAGGTGAAGAGCGGCACGTCCACGCCGGACTTTTTCGCCGCGCCGACGAGGGCGCGCAGCAGCTTGGTTTTGTCGGAGGCGGACGCCTTGTGGTAGTCGTATTCGTTTTCGATCTGGACGAGGATGATGCCCTTGGCCCCCTTCGGCTTGCGGGTGATCTGCTCGCGGGCGAAGACCCGGCACACGGCCTCATACCAGTGGACGCTCCAGGCGATGTGCGCGTCGTCGGCGCTGCGGAGCCAGAATTCCTTGCCCGTCCAGGGATTGAATTTGGCCAGCCAGCGCGGATAGCCGCCGCCGCCCCACTCGGCGCAGATGAAGGGGCCGGGACGCACGATGGTGTAGAAGCCAAACTCGTCCTGCGCCATCTTCAGCCAGGCCTCGAGCTCGGAGAAATCGACCTTGGAGAAATCATCGAGCCCGGAGGGCATGTCGCGCTCGTGCCAGTTCCAGGGGACGTAGGTTTCGACGGTGTTGAAACCGGCATCCTTGATCTTCTGAAAACGGTCGCGCCACAGCTCGGGCGGAGTCCGGAAATAATGGAACGCGGCGGAGGAAACAAAGAAGTCCTTGTTCTCGATCTGGAGGCATTGGCCGTCGTAGCGGATGCGCTCGGGATGCGGGAAATGCGGCGCGGGCGGCGTCTGGGCGGGAAGACTCGCGCAGCCCAGCGAAAGGGCCGCGCAGGCGAGCAGCCGGCGCATCCAAGAGGCGGGTCGGTCGGGGTGAAGGGGATGGGTTTTCATTTGTATATAAAGTGGTGAGGGGGCGGAGTTATGTCCGTAGGCCGCGAGCTTGCTCGCGCTCCGACCGCGCCTGTAAGGCAGGCTGCTTACGCTCCGAACTGCGCCTGCAAGCAGGCGCCTACCCTCGGAAGGCCTGCCCGGGGGAGAAGGGGAGGGAGAAAGATGAAGCTCATTTGACCGCTCCGTGGAAGCGGACTTCCGAGACGTTGCAGAGCCAGTCGTTCCGGTTGAAAATCCGGAGGTAGCGATAGGATTCGCCGGACGGCTTCATCTTCGGACTCTGCCAGTCCTCCGTCTTGCCGGCCGCTTCGGTCAGCGTCGTCCAGGTTTGTCCGTTGTCCGATCCTTGGACGAGGGCGCCGGCGAGCCGGTTCCGGTATTTGGGACGGGCCAAAAGCTCCACTCCGGAAAGGCAGACGCGCTTCCCCGCTCCGAAATCGAACAGCAGGTCGCACTCCGCCTCGCTGTCGTTCACCGCGAGTTCCGCGTAGGTGCGGGGATCGTTGTCGAACAAGGCATCCAGCAAGCGCTGCGAGTTGGTCGCCTGGCCGCCGGTGTTGGGATCGATGATCTTGGCGATCTGGGGCACATTCCGGATCAGTTTCGACTCATCCACCAAGATCAGGCGGGAGCCGTCCGTGGTGGCATAGGTCGTATCGCCGGGTTTTCCATCCCGGCCCCGATAATCGATGGAGAATTCCACGGGGCTGGCCTTCGCCTGGCCGGGCCTCATGACGGCCTCGGCGACATAGGTGGAATCCCCCGTTTTGCTTCCCTTGGCCTCGATGCCTTGGATGATCACGCGGACGTTGTGGATCGGCTCCCGGGCCTGGATGGTCACCCGGATCGGATCTCCGAAGGCCACCCGGATGCCGTTCTTCTTTTCAGTGCTCAGCGAAACGGATTCCAGCTTGTTGCCGGTTTCGTGGCGGCGGCCAAAAATCCGCAGCTCGGACGGTTCTAATCCACCCCCTCCTTTCTGGATGCGCAGAAACCGGAACGTCGAACCGGTCAAGGCGTCGGCCACCTTCACCCGGGTTAATTCTGTGGCGCGGCGAGTGGCCTCGGGCGTGAGTTCCGTCCAGGTTCTGCCATCGTGGGAACCGTAGAATTTAACATTCGCCATGCGGTCCTCGAAGTTGACCCGGCCTTCCATCGCGAAGGCGGTGGCGGAGAACTTGAAGTCCGGCCCGAAATCAAAGTCGTAGTAGCCGTCTTCCGCCAGGTAGTAGCCAACGAAGGTGTCGTCGTTGCCGTCCGTCAGCAGCCGCAGGGCTTCCGCGCCGATGTTGGCAGCGACGACCTTGGGGAAATCCATGCTGCCGTCGGGCAGCAGGGGCGTGAGCAGCGTCAGCTTATCAAACGCCTCCTTAAGCTGGACCAACGTCGAAAAGAACTCCGCGTCGGAGGCGGTTTTCAGCGTCTTCAGCGCACGGGCGTAGAGGGCCTTGCAACGCTCCAGCGTGGTCACGACGTAGGTCATGGTCGGATCATATGCGGACGTCATGGTTTTTACGGCTTCCGCGCGATCCGCCACCACCGAGATCATCACCTTTTTCGGTGCGATGGCGGTTCCGTCCGTGGCTTCCACCACAAACTCGCGATCTTCGATCTTGGTTGGCTTCCATGAAAAAACGCCGGTGGTCGGGTCCACCACCGCGCCCTGCGGCTGGTCGAGGCTCTTGAAGACGGCGGACTTTTCTCCGTCGGGACCGACGAGCGGAAACTCCAGCCGGATCGGAGCGCCGACATAGGCCACGAGACTCAGCGGCGTGTCGCCCGAAGCGAACACCAGCGGACGCTTCTCCGGCTTGCGCAGCATTTGGTCGAGATCGACGGTCGTCCCGGGCGATCCTTTGACCTTGAAAAACACGATGTTTCCGAAGTGCTCCAGCGGGCTCATCGTGTAGAACACCTGTCGCCATTCGCCCTGCGTGTTCGGAAGCAACCACGGCTTTTCAAAGCCGGACATTTCCACCTCGGTCACGCCCGTCGTGCGGATGCGCAGGCCGATGATTTTCTGTTCGGTGTCGCAGCTGAGGATGGAAAGACGAGTTCCCGCCGGAGAGGCGAGCACGCGGACATACGAGATGTCGCCTTCGCGTTGGACGGACGAGTTTTCCGTGAGATTGGCGGAGCGCAGTTCGACCTCGACGATGGCCGGTTCCTGTTCCGAAGGAGGAACCCGGAGCGCCTCGCCGGTCGCCTCTTTCGGGATGTAGAGCCAATCGTAGTCGTCGCTGACGATCCGCTTGAGGAAGGTTTCGCGATAGTAAGGCGCCTTTCTGGCCAGATCGACGCCCTTTTTGCAGGCGTAATAGTAATACAAATCCCAGATCTTGTGCTGGCGGATGCGGCCCCGGTAGTTGTCGGCGATGCGAGGGTAGATCTGGCGCACGGTGCCGTCCGTGGCGATGTCGGAGGGAGTGGGAATCCACGGCGTGTCGTAGCCGAGCATGAAGCGGCAAAAGTGGTCGGCCGCCGCCAGGATGCGATCACCCAGGAACTCGTAGGGACCGACCGCGTCGGGCGCCTTGGAAACGGTTCCGTCCACCGGATCGACCTTGGTGCCCTGTGAATTCAAAATCCGCGCGATCGTGGTGAAGATTGTCAGGTCGTCGCCGGCGTGGGCTTGGTCGCGGCCCATTTCCGTGATCTGGACTTGGGGGACGGCGACCTTTTCGCCGGTCAGCGCGTTCGTATCGACGAGGCGGGCGAGGTCTTGGATGGAGAAACTGGAGCCCTTGTTCGGGCCATCCTTGTTCACGGTGAAACGCTCGACCCGTTTCGCGAAGTCCTGCGGGTCGCTGCGGAAGATGGCACCCGCGATGGCCGGCGCGTAGGCGAAGCCGTTCTGGTTCATGAACCAGCCGTTGTGGTTGAAAAAGTTCGTCACGCCGGGAACGACGAAGTTGTTCGAGAAAGCGGTGGTGTCCTCCTCTGTCCATGCCAGCTCGCGATTCGGCGAATCCATGCTGCGCAACAATTCGGCGACCAGGATCATGTCCTTAAACGCGAAGGAACAGTGGATATAGACCTCGTTGTAGGCCTTGAACTTCGCGGGGTCCATTTTCGACCACAGGCGGACGATGCGCAGAGCGTTGGCCCGATAGGCGGGGTCGCCCGTGAACCAATACAGCAGCATCTGACGCAGGGCCACGTCGGAATCCATTTTGAGGCGGCCCTCGACGCCGCCGTTGTCGAAGGCGTCCACCTCGGGGAGGGAGGGGTCGTCCTTGCTTTGGTTGCGGCTGGAAACGGTCTTTGCGGAGCGGGGGCTCGACGCGAGTTTGACGAAACCGGAATACCACGGATCGCGTTTCGCCAGCACCTGGGCGCGAGCGTCCTCCAGCATTTCTTTGGTGAGACTGATCCCCGGATGCACGAAGCCGTTCGCCATCGTTGGGTGGATCTGCACCTTGGCCGTCACTTCGACCGGCGATTCCGACGCGGCGGCCGCGGTCTGCGACACGAACCCCGCGAGGAGCACGCAGGCGACTCGCAGTAAGAAGACGCAGGCAGGGCGTCCTATGAAAGGTAAAGACGCACGCTGCGCCGGGGTAGGAAATTTCATGGGCCGGGGGAAAACGTGGCAGGCCCGCTTAGGGATGCCAAGCCGAGCACACTAACAGGTTCCGGTCTGCCCCCCAATATCCTCAAACAGGGGATGCGGCGCCTTTGGCGCGGGGCACCCGAGGCGAGCGAGAGAAGGCGGGGCTACGTCGGTTTAATGGCGAAGGTCGGACGAGCCGTGGGTTTTCAGTCCTTGGATTTCGGCCAAGGCGCGGGTTTTCAGTTTATCGTCCGAAAAGGAATCGGCCCAGGCCTTGGCGGCCTCGGGATCTCGCAGTGCCCATTGGTGGAGGATGGAGATCATCGCTTCGTCGCGAGCCGGCCCGGGGGAGATGTCGGTGACGACGAGCCGCGCGGCGGCGAGGGGATCGGTCTGCGCGCGCAGGTAGGCGAGGTGGGCGCGTATGTTGTCGCGCCAGACGCCGGGCTCCTGGGTTTTGGTCCAGGCGTAAGCCGCGTCGAAATCCCGCGAGGCCCATTGCATCATGAGGCTGGTGAGCAGGCCGGGATCGTCGGCGGTGAGATTGTTTTTCAGGGCGAGCTCCATCGCCGCGAGCGGGTCTTGCTCGGCCAGGGCTAGACATCGGCGTTCGAGCTGGAGGCGGGGCGAGACGGCGACATCGGCGGAGGGGGCGGGCGAAGAGACGGGCGGAGCGACAGGATGGCTGGTCGCCTCGGACGGAGGGCGCGGATCGGCGTGGGGCCGGGCGGCGGGGCGACGCCCGATGATTCCCCAAGCGAGCAGCGCGCAGAGAAAGACGACGCATGATCCGAGCAGGAGGGGGAAACGGGCGAAGGGGTTCATTCAAGTTGGCGATTCAACGCAGCCATGGGTGGAGCAGATAGCATGGGAGGCGGATAATCGAAAAAAAACGCCGCGCCCGGAGCGGGCGCGGCGCGGTGTGCCGGGGCGATCAGCGAGGGACGACGCGTGGCGTCACGGGACGATGCCGAAGCGCCATTGCTGATTGTCCGCTCCGCTGTCGGTCCACTGGATGAGGGCCGCTCCGTCGGCGGTGCTGCCGCTGCTGACGTCCACGGCCTTTCCGCTGTTCACGTTGAGGAGCTTGAAGAAGCCGTCGCCCGCGGGGATGACGGTCCACTTCTGGCCGTTGCCGTTATTCGAGGTCAAGATCTGGATGGCCGCGCCGTTGCTGCCGGAGGCGCCCGTGACTTCTAGCAACTTGCTGCTGGCGACACCGGTCAGCTTATACTGGCCGCTGCCGAGATACGCGAGGTCCCACCTCTGGTCGTTGCCGCCATCCCAGCCCCACTGGATGGCATCGGTGCCGTCGGCGGTGCCACCGTTGACGAGATCGACGACCTTGTTGCTCTTGCGGCTGACGATGCGGTAGCGGCCATCCGGAACGGTTTGTCCGCTGTCGCCCCACAGACCGAGTTCGGCGATGGCCAGACCGGTGGCCCCGTTGTTGGCGGTGACGTCGAGCCGGTAGTAGCGGTAGGCGGTGGTGTTGGCGATGTCGTAGGTGTTCATCCCCATCCGAATGACGAAGGACTGGTTGCTTTGGGAGTCGAGGGTGGTCCACGTGGAGCCATCCTGAGAGCCGAGGAAGTTCCAGCTCTTCGGGTCGCGCGTATCCAGGTCGGCGCAGTTGATCGTGTAGCGTTTGACGACTTGGGCGTTGCCCGAACCGCAGTCATACTGGAGCCAGCCCGTGGGCGAGTTATAGCCGAACCACTTGGAGCCCGGGTCGAAGTCGAAGGCCTTGGCGGAGCCTTCCGTGGCGGAGCCCTGGTTGAAACTGGCCGTCGAGGTGCCGCTGAAGGCGAGGTTGACCAGAGGCGAGGTCAGCAGAGCGGCGCCGAACTCGGGGGAATTGACGCTGGTGGTGGAGTTTTTCGCCTGGACCACGTAGTAGTAGGTGGTGCCGGCAACCGCCGTCGTGTCCACGTAGCTGGTAGTGGCCGCGGAGAGATTGCTGGCGAGAGCGGTGTAGCCGGAGCCCGAGGTGGTGGAGCGGAGCACGTTGTAGGCGGTGGCGCCGAAGGAGGGCTGCCAGCGCACGGTGATGGCTTTGGCGGAGCCGCTGGCGAGCACGGCCACCGGGGCGTCCGGAGTCGTCACCAAGCCGCCGGTGCCACCGGTGAAGGCGACGTTGGAGAAGGTGGCGGTGTTGGTCGACGTCGAGCCGCTGGTCACGAACAGTCCGATATAGAGGGTGGACGGCAAATTGCCGTAGTAGCTGCAGTTCAGGGGCGACCAGCTGGCGCCATCCTTCGCAACGAAGGTGGTGATCTGATTTCCCCTGCGCTCGATCTTGACCCAGTAGGGAAGGTTGAGAGCCCACGAGTGCGAACGGTCATCGTATCCACCGCCTCCCCAGTTTTCGGTCCAGCCGCGCATGTGGGATTCGAGATACGTGGTGGTGGGGTCGGGTTTAATCGCGACCCAGGCGCGTTGCGAAACGGTAGCGGTCAGATTGTCGCGAATCATCACTCCCGCCTCGGCTTGTGAGCCCGGAAATTGGCAGGTGGTGACTTTGGCAACCATGGCGCAGTCGCCGGTCATCGTTGTGTAGGCAAACTGGGCGTCGTCGGCCGTATCGGACCAGACTCCGTTGCCGAGTCCGGTCAGCGTCCATACACCGTTCGAATACGCGACGCTGCGGCCCGTCGTCTGGGCGCCGAGGGTGGTCAGGGTCAACCCGCTCGAGGCCAGGGAAACCGCCGGGAAACTAGCCGGCGACAGGGTGGCGGTGGTGAAGTCGGCCGTTTTGGCGAACATGAAGTTGTTGGCATCCACGTTCTGTTCCAGGAGCTTACGGTCGATCCAAGGAGTGGGCAGGTTCTTGCGGTTCTTGTAGGCGTTTTGGAGGATGTAAAAGGCGCCGCGACTGGCGGTGTAAGGTCCGGGCTTGTTGCTGATCCACTGCCAATCGATGGTGCCCAAGGGAACGTAGGGATTGTCGGTGGTGTAGGTGTTGCGGGCGTAGTATTCGCCGCAGGCCAGCAGCCGGTTGTCCAATTCCGAGAAGAGGTCCACGCCTTGCTTCCACGCGACGTCGGCGGTGAAGGCCAGGCCGTTGAGGTCGCCGAAGGCGTGGCCCGCGTCGCGACCCGTCTCGCCTACCTCGCCGATGGACAGGGTATCCATCAGGCCGGAGCCGTGGAAGGTGCGGTAAAGAGTGAGGACTTGGTTGAACTTGGTGGCGTCGTCGCAGAAAGCGGCGATCGCGATACCGGCCTCCATGTAGATGGCGCCTTTGTTACAGGGACCGAGGACGTTTCCTCCGCCCATTGCAGCCGGCCAGAGAACGTTTGAGAAGTAGTTCTTCACCGCAGCCGTGTCGGCGGGTGTCCATCCGGACCAGGTGCCGCGCAGGATGCTGGCGCCGCCGGCGTAATTGATGGCGTAGTCGCCCAGGGCGAGGCCGGATTCGTTGCCGGACCAGCTGGTGTTTGTGGTCGCCCACGCGATGAGGATGTCGTGCGCCTTGGTGGCATAAGCGGGGTCGCCGGTGAAATACCACATCCGCGCGAGGTTATAGACGGCGATCATATCCTGCTGCCATGGGCCGAGGTTGGCGTCGTAGGACCCCGCCCGGCTGACATTCGTGGGGACGGGGTTAGTCATGGTGTAGTTCAGCGTGGAATGCCCGTCGGCCGCGAGGAGCTCGTAGCCCCGTTTCCAAGGCTGCTTGTCACGGTTGTTCTTGATGGTGGCCAGTTCGTCGGCGGTGCAGGGGATGGAGGGATGGACGAAGTTCGGCGTGGCATACAGGGTATAGCCGGCGAAGTGGGTGTCGGCGTTGCCGACATTGTCGGTCTGCGCGATGAAGATGTCCTGATAGCCGGAGGCATCCGCGGTGAAGGAGCCGATCACCATGGTCGGCGTGGTCTGGCTGAACGATCCGGAGGTGCCGCCGCTGAAGGTCCCGGAGCTGAAGCCGCTCCAGTAGGCCTGGCTGCGACCGGCGCTGCCCGCGCGGTCATCCGCCGTGAAGAGAGAGACGACATAGTTTTGGCCCGGAGTCAGATTGCCGATGCGCACGGTCAGGGGGCGGGTGGCATCGCTGGTGTTGTTGTGCCAGGCATTGCTGCCGAGGACGGTGTCGAAGTTGGTGTCTCCCGTCGTGCCGGCGTAAGTGTCGTTCTGGAGATTTCCATTGTAAACGCCGGCGGCGGTCGTGGATGAGGCGGGAATGTCGAAGTCACCGACATCCGCGCCGGACGTGAAGGCGATGGTCTGGCCGCCGGCGGTGGTCACCGTGGCGGTGAGTCCGAAACTGACCGCCTGCACCAGGGTGTTGGCTCCGCCGTTCCAGGCGGTGTCCAGCGCGGTGTCGGCCGTGATAGTGGTTGGGGTTTGGAACGACACGGTGGCCGCGTGTGTCGCGGCGACGGCAAACAGGGCGAGGCCCAGTGCGCGGGTTAACTTGGACAATGAGGGATTCATTTTGGAGGTATCTGTGGGATGCGTGGCTTGACGTTTGGCGGCAGGCATCAGGGCGGTGAAAGGGCATTTCTGTGCCCGTGCCGGGTTAGCACGAGATAACGTCAGCGTGGTGGCTGACCGAAGAGGGGACGCTGGCCAAAGAAGGTGGGAGGTGGGGATGAGGACGCGCGGAGGATGCGAGACCGAGGACTGGGGCACATAGAAAGTCTCGCGCGATCAGCCGACGAAACACCTGTTCAGGTAAATCTCGTTGAGGGCTTGCGAGCGCTCGGGACGGGGGATGAAAGCGAGCGGGGCGAAGCCGCGGGGAAACCGACTGCGTA
>CBRAFO010000015.1:0-54011 GCA_967755175.1 uncultured Opitutaceae bacterium | reverse complement strand
TGTTTTTGCGCCTTCCCGCTGCAGGTGTGGAACGATATTCGTTTAGAACCAAGTTTTCTCCTTGCCCGGGGCCTGCCGGTCTATCCACCAGCAGAGACCGGCGCGGTGACCACTTGGATTTACGGGCCCTTGCCCGTTTTTCTGCTTTGGCCCGCCACCCTTGCGACAAACGTCGTTTCAGCGCTGCTCATTGCCGACTGCATCAATCTGGCGTTCACCGCAGGAATCATCGTCACGATCTGTTTGGCCTGGCCAGGGAAAGCCACCCACTCCTCGCGATGGATCGCGGCGGCACTGGCGCTGGCAATCTGGCCGGCGGCCAGTTTTCGCTATCTTCAAGCCGACAACTACGCGGTCGCATTCGGGCTGCTTTCGCTACTCACGCTTGCACGCACCGGGAGTGCTCCGCCAGGCACGTTGCGAGGCAACCTAGCAGCCTTGTTCGCGGTGGCCGCACTGATGTGCAAGCAAACGTCTGTCGGTGTCGCGGTCGCCGAAATCATCTGGCTCGGCTGGTTGTTTGGCCGACGGGCCGCCTGCGTTCATGCGTTGCGCGTGGCACTTCTGGGTGTGGCCCTCGGCTTGGGTGCCATCTTGGTATTCGGGGCCAGGGAACTCTGGTTTAACTTGGTGCAAGTGCCGGGACGCCTGCCATGGACGGCGGAAGTGCAGCGACGACTCTGGGATTTAAGCCCCTTGCTCGCCGTTCATGTGGGTCTCCCCGCAATCGGACTATGGTTGGCCCGCCGGCACCTTTTACGCCGCGACTCACCGCTTTCACTGCCTGCGCTCGCATGGCTTTGCACGCTGCCCGCCGGGCTCGCCGGTATCCTCACTTTGGGAGGCACGCTCAATTCGCTGCAAAGCCTGCTCTATTTTTTGCCTGCCGTCACGGTCTGCGCTCCTCAAGCGGTCCCGGAACGCTTCGCTCGAACCTGTCGCTGGCTGCCGACCGGCACCGCACTGATCGTGGTGGTGTTGATCGGGACCCGGCTGGTGCTTAATTCGGGACGACCGCTCACACCCGTCGTCGAACACATCCATCAGGGTGAAGCCATCGCCCGGCAATTCAAAGGCAGAGTATGGTTCCCGTGGAATCCCTTGCTCACGATTTATTCGGAGAACCGCTTTTACCATGCGGAGGACGGGCTCTACGTGCGTTTCCTGACCGGACACACGCTCGATTACATCCATGCCCGCGCCTATCTTCCTGAAAACTGGCAGATCACCGCTCTGCCTGCCGGAGGCTCCGATTGGGGCATCGCCCTCAATCTTCACCGCCCGCCCGAGCAGAAGGTGGTCACGGGATGGTGGTCGCTTTATCTTTGGAACTCGCCGGCACCGCCCGCGCCCTGAACCGATATGCTTACCGCTTACGCAACCTGTCTGAGTGTGTTTGTTTTTTTAACGCCAGGATGCGGGCTTTTGCTTGCACGCCTATTGCGCGGCTACGTCCCCCAAGAACGGCTGACGCTCACAATCTTCGCCGGCCTTGCCACGCTCTACCTCCTCGGGACGATTGCGTATCTCTACCACGCGCCTCTGCTCGCATGGGAATGGGGACCGGCGCTACTCGCCCTCGCCGGATGGCTATCGGGCTGGCGTGAAGCCCGTGGCTGGTGGCAAACACCCGATACACGTGCGACGCTTAAGGCGTGGGGACTGGTGATCGCGGGAGGACTGCTCGCCTTGGCATTTATACGGAATTATTCGGGCGGCGAATGGGCGGCTGACTGGGTCGAACACTATCAGCGCGCCTTGTTTTTCCTGCTCAACCCGACTCCGGACTTCTCTTTTTTGGGCATGTATCATCTGGCCGCCCGCCCGCCCTTCATCAACGCGGTCACCGCAACGCTCCTTGGCTCGTCCAGGCACATCGATTTTTTCTATTTTCAGATATTCACCGCACTTTTGGGTAGCTGCTCCGTGCCTGCCATCGCCCTCCTGATGACCAAATGGCGATGCCGTCCGCAACATCTCGCGCTGCTCCCCCTGTTACTGCTCGCCAATCCGATGTTTGTCCAAAACACCACGTTTCCGTGGACGAAGCTCTCCGCCGCCGCGTTCACCCTGGCTGGCGTTGCCATGGCGTGGCGAACCGCCCCCGCCGATACCCGTCGCTGGCTCGCCGCAGCGTTGCTCACCGCCGCCGGCGTCCTCACTCACTACTCCGCTGCGCCCTACGCAATCGTCCTGGCTTCCGCGTATTTATGTATCCAATACCCGCGCTGGAACGCCGGGGCTACTTGGCGCCAGGCCGCCCGGCTCGCGGTTGTCACAGGAGGTTTTGCGCTCACTTGGTTTGGCTGGGCAGTGCTTCGCTACGGTAGCGAAAAAGTCTTCGGGGCCAACACCACCGTCCAATATGCGCAAGCGCTGGGCATCAAGTCCCAGCTTCCCATCTTCGGCGAAAATCTCCTGCGCACGCTCGTTCCCCATCCTTTCTTAAGCAACGACTACGGTCCGCTCGCCCAAACCAACGCCCTGACCCGGTGGCGGGACTACCTGTTCTGCATTTACCAAGTCTGTCTACCGCTAACACTCGGCGTCGGTGGATTGCTCGGATTTTGTGGGTTGTTCTTCCGACGACTACATTCGCACTGGCCGGTCGTGCTGGCCTGTGCGTTTTTGATCGTGGTCGGAGTGGGAGCCAACATGGCCCCGATGCGCTGGGGTGTCGCACACATAACCCTCATCCCCATCGCACTAGGAGCACTAGCTGCGGTGGCCGCTCGGTGGAACGTATTTTCACCAGGAATGCGCCGAGCCATTGGCGCTGGCCTCCTGCTCGACTTCACGCTTGGCGTGGCCTTGCAGCTTTACGGCGAGCACCTCGCCTTATCCGTAAACCCCTCCTCCGACCCGCTCGCCTATGCACCGATCCATGGAGGCACCTTTGCGATAAATGCCCTCTCCAAGACGCGCCTGTCCCTCGTCTTCGCCGGCGACCTCGCGCCCTCCGCCGGATGGCTGCTCGCCGCCGGTGTTACTCTGGTGGCCGTAATTGTTTGGAACCTACGCTTGGAAAACCGGCGCGGAATTGATTTATCCCACGTCCCGACAAGCCCGCCGCCTTCATCGTGAACTCCACTCCCCGTGTCACCCTCGTTATTCCGGTCTTCAACGAAGAGCCGGTTGTGCCCGAGTTGCTGCGTCGCCTTGAAGCCGTGTTCGCCGGTGCTCCGGGTTTTGCTTGGAGTGCGATTTTTATCAACGATGGCAGCCTTGATCGCACCGGTGCCTTGCTGCAGGCCAAATGCGCCCAAGACCCCCGCTTCCGACTCATCGAACTTTCGCGCAACTTCGGCCATCAAGCGGCGCTCACCGCCGGTCTAGCCCACGCCAAAGACGCCGATGCGGTGGTTACGATGGATGCCGATTTACAGGATCCGCCCGAACTCATCCCTGAGCTCATCACGGCATGGCAGGCCGGCACCGAGGTCGTTCTGGCGGTGCGTCGTTCTCGGCAGGAAACCGGCCCGCGTCGCGTTGGGTTTGATCTTTTCCACCGAGTGTTCCGCACGCTCACCGACTTTCCGGTCGAGGCCAATACCGGCACGTTCGGCCTGTTGGGTAAACAGGCCGTCGCGGCCTTCAATCAACTCTCGGAGAAACACCGATTCTTCCCCGGCCTGCGCGCGTGGGTGGGATTCCCGCAGGGAGAGATCGTGTATGACCGCCAAGAACGTGCCGCCGGACAACCTGGGCAAACCTTTCGCCGCCTGGTGCGCTACGCCCTCGATGGCGTTTTCAGTTTCTCCCACCTGCCGTTGCGGATGCTAACCTACGCGGGCCTCGTCACGGCCGGCTTGGGCTTTGCGGTGGGCCTCTTTTTCGTTGTGCGACGACTACTCGGCATCGAGATCGCACAGACAGGTTTCACCACGCTGGTCACGCTGATGCTCTTCCTCGGCGGCGTGCAGCTTATCGGTATCGGCGTGCTCGGCGAATACCTCGGCCGTATCTATGACGAGGTAAAACAACGTCCCCACTACATCGTCAAAAACAGGAATGGCTTTGATTAAGCGATCCGCCGGAATCACCGGACTAGTCTTGATGGGGATCGTGCTCGTCTGGGCCGGCCACAGCCTCCTGTTCAGCCGGTTCATGCTCTACGATGACGAGGGCTACGTCTTGATCAGCCTGCGCAACTTTGGCTTGGGTGGAGCGCTTTACGATCATGTCTACAGCCAATACGGTCCGGCCTTCTACGAGACCTACAATGCGCTTCAGCACACTCTTGGTTTCGCATGGAACAACACCACGGGCCGCCTGATCACGTTGGTCAACTGGACTGGCACTGCCTTTTTTTGCGCCTTACTGGTGCGGCGGGCCGGTGGAGCGTGGGCTCTGGTGATTTTCACCTTGGCCGATGTGTTCACCTACCTGTGGATCATGATCAACGAACCCATGCATCCAGGCAGCACGATTACCGTGCTGGTCGCGGCCGCCGCATGGCTGGGATGGGAAACCCTTCAATCGGGCCGCATGACGCTTTTTGCCGTCCTGCTGGGTGCCTTGGGGGCCGGTCTCGCCCTGACCAAAATCAATGTGGGCGTTTTCTTCATCGCCGCCTCCGGGCTCTGGCTGTTGTCGGCCCTACCCGCCTTTCAATCCCAAACGCGTCGCTTGGCGCTGGCGTGTCTCGGGCTGCTTTTGCCTTGGGCACTCATGCGCGGATTGGGCGCTGAGACGTGGGTTCAGACATTCGCGCTGCTTTCCGGCGGTGCAATCATCGCGACCACACTCGCCATCGGGCCGGCCACTCAGACACGTCCTGCCAACGCGCGAATCATCGGTTGCTTCGTGCTCGCCGGCATCGTCGTCACGATTGCTTTTTCCGTGGGTCTGCTCGCCCATGGCACAAGTTTAAGGGGCCTTTGGGAAGGTGTGGTGATCGCTCCGCTGAAACACCCCGGAGTATATTCGTTTCCGATGCGCTGGCGGCCGGGCGTGCTGGCCGTAGGCGCTATCGCGCTGGTCCTGGTTATCCTTGCGTCAAACCGCCCGGATGACCGACGCCTGGCATATCTCATTGCATGGATTCGGGTGACTACCGTGATTTTTTTCCAATTCACGTTATTGCCGCAATTCGCAGCCAGCCAGGCCGCGGTGGGATTAAGCTACGGGCTTCCGCTCGCCGGCCTGTTTGCTTGGCCGCTGGAACGCCCCCGGGGAGGCGCCTTGGGGCCCGCCTTGGCACGAGCATGGATAGCCATCCTGCTCGTATTGCAGGCGCTGCACGCCTACCCAATCGCCGGAAGTCAGCTAAACTGGGGCACCTTCTTATGGGTGCCGCTGATGGCCTTGGGCCTGCAAGAAGCTCTGAGCCTCCTCATGCCTGACAACGGCGCAAACGTGTCACGCTGGGTGCGTCGAGGCATTCACGGCGGCTTTCTCGCCATCGGCGGCTACATGGCATTTACGCTCGTCCAGATCGCTCGGCTGGACAGGCAGGATCATCACCCTCTTGGCCTCGCGGGAGCTGAGTCGATTGGACTGCCCGCCAGCGTAACTTCCGCCCTCCAAGTGATCGCAGAAAACGCCCGGGCCCACGGTGACATGCTCGTAACGCTTCCCGGTCTTTACAGTCTCAATCTGTGGACCGGTCTGGATACACCGACCCTGGACAATGCCACTCACTGGTTTTCGTTGCTGAGCGATGATCGCCAGCACGCGATCATCGACCGGCTGGAAAATGCGCCCCGCTCCATCCTCGTCGTCCAGCAAGCCCTGCTCTCCGGCTTGCGCTCGCATGGTTTCCGTCCCGACGGCCCGCTATTCGCTTACCTGCACAACCATTATCACCGTAGTTTTGGCATGGAGGGCTATTCGTTTTGGGTGCGTAACGAACGATCCATCGCGATGCTTTCCACGGCTACCCTGACACGCGACCAAACCGCCGCGGATTTGGCGCAGTGCTTCAGTCTCACACTCGCCGCCCGACCGGGCCGCATTGCGAAAATCGAAGTGCGCAACATCACGCAAAACCCACGCACGCTTTTTATACTCGATGCAAGCAACACGTCCGGACTGATCACCCCGTTAAACTTGGACGGAGCGGCGACAGGCGAGGCGCTGCCCGTTACGTGGCCCATCCCCCTCGACAAGCTCAGCCGCTTGACGCTCCGATTCAACGCGCCGACCGGGTTTCCTCCGTCGGAAGTAATGGAACTCGGGCTGATCGGCGAAGATTCCCAACCCGTGGGAGCTGTGCGTATATTGGAGGCCGGCGCAGGGGAACTCCCTCCAGTGATACGACCCTAGCGCTTAACGTCGGCGGGCCACCAACAACAGGCTCACACCAAATGGGAACGGCAGGCGGCAGAGTCCCAATCCAATAAAAATCCCCCGGAGGAGCCGGTTAAGCGCCGGGAACGGGACTTGGTCTTCGGAACGCGCACTTCCCGATTTTGAGGGAAACCTGCGACGCCATTTCCGCACCAACCAGACAGCTGGGTAGACGATGACGTTAGTGTAGTTCACATGGACCACATCCCAGTCCGCGACTGGAAATAGATTCCGCAACTGGTCCCGATCATAACGCCTGTAGTGGTGGAGCGCCTCATCCCAGTCGCTCCACAGCGCCATACCCGCGGGCACCGTCACCAGCGCGATTCCGCCGGGTTTCAACAGCCGATGAAACCCGCGCACCACCGCCACATCATCCGGCACATGCTCAAGCACGTCCAAAGCGGTGACGTAATCGAGCGAACCATCCGACAGCGGAACCTGGTCCCCCGACAAACTCAGAATTCGTTCGGGCCGAAATCGCGTCCTCAGAATGCGCAACGCCTCGGCATGGTCATCGAGCACCCACACCCGGCACTCGGACTCCATTTCCTTGGCGAACAGGCCCGTGCCGGCTCCGCAATCGAGCAACTCGTCCGTAGCGGCAGGCGGCTTCACCCGGCTTAGCCAACAGCGCACCAAACGGCGCTTGCCGGCATAATACCAGTGATCGCGTTCCACTTTTTCCAGATTGGCGTATTCCTCGGCGTTCATCGGCGGCGTTCGTTGATTGACGAACGTCACGACCCCATGAGGCTGTGTCCACGATTTTGTCGCTCTGCCACATGCCGTCCTCATTACGTCGTCCTGTCATCACCGCCTGTGCCGCCTTGCTGCTGGCCCTGCATGCCTGGCTCGGAATCAGCGCGACTCTGGACAAGTCCGTGACCAGCGACGAGACGGCCCATCTCACCTCGGGCTACAGCTACTGGCGATTCAACGACTACCGACTCCAACCCGAAAACGGCAACCTGCCCCAGCGCTGGGCAGCGTTACCGCTGCTAGTGCAACGTCCGGTGCTTGAGCCGGCCCGGGAACCGTGGCTCTGGTCAGTTTCCCACGTTTGGCGCATTAGCCAGGCGTTTTTTTTCGAGTCGGGAAACTCCACCGACTTCCTACTGGCGACCGCTCGCGCCGCCATGATGCTTTGGAGCGTGGCCACGGGAATTCTGGTTTTCGTGTGGTCGCGCCGGCTCTGGGGCGATTGGGGCGGGCTGTTCTCGCTGAGCCTTTATGCCTTTTCCGCCACCCTGCTCGCACACGGACCACTCGTGACATCGGACATGACGGTGACATTTTTCCTGCTGGCAGCGGTCGGCGCGTATTGGCGTCAATTGGAGCGGATCACTCCTGGCACCGTGGCCCTGAGTCTGGTGACGACCAGCCTCGCGGCCGTCGCAAAATTTTCCTTTCTGCTGCTCATTCCCACCTTTGGCGTATTGCTCGTCTGGCGGCTGATTGAGCAACGCCCGCTCGTCATTGCCTGCGGAGGAAGGGAGCATGTCTTGAAGCAACGGCACCTACGTTTTTTCACGATCGCACTTTCGGTTGTCGCCCACCTTGTCGCCGCATGGGCGGTTATCTGGGTTTTCTTCGGGCTGCGTTATTCCGCGTTCGCTCCCGGACTCCCCGAAGGACTCAAGTTTTACCTGCCTTGGGACATGGTCATGCCCCAAGGCGGCTTCTGGAAAGCGTTCATTCTGGCGGCACGCGACGGCCACTGGCTGCCCGAGGCCTTTCTCCAAGGCTTTTCCTACGTGCTCTATGCCTCCGAGGCGCGCGGGGCATTCCTCATCGGTGACTATAGTAACACCGGCTGGGTCTCCTTTTTCCCTTGGGCTTTTCTGATTAAAACCCCTCCCGCCGAACTCCTCGCCGTGGCCATGGCCGCAGGCGTGGCCTTGCTCCGTTGGCGCGGTCGCCATACGGCCATCTTGAAGGATTTGCGCCGGGTGGCGCCCCTGCTGGCCCTTTTCATCGTCTACTGGGCGTTCTCCCTCACCAGCCATCTCAACATCGGTCATCGCCATATCCTGCCGACCTATCCCGTGCTCTTCATCCTTGCCGGATTGCTAGCTCGAGAAGCCGCCCACAGGTTCGTTCGCATCGGCGCCGTTGGACTGGCCCTGCTCGCCATGACCACCGCGTGGTGCAGCTATCCCAACTATCTTGCCTATTTCAACCCGCTCGTAGGCGGCTCTTCTCAAGGCTACCGCTACCTTGTGGACAGTTCGCTGGACTGGGGTCAGGAACTGCCGTCGCTCGCGCGCTGGCTGCGGGAAAACCGCCATTCCAACGAGCCCATCTACCTGTCTTATTTTGGTAACGGTGATCCGGCCTACGAAGGGATTCATAGCGAACAGCTCGCTCCTTTCTATAATCACCTTCGTCCACGGTATTGGACAACACTTCAGCCGGGCCTCTACTGCGTGAGCGCCACGATGCTACAAGATGTCTATAGTTTTTGCCGGGGAAAATGGGACATCAAACACGAGATTCTCTACCAGCAATTGCGTAAGAGCGTGGCCGCTGAGATCGCCGCAGGCCGGCTCTCGCCGGTTATTTACGACTTAAATAAAACCATGGATGGCGAGTCGCTCAAAATCGTGGATCGCCTGCGTTTCGCACGGCTCGCGCTTTATCTGCGCGTGCGCCGTGCGGACGCCGTGATTAATCACAGCGTTTTCATTCACCGCCTCAGTGCCACCGAACTGGCCATCGTCGTCGATGGCTCGCTGCAGGAACTCGATACGCTCCTTCTGCGCACGTTGGACAACCGCTAAAGCGCCCCGCTCAAGGCAGTTTCCTTAACCACTCCGCTAGCTGGTTTGGCTCATCTTTGCCTGCATTGCTCAATATGACCTTGCCGTCGCTTCGATCTTTCTGGAACTGGCGTTTCTCCAAGGCCCAAGCTTTCAACTTTGCCTCATCCACCGCCACGACTCGGCTTAACCGCATCAGATAAATCGGCGAGAATGCTTTCTCTTCAATCACCTCAAGCGTGAGCCCCGGCCCCACATCGTCATCAACGGAGATAAATTTTTGCCCGGTTTTCAAATCCAGCCCCACGCGTTGCACGACAAGATAGTCGTTAAAACTATGTAGGTTGAAATGGAATAGATACTCCTCAAACCGGATCGCAAAAAGCTGTGGGTTGATACTGGATTTTCGGTAAAGAAACCACTGCAGGCCGGCGGCATTGTCGATGGCCAGCACCGAACGATCCCCCAAGGTGCGGATATAGCCAGCCAGCCAATTGGTCGTGCGCGCCGCGAAATTCTCCTGTGTGTAACGCTGCATCGCTGACGCGGGCACCGTATATCCAACGATATAGAGCCCAAATAATGCGATTATATAGCGCCAGCTTTTCGGCCGCGAAAAGAGCCGCGGCATCACAAACACAATCGCCAAGATCATCAGCACATGAGCCGGCAAACTAAGACGCCGAATGATCGGATCATCCCACTTGCCCCAAAAATAGCATAACATCAGCGCTGTATGGGCGATGAGAGCGGCCAAGAAAATCACGGCAACCGAAGATTCGGGCTTCTGGCTGAAGATCTCCCGATGCTCCCGATAAACGGTCAGCACAAAAATGCCTGTAGCGAAGACGCCCAGAATGGCCAACAGCCATGAACTGGGCTGCACACCATCAAAGCTCAGGAAAAAATTCATTGCATGGCCGATGTTATCGTAAAAATACCTGAATCCAAAAGGTGAGGTGGCACCGGCGACATCATTCAGCTGCCAAGAGGCCTCTGAGAGCTTAAAGACGTTATGCTGGAGAGGATAGACCAACAACAGCAGCGGCGTGACGATCAGCGGCCATGGTAAATCCACTCGTCGTTCACGACTCCAAACGTAAAGCACACACAACCCCACCGGCACAATGAACAACACCGATTCATAACGTGTTTGCGCCAGCAATACTCCAGAAAGCACAAAGGCACACAACCGGTCCGAATCAGATCGCTCGGCATATCGTAATCCCAGCCAGAGCGTGACCAAGATCATCGCGATATTCAGCAACTCAAAACCTCCGCCGGTCGCATTCTGTGCGATTAAGGGCACGGAGCACGCCAGGACCACCGCCGCTACTCCAGCGGCCATTCGTCCACCCAATCTACATCCAACCAAGTAAAAGCCCCCCATCAGCACCACGCTTATCAGGGCATTCA
Source organism: uncultured Opitutaceae bacterium (assembly GCA_967755175.1). GTDB lineage: Bacteria > Verrucomicrobiota > Verrucomicrobiia > Opitutales > Opitutaceae > Rariglobus. Next base: position 43,542 of record CBRAFO010000015.1, on the reverse strand, counting down.
GGATAAATACATTCTCGACCCGGTAGCCGGTCACATCGTGCACCACGGACAGCAGGAAAGGGAAAAATAAGGGACGTTTGTCCAACGCCACCTGCATAGCGGCAAAGTTACCGGCGAATTCATAACCGCGAAGCACCATTGCGGTCTCCCTTTCAAAATGCATCTGCATCGCGGTCGAACTTAGCACAACCTCATCGGCCACGATTTTGAACTCGTGACGCTCGTGCAGGTGCAAAAACACACTCCCACCTAAGACGACCAGCCCAGCCAGCCACCAATTCCGAACAGCTTTGAGCTGCGACCATTCGCTCCCGAGACTACGCACCAAATACCAAACAAAAAGAACAGTGGATGAGAGGATAATCCAATAGCCAGTATAGCGAACGATCTCGACTGCACGCGCCGGTGAAAACGTGAAGAACCCCAGAACCGAGGCGAGTAACACCAATAAGCCGAGTAGAAGCAGTCGTTTAGGCATAAAAAAACCGCCCGCAGCGTGTGCGAGCGGTCGTAGGTTGAAAGCCTAAATCAGCTTATTGCTGGTAGGTGATTGTGCGGGCGGCGGCGATACCGGAGATGGAGATCGGAATGCCTTGGGTATACGACCCCGGGTAGGTCTCATTAGCCACGGTGCTGAGGGCCTTGATATAGGCCGAAGAGCCGACCAGCGAGGTCACAGCGGCGGTGGAAACACCGTTCTCGAGGAAGTATTGGTCAGCGGCAGCGCCGAGCTGGCGGGCGTTGTTCAACACGGCCTTGTCTTGGGAAGCGGTGCGGACCTTTTGGAAGGCGGGAATGGCCATGGCGGCGAGGAGGCCGATGATGACCACGACAATCATGATTTCGACGAGGGTGAAGCCCTTGTTGGAACGAATGTTTTTCATATGAATCCTAGGTATGTATGTTAAGGCTCAAATGCGAGCAGTGCAGAGATTGAAACGGTCACCTTTTTTCACAGCAAGGCCGAACTCTTACGGCACCGTAGGGAATTCCCTTCATGCCGGCTCACTTTGACTTCTTCTTTACCGCCTTCTTTACGCTCGCCGTAGCTTTTTTCTTCACCGGCACTTTTCTCACCGGAGTTTTCTTCGCGGCCACCTTGGCTGCCGGTTTCTTTGCCGCCGCCTTTTTCTTCACGGCCTTCTTCTTGGCCACCGGCTTGGTGACCGGCTTGGCAGCCTTGGGCTCCTTGATCAGGGTCGCGACATCCAGCGTCTCGGCGTCCTTCCAGAGCTTTTCCAATGCGTAATTCGCGCGCTGTTCCGGAGTGAACAGGTGGGTCATGATTTGGTAAGCGTCCACCACCGTCCAGCCGCTGCCGTAGGTGCCCACTTCCATGCCGGCGATCGGCTGCTTCACCGCATCAAGCACCCGCTCCACTTCGATGCGCAAGGCGCGCAGGTGCGGTTCCGATGTGCCGGTGGCTAGCACGATGTAGTCGGTGATGGTGGACTTCGGGCCCATCTTGAGCACGCGCAGATCGCCGACCTTTTTTTCATCGAGGGCGCGAACCAACTGCTTAAGCAACGAGAACGTGGAATCAGACTGAGACGTGTTAGACATGTTATGTTGCGCGATAGAGGCCGGTTTCACGGAGATACTCAACCGTCTTGTGCGGGATCAGATAATCCACCGGCAATCCCGCCCTCACGCGCTCACGCACTTCCGTCGAGCTGATCTCAACCAAGTGCCCCTCGCACCATCGCAGCCGAAGGCCCGGAATATCCGCCGGGCGCGCCACCGCCCAACCCGGCCGTGCCAACACAATAAACTCCACCTGTTTCACCAGCTCCTCGATCTCACGCCACAGGTGTAGTCGGTCCACTTGATCGGCCCCAATCACCCACGCCAATTCGTCTCCAGGGAACTGCTCACGCATGTGCCGCACCGTATCGATCGTGTAACTCACCCCACCCCTGCGCACCTCGTAATCCGAGATCTCAAAGCGCGAGTCTCCTTCGATCGCCGAGCGCAACATCCCCAGCCGCGCCTCCGCCGATGCCTGCACGTTGCCGGGTTTCAATGGTGCCTGCGCCGCCGGCACAAATACGAGCCGGTCGAGCCCCCCGCGTTCATACGCATCCTGCGCCGCGACCAAGTGGCCGAAATGCACGGGGTCAAAACTACCGCCCATGAAACCGATCTTCATTTCCGCGACGCAATCGTCCCCCTCGCCTACCCGCAAGAGCGGTTTAGGATGCGCACACACTTGCCCGTAATCTCTCAATCGCTCGGGAAACATGCGCCGCCGCCCATGCCTCATCCTTGCCTCCTAAAAACCGTCGCACTCGACCGCCTTTCTACTCCATGGTGATCGTTCGCCCACTTCCACGCATGAGCTTCGACTTCGACACCATTCCGCAACGCCACGGCACCGATTCGCAAAAGTGGCAGAAATACGCCGGCAAGGACATCCTTCCGCTCTGGGTCGCTGACATGGATTTCCGCTCGTCGCCCGCGATCCTCGCCGCCCTGCATGAACGCGTGGAGCATGGCATTTTCGGCTACGCGCGTCCGACCGCCTCCACCGTTTCCGCCGTCACCGACGCGCTCGCCTCCCGCTACGGCTGGACCATTGATCCGTCGTGGATCGTATGGCTCCCCGGATTGGTCTGCGGCCTCAACGTCACTGCTCAGGCCTTCGCGCAACCCGGTGAAGAAGTGCTCACCCTCACGCCCGTTTACCCGCCGTTCATGACGGCGCCCAAAAACAGTGGCCGCGTTTCCGTTACCGTGCCCTTTGTGCTCAACACCACCGGACTAACCGCCCGCTGGGATATCGACTGGGATGCCCTTGAGCGCGCTGTTACCCCCAAGACCAAGCTCTTCTTCTTGTGCAATCCGCACAACCCGCTCGCCCGCGTCTGGCGGCGAGACGAACTCGTGCGCCTCGGCGAATTCTGCACGCGCCACGACCTCGTGCTCTGTTCCGACGAGATTCACTGCGATCTGATTCTCGATCCATCGTTACCTCACATTCCTACAGCTACGCTCTCGCCGGAGATCGCCGCACGCAGCCTCACGCTCATGGCACCGAGCAAGACCTATAACGTCCCCGGTCTCGGCACCTCGTTCGCCATTATTCCCGACGCCACCCTCCGCGCCCGCTTCGTCCGCGCCACCGCCGGCATCGTCGCGGAAGTCACCACGCTCGGCTTCGCTGCCTGCGAGGCCGCCTACCGTGACAGCGAACCTTGGCGCCAAGACCTGCTCGCCTACCTGCGGGGCAACCGCGACTTCCTCCTCGATTTCCTCGCTCGCGAGCTTCCGGGCTTGCACGTCGCCACGCCCATCGAGGCGACCTACCTCGCGTGGATCAACATCGAGTCGCTCAACCTTGCTGACCCCATCGCGCACTTCGAGGCGCATGGCGTAGGCCTGAGCGAGTGCGCTTTTTTTGGCGCGAAACGCGGAAGCCACGTGCGCATCAACTTCGGTTGCCCCCGCGCCACCCTCGCAGAGGCCCTGCGCCGGATAAAGGTCGCCGTCTCCGCCCTTGGTTAATCGAGGATTCGCCGTGCCCACTCCGCATTCGGCAGCGGAGTCGGGCGGTAGCGACCAAAAATCCGGTAGCGCATACGCGCAATCAGCCGGTAAAGCCCATCGCGCCACGACACCGGCACGACCCGGAACATCCGCGCTAGCCGCTGCCAGCCTCCGCCCATCGCCTCCATCGCGTGTAAAGCACCCGTCGTGCGTAGCCAAAACGCCGTATCCGCCCGCCCGAGGTCTTCGATGAACACCACGCTGTCGAAATCCCGCGTATTCATCCCGTGATGGATCAGAAACGCCTGTCCGGTCCGCCCCTGCAATGACGCAAACCTCAACACTCCTCGCCGGTCATGCTTGAACATGAAGCGCATGACCGCATTGCAGAGTCCGCATTCTCCATCGTAAAGCAGCACCGGCTGGGGCGAGTGAGGCAAGGAAGTCATCAAGGTGATCTGGTCACGACGCTAATTCCGCACCACCCGATTCGCAACCTCGACCATCGCCGCGTCATGTCTTCATAGTCTGATCGAATATCTCCTATGCGCATCGGCCCGCACACGCTCTCCTCGAACCTATTTCTGTCGCCTCTGGCCGGATACACCAATCTGCCGATGCGGCTGACCGTGCGTGAACTCGGCGGACTTGGCTGGGCAACCACCGACCTCGTCAACGCCCGCTCCCTGATCGAGCGCAACCGCACCGCCCTCAAACTCGTCGAGTCCTGCGCCGAAGACCGCCCTCTCGCCATCCAGCTCTTTGGCTCGGTGCCCGAGGAGATGCGCGATGCCGCCGTCCTGTGCCAAGAAATGGGCGCGCAATCGGTGGACATCAACATGGGCTGCCCCGTCCAGAAAGTAGTCAAAGTCGGTGGCGGTTCGGCCATGATGACCGAGCTCGATAAAACCGCCTCCTTGGTGCGCGGCATGATCGCAGCCGTGAAGATTCCCGTGACCGCCAAAATGCGACTCGGCTGGGACGACGATAACCTCACCGCCCCCGATCTCGCCCGCGTGCTGGAAGACGCCGGGGTGGCCGCGATTTTTGTTCACGGCCGCACGCGTGCCCAAGGTTTCAGCGGCACGGTCAACTTGGCCGGCATCCGCACCGTGGTCGCAGCAGTGAAGTCCATCCCGGTGATCGGCAATGGCGACGTGACCACCCCGGAAGCCGCCAAGCACATGATCGAGCAGACCGGCTGCACCGGCGTATCCGTGGGACGCGGCGCGTTTTACGATCCGTGGATCTTCCGGCGCACCGACCATTACCTTCGCACCGGAGAACTGCTGCCCGAACCCAAACTCGATGAACGCCTGCGCGTGATGCGGCGGCACTTCGAGCGCTATTGCGAGTTTTACGGCGAAGAGAACGGCGCGAAGTTCTTCCGCAAGGTCGCCCCGTGGTATGCCAAGCGTTTCGGCCCCGCCAAGCCGTTCAAAGCCCGCATCATCACCATCAAATCGCGCGCCGATTTCGATGCGGCCGTAGCGGAATTCCTCGCGTGGCGTCGTCCGTTTTGCGACGACGCCGGAGAACTAAAGCCGCAATACGCACCAGAGCGCATGGTCGCCTCGTTTATGCGCGATCCCGATGATCCGGTCTTCGCCCGCCAAGCCATCCCCGTCCCCAAAGGGCCGGTGGATACTTGGTGAGCATCAATACGATTTGGTGGCAAACGCCCCCGTGCGGTCGCGGAAAACGACCTGCTTCCGCTCTTCATCCAATCCGTCGAATACGATGCCTGCCGAGGCATCGACTATATCGCCGGGACGCACCAGCCGTCCGTTGATCATGGCCCGCGGTGCAGCTCCGCTCCGCACGCCTGTGATCCGCACATCATTAATCCATGCCCGGAATGCGGCCGCAGCCGCTGCTGAAGCGACACTTTGAGTGGATTTGGTTGCCGTGGCCGAGGGCGGTGGCGGAGGTGGCGGCAATGGCGGAATTTGCGATACTTTAGGCGTCTGCACGGCCGGAGCGCCAGCGGGAGGAACTGCAGCAGCTGGTGTTGAGGCTGGAGCAGACACCGCCGGATGATTGGCGACCACCGGTGCCGGCGATTGCTCGCGTATAAAAACGAAGTAGCCCACTGCCGCCAACGCACCCACTAAGGCGATCAACACAACGACCGGCGTCACCTTCTTTTTCGGAGCAACTTTGAGGGTTGGCCGAATAAACGTCGGCAATGGCGGGACCGGAACTGGCGGCACCGCCGATACGGGACGCAAGGCCAACGAAGGCAGGGGCGTTACTACGTCCGCAGGTGATCCCCCTTCCACGGGTGGCAATGCCACCGCCATAGGAGGAGGCGTGCTTATCTCCGGCAGCGGCGGGGGGATCGGTGCGGAAACAGGAGGAGACAGAGATGGCGGCACCGGAGGTGGCAGCGGTGCGAAAGCCGGCGGGGGCACTCTAGGCATCGGGACCTCTGGCGCCAACATCGGCGGCACTGGCATCACCGGAGCAGCACCGGACTCGACCATCTTAAGTCGTAGCCGAGGAATACCGGTGGCGTCCACAGAAGGTGCAGAAGGCGGTAGCTCAACCACGGGAGCAGGAACAACCGCCGGCGGTGCGGCACTCTCGACGGGCGCTTTAACCTCAGCATCCGAAACGAGCTTGGGTTTTAAGCGGAAACGCGCGGGCGCCTCCGTTGGCGAGGTAGCCGCGACGTCGGGCGTCCCCCCAACCTGAGGCGGCGTCGGAGGTGCTACTACGACGGGTTCCGCCGATGGAACTACCGCAGGAAGCGGCGCCTCAACCGCGGGTGCAACAGAGGCCGGATTGGCGGCAGGCACCGGCTCGTCATCACGCTTGCGAGGGCGCAGACGTAATTGAGGAGGTGGAGACTCGTCGCTCATGGTGAGCCGAAGATAGGTCTTTTACCGGCGAGCGAAATATAATTGTGCCGCGGATTTAGCGTGATCCGCATTTTTTGGCCGAAGCCTTGGTTGTTTAAACAACTCCAAGGCTTCGGCCCCACTCTAGCTTAAACGGGAAACATTCCCGCGTGACTCAACGGCGACCACGGAATCCGCCACCACCGCCACCGGAACGACCTCCACCGCCTTGGCCTTCCGAACGCGGTCCACCACTTGCACGCGGCCCGGATTGACCTTGGGGCCGATGGCCACCACCACCGCCACCGCCGCCGCGGCGCTGCTGTTGCTGGCCCTTCTTCGGATAAGAAGGGTTCACCACGAAGGGAGAATACGGAAAGCCCTCGAGACGTAACTCAGGGATCTTCGCTCCGATGAAGCGCTGAATATCGCGGATGTCGTCGGCGTTTTCCGGCGAGACGAGCGTGAACGCGTCGCCCACGGCCATCGCGCGGCCGGTGCGGCCGATACGGTGCACGTAATCCTCGGGATTCTCCGGCACATCGTAGTTGATGACGTGCGTGACGCCGGCGACATCGATGCCGCGCGCGGCGATGTCCGTGGCCACCATGATCTCGTATTTACCGCTCTTAAAACCGGCGAGCGCCTCGATGCGCTGGTTCTGTGACCGGTTGGCGTGCAAAATAGCGACGGTGTGCTTCGCCGATTTAAGACGGGCCGCGATCTTGTCGGCACCGTGTTTGGTGCGGCTGAAGATCAGAACGCTCTGGAAGTCGGTCTTCTCCAACAACGCGACCAACAGGTCGAACTTCTGGGCCCAAGCGACCGGATAAAGCGCGTGGTTAACCGATTGGTTAACAGAACGATTCACTCCGCACTCGACGCGCTCAGGGTTGCGCAGCGCAAACGAAGCGACCGCGGCAATCTCGGGCGGCACGGTGGCCGAGAAAAAGAGGGTCTGCCGGCCCTTGGGACAACGAGCGATGATATCTTTGACGACAGGCAGGAAGCCCATGTCGAGCATGCGATCAACCTCGTCGAGAACGAGGATTTCGATGGTGTTCAGCGAAAGCTCGCCGCCCTTGATAAAGTCAACGAGACGGCCAGGCGTGGCCGCGATCACATCGACGCCACGTTTGAGTTCGCTGCGCTGCACACCGTAGCCGACACCGCCAAACAGGGCGACCGTGCGAAGATCGGTGTGACGTGCGAAATCGCGAAACGCGGTCTCGACCTGGGCAGCCAGTTCGCGCGTGGGCTCAAGGATGAGCACGCGGGGCGCGCGGCCATGGGCGCCGAGTTTGGAAAGAATGGGCAAAGCGAACGCGGCGGTCTTGCCGGTGCCGGTTTGCGCGGAGGCGATCAAGTCGCGACCGGACAGCACCACGGGAATGGCGCGAAGCTGAATGGGAGTCGGGTCCGTGTAACCGGCCGAGACGACGCCGCGAAGAATGTCCGCGGAGAGATTGAGATCTTTAAATGACATGGATGCAAAACGGGCCGGACTGAATACCCGCGTATCGAACGCCGGCAGAGGACGCGCGGCCCGCGCGCCCACGGACAGGCGGAATGCCCATCCTAAAGAACCGCCGAAGCGGTCAAATATTGAAAAACAAAAAGGGCGAAGCGCGGTAGGCGCTTCGCCCTCGAAAATTTCGTGATCAGCCTTTTAGGCCGAAACAGGAATTAGTAACGGCGATCGCCGCCGCCGGAGCGGCCGCCACCACCGAAGCCGCCACGGCGTTCGCCGCCGCCGCCGCCACCACCGAAGCCACGGCCACCGCCGCCGCCGCCGCCACCGAAGGAACGGCCAGCGCCTTCCTCCTTAGGACGGGCTTCATTGACGGTGAGAGCGCGGCCGCCGAGGTCGACGCCATTGAGCTTCTCAGCAGCGATCTTGGCCTCTTCGGGGGAGCTGAAAGTAACGAACGCGAAACCGCGGGGGCGGCCGGTCATTTTGTCCATAGCGACGTAAACGTCAGTGACGTTACCGAATTGACCGAAAGCAGAGCGGAGCTCGTCTTCGGACGTTTTGAAGGACATGTTGCCAACGTAGAGTTTGGAACTCATAGTGATGATTCGTCGATCCCCGTCCGCTGCCAGTCCGTTCCCGACTATCGGGTTTCAAATCATCCCGGGCCCAATGCCCACTGACGACTCACCAGTTCCTGTCATCTAACGTTTCTCTGACGATGAAGCCTCTACCAATGTTAGCTAAATTCCTAAACGCAAGAAAAAACGCGACATACCACTCCGTCTACCTGTGATATAAACATGGGCAACATGTTTGAAATCAGATGGTCCGTGCGCATTTGTTGAGTCTACTAACTGCCTAATAATCCACGCCATGTTCGCTAGCATCCTGCAATTATTCACCCGCCGAACGAATCCCGAGGATTACGACCATGCGTTCGTTAAGGAAATCCGCGTGTCCCCTCCCCGTGAAGTTCGCAGTCGACGGGCAGAGCGATGGATCATCGCCGGGTGGATACTGATCACCCTAAAATGCACCGCGATCTGGTGGCTCATTGAGAGGTATCACGTGCCCATTCACCCGATGTGGCTAGTGGGACCGACGATCCTGTTCGGGCTACTCGCCACCGCGACTTACATCTGGCGCGATTAACATGACTTTCGTCCCCGGACTTCGCAGCGAATACTCACTCACCGGCCGGCTCGTGCATTTTGGCCGCATGCTCGACAAAATCCGCCTGCAGGCGACCGGTCGTTTGCCTGACGCTTATCATGCAAACCTCGGGATGGGCTTCGATGCGCGCACCTGCTCGTTCCTTGGCGTTGATTATCCCGCGCTCAAGGCCCGGGTGCTGGCCGGCGGTTGCGATGAGGCCGTCCTTGAGTGGGCCCACACCAACGGCGGATCCCGCACCGATGAACAATGCCTAAGCTGGAATCGTATGATGCTGAAAACCGGCTGGCGCGACGACCGCACGCCTGTCCTCCAAGACCGCATCGCCGCCTATGGCCTGACCGGCAAACCCATTGAAACGTTTTTTGATCTCAACGATTTCGACGAAGGACGCGACCCGGTGAGCACGCGCGCTTGGGAGCTGAAAGAGCCACGCGTTATCGTCCTGATGGGCGTCGCCGGGAGTGGCAAAACCACGATCGGCACCACGCTGGCCAAATCCCTTGGCTGGCAGTTCAAGGACGCGGACGACCTCCATTCTTCTGCCAACATCGCCAAGCTTTCCGCCGGCATTCCGCTCACCGATGCCGACCGAGCGCCGTGGCTGGCCGCCGTGCGCGCCCAGATCGATGCCCGACTGTCCGCACGCGAGAACGCCGTGCTCGCATGCTCTGCACTGAAGGCTGCTTATCGCGATATCCTGATCACCGATCCCGGGTGCGTAAAACTCGTCCACCTCCACGGCCCCGCCGGGTTGCTTCAGGAACGGCTAAACGGCCGCAAAGCCCACTTCGCCAAAGCCACGTTACTGCAGAGTCAGCTGGAAACGCTGGAACCGCCCACAACTGCATTAACCGTGGACATCACCGCCTCGCCGGAAGCACTGGCGTCACTCATCCGTGCTCACTTTTCATTGTGAATACCCCCCGCCATTTCGCCCACACCCCTCGTCGCACGCCCATCACATACCTGTCACTTCTTAGCTTTGTTGATTTGGTCGCGGGTATAAACGCCGTCGATGATGAACAGATCAGCCATCGAAACCTTCGCTTCCATTGTGGGATATTCGGTATTCGTGGCTACACCCTTAAACCTGAGGAACAAAGTGCCGGGGGTGGTCGTAATCACTTTCTTTCCGAAAAAATCCAAGTCGTCTGACTGCACCTTTCTGGGGGCCCTGTAGATTCGGTCTATTAACCGGTAGGTCGTATCAACCTTAGGGGTGGGCGATGCCTCAACCACGGGCTCAGGCTCTTTCGGTTCTGCGACTGCTGGAGCACGTTCGTGTTCTTCGGGTATCGACGGAGTCGATGTGGTTTTCACGGCCTCATCAGAGCGGACTACGATTACCCTTACAGGCGGCGGCTCCGGCGATCGCACGGGACCATTCAAGGCTATTTCCGCCCGCTCGATGCGGTCGGGATGCCCGGGCGTGTTCATCTCCATGCGCACATAGTAGAGTCCACAAAACATGAACACTAAGATGAGGAGAACTAAGCTGATATAAAATGAGCGCATTGACGTATGGTTTCACACGCGCGAACCCACGGATACTGGCTGCATGAACCGAGCGACTCTTAATCTCGGGCCACGCGACCACCCACGACCTTCACACGAGTTGCGACTGAAAACCACCACAAGCACCGCTCGTCAATGACGATGCGTCTTAGCCCATAAAATAATCCAAAGGATAAGCTTAGCCCCACTTCACGGATTCAATTCCTTCATTCGACCCACAACGGTAAACCTCACACGCAGCGCGCTAACCGCATGGGGAAAAACATTGTGCGTGCACACGCCGTGAGACTTGCTGTCGCCTCATGGCAAAAGGCGTAAAACCCAAGAAGAAGAGCTACACCGTCTATTTCGCCAGCGAGCTCTTCAGCCTCAAACACCTCGTCGGCAACGCCTACCTTGCCGAGGCGATTTACGAGCAGTCTCACGGGAAATACCTGTGCGTGCTCCCCCAAAATATCGAGCAACGCCACTCGATCCCCCACAGCATTCGCGACGCCGATCTCCAAACCCTGCTCGGCTGCGACCTCGGCCTCTTCAACTACGACGGCACCGAGCTCGATTCCGGCACGGTCGTCGAGTTCATGTTCGCCAAGTTCGCCGATATTCCCTCGGTGATCCTGCGCAGCGATTTTCGCCACGGCGGCGACCAGAAGAACGATCCGTGGAACTTGATGACGAGTTTCTACCCGCGCACCGCCAACATCGTCGTCAACAGCATCGGCCTCTACAAAACCGCCGCGCAAACCCGACTTCGGGGCGCCCCCCGACGCGGCAAACTCGACGAGGTTGTCCGCCTCGCCGGACAGCATAGCTCCGCCGATGCCCAGGCCATGTGCGAACAAATCGCCGCCGCCTGCGTGCGCGCCCTCGATCGCGTGGTAGCGACCGAGCCCGTGATGCCCAAGCACCTGCGCGAAGAGGTTTACCAATGGCTCGCCCTCATGCCCAAGTTCAAGGGTAAGGCCAAGGTCCTGCGCCGTAAACTCGAAGGCATCCTTGAGCACAAGGTGGAGCACGACCTGCTCTAACCCGCACGCACGCCGCTCCCGCATGCTTCACGTTCTCAACCATCCGCTCGGCGCTCACCTCCTCACGCAATTGCGTGACCAGACCACCGCGCCCGCGGCTTTCCGCACGCTCGCCTATCGCATCGGCCTGCTCCTCGCGCTCGAAGCCACGCGCGATCTTGAGATCCAAGACTGCATCGTCAGCACACCGCTCGAAAAACACACGGGGCGCTCCCTGTCGAAACCGCTCGCCGTCGTGCCCATCTTACGCGCCGGACTCGGCATGGTGCAGCCCTTCACCGACCTCTTTCCGGATGTCTGCGTCGGCTACATCGGCCTGGAACGCGATCACACCACCGCGCTCGCCCACAGCTATTATCAGAAGCTCCCGCCGCTCGCCGGCAAACGCGTCCTCGTCGTCGATCCCATGCTCGCCACCGGTGGCTCGGCGCTCCTCGCGCTCGCCGCGCTGAAAGCCGCCGGAGCCACCGAAGTCAGCCTCGTCTGCATCGTGGCCTCACCCGAAGGCGTGAAAGCCGTCGAGCACGCCCACCTTGGAGTCACGATCTTCACCGCCGCGCTGGACCGCGAACTCAACGAAAAGAAATACATCCTCCCCGGTCTCGGTGATTTCGGCGACCGCCTGTATGGGACTTAAAGTGGCATGGGCATCCTGCCCATGATCCGGGAGACTTCCCCAAGCCCACGGACAGGATGCCCGTGCCACTTCAAACGCCCTCCCCGTCCACCGGCCCCGCATCCACGAAGCACACCACCGCCCTCGCCTGCGCACGTGACTCGGCGAGCGATACCGTGAAACGCACCTCCCAGTCGTTGTGCTCCTCGCGGTCCGTCAAGACCTGCGCCACCGTCCATTGCAACGTGTCCGCCGCGTCGCGCTCCTCCGCGAAATGCGTGTGCTTCGCCGAGCGCCCCTCGGGATCGAGACGGAACCGCCCGCGCGCCTCGAAGTAGGCGTTGAACACCCTTTCGATCCGCTTCGCCTCGGGCGACATCAACGTGTTTTCACCCTCCGCCAACGCCTCGCCCGTCGTCAGCCGCGACGCCGCGCTCTCCCAGTCGCCCGCCATCACCTCCTGCAAGAAACCAAAGATCGCCGTGCGCACCAACCGGCGGAAACCCACCGTGTCGCGCGTGATGTCGTAGCTCGACGGACGCGCAGGTTTGTCCCCCGCCAACTCCTCCGCCACGTAGTCGGGATTCCGCAGCCGCTCCCATTCCTCCAGCAAACTCGAATCGATGCCCCGGATCAGTTCGCGGAAATACGTTTCCATCTCCACGACCTCCTCGGTCTTCGCGTCATCGGGCACCGTCTGCGCCAGCACCTTCCACACCTGCGACAGATGCCGCAGCAACAGCCCCTCGCCGCGTTGCAGCCCGTAATCGCGGATGTAATCGGCGAACGACATATACCGTTCATACATTTCGCGAGCGATGGACTTCGGACGCACGTTCTCCTGCCCCACCCACGGATGCACCGCCGCGAACGCGTTAAACGTGTCGTATAAAAACTCCCGCAACGGCTTCGGATGCTCGATCTCCTCCAGCTTCTCCATGCGCTCCTCGTAAGGAATGCCCTCGGCCTTCATCTGCTCGACCGCATCGCCCTTCAACCGGCTGATCTGCTGCCGCAAAATCTGGTCCGGGTCCTCGACGATGGCCTCGCACAACGTGAGCACATCATACGGGTAATCCGGCGACGCCCGGTCCAGCAGCTTCACCGTGTCGAGCAGGTAGAGCGACAACGCCTGGTGCAGTGAGAAATCCGCCTGCAACTCCACGTTCACGCGCAGCTTCCGCCCCGACGGCTCCGGCGGAATCCACGAGATGATCTTTCGGTCCAACAACGCGCGAAACAACTGAAACGCCCGCTTCCGCAGCCCGCGCTTTTTATGCGGCGTCTCGTGGCAGTCCGCGATCAGCTGCCGCATCACCTTGCAGCCATCCTCGTCGCGCCCGAGCACCTGCAACAACATGCCGTGCGACACATCGAACCGCGACACCAACGGTTCCGACGGCGCGACCATCAACCGCTCAAATGTCTTCGCATCCCAACCCACTTCGCCCTCAGGCGCACTGCGCTTGGCCACCTTCTTTTTCTTCGGATCCTTCGCGGCCTTTTCCTCGGCGCGTTTGTTTTCAATCATGTGCTCGGGCGCCTGCACGATGACGTAGCCCACCGTGTCGAACCCGCGCCGACCCGCACGCCCCGCCACCTGCCGGAAATCCCGCACGCTCAAAATCGCCGCCTTCTTCCCGTCGTATTTCCAAAGCTGAGTAAACACCACGGTGCGAATCGGCACATTGATGCCCACGCCCAGCGTGTCCGTTCCGCAGATCAGCTTGAGCAACCCCTTTTGCGCGAGTTGCTCCACGAGTATCCGATACTTCGGCAACAACCCCGCGTGATGCACACCGACCCCGTGACGCAACCAACGCTTCACTTCCTTGCCGTAAGGACTGGTGAACCGCACGCCTTCCAACTCCTTCGCGATAGCCGCCTTCTCCTCCTTCGAACACACATTGAGACTCATCAGACTCTGTGCCGCCTCCGACGCCGCGCGCTGCGTAAAGTGAACGAGGTAGATCGGCGCGCGTTTATCCTCCAGCAAAGCCGCCAGACGCTCGACCAACGGCGTCTCCGAATACTCGAATTCCAACGGCACCGGACGCCGGTCGCTCTTCACCGTCACCGTCGGCACGCGGGTGACGCGCGTGAGTTCCTTCTCGAAAAATTCCGTCGAACCCAGCGTGGCCGACATAAGCAAGAACCGCGTCCACGGCATCAAGAGCAACGGAGTCTGCCACGCGTAACCGCGCTCGGCGTCCGAGTAGTAGTGAAACTCGTCCATGATGACGACCTTGATGGAGGTCGCGCGTTCTCCGCCGGCCAACGCCACGTTGGCCAAGATTTCGGCCGTGCAACACAAGATGGCCGCATCAGGATTCACGCTCGCGTCACCCGTCATCATGCCGACGTGGTCCGGACCAAACTCACGGCATAGCGACAGAAATTTTTCGTTCACCAACGCTTTGATCGGACACGTGTAAACCGACCGCTGACCCGCGCAGATCGCCTTAAAGTGAAACGCCGCCGCGACGAGTGATTTGCCCGAACCGGTGGGCGTGTTGAGGATGACATTACGCCCCGCGAACAACTCCAAGATGGCCTCCTCCTGTTCGGCGTAGAGTTCGAGTCCGCGCTCCTTGGACGCGGTGAGAAAACGATCAAGCACAGCATCCGCATCCGGAAATCCAGTGAGAGGCTTGAGGGGAGCGGAAATGGCAGGCGAAGACGACATGCGCCCCCACAAGGCCCCGACTCCCCCGCCCTGACAAGCGCCGACCTCCCTCCGCCCCGTAAGAGCGGCTTCAGCCACACCCTCGCGAGTGGCATTCCCCGACATGGTCGCCCATGCCACTTGGCTGCGAGACGCAACCCGCGTTTGCCCTGCGGCGAGATTTCGTTCCATCGTGGCGGTTTGCCCATGCGTTTGCCGCTGCTCTCCCTGCTCCTCGCACTCCCTATGTCCGCCCAAATCCCGACTGTGCCTGATCGCGTCGAAGCCTTGCTCGCGCGCATGACGTTTGAGGAAAAAGTCGGGCAGCTTTCGCAGGGCGTCATTCACACCCCCGAGCAGGCCGAAGCCGCCATCGCCGAGGTGCGGGCCGGCCGGCTCGGCGCCTTTATCCTGAGCGCCCCGCCCGAGATCGCGACGGACCTGCGCAACCGTCTGCAACAGGCTGCGGTCAACGACTCGCGCCTGCACGTGCCGCTGATCTTCGGCGCCGACACGATCCACGGTTATCGCACGACCTTCCCCATCCCCCTCGCCCTCGCCTCGGCGTGGGACCCTGCGCTGGTCGAGCGCACGCAGGCCGTCGCTGCGCGCGAGACGCGGGCCGTGGGCATCGAGTGGATTTTCGCCCCGATGTGTGACCTCGCCCGCGATCCGCGTTGGGGGCGCGTGGCCGAAACGTTTGGCGAAGATCCGTATCTCGGCGCGAGCCTCGTCGCCGCATCGGTGCGCGGGTTCCAAGGCACCGATCCCTCCGCGCCCGACCGCGCGGCTGCCACGCTGAAACATTTTGTTGGATACAGCGCGGTGACGGGCGGACGCGACTACAACGCGACCGACATCACGCCGTTCACGTTGCACAACGCCTACCTGCCGGCATTCGAGGCGGGCGTGAAGGCCGGCGCGCTTTCGGTGATGAGCGCGTTCAACGCCACCGACGGCATCCCCGCCGTCGCCGATCACCACCTGCTTACCGACGTCCTCCGCGATACGTGGAAGTTCTCCGGCTTCGTGGTGAGCGACTGGGAGGGCGTGATCGAGGCCATCAAGTGGGGCTACGCCGCCAACCCGGCCGAGGCTGCGCGTTTCGCGCTCACTGCGGGCAACGACATGGAAATGGTTTCCCACAGCTACCGCGACACCCTCGCCAGCCAAGTCGCCGACGGCTCCGTGCCGCTCGCGGTGGTGGACGAAGCGGTGCGCCGCGTGTTGCGCGTGAAGTTGCAGGTGGGGCTCTTCGAAAAACCCCTCGCCGATCCGGGTGCGTCGGCCCGCGCCTTCTTGCAAACGGAGTCGGTCGCCCTCGCCCGCGAAGCCGCCGCGCGTTCGTTGGTGCTTTTGAAGAACGACGGTGCGCTGCCGCTCGCCAAGAATGCGCGCCACATCGCGTTGGTGGGCCCGCTGGCCGATGACGCCGCCGAGATGCTCGGCACCTGGCCCGGTTATGGACGCCCCGATGACGTGGTCACGCTGGCCGCCGGCCTGCGTGCGCGCCTCGGCGAGGCAACCACCCTCACTGTTTCGCGCGGCTGCGAGTTGTTGCCGTCCGGCCCTCGCACGCGCGCCCTGCCCGATGGGTCGGTGGTGATCGACGAAGACGCTACCCGGTCGGCTTCGGCTGCGGACGCGGGCGATTTCGAGAAGGCGCTCGCGGCGGCTCGTGAAGCCGACGTCATCATCGCCGCCGTGGGCGAACCGCGCGGATGGTCGGGCGAAAACGCCTCGCGCGCCGAGCTCTCGCTCACGGGTCACCAGCCGGAGTTGTTGCGCGCGCTCGCCGCCACGGGCAAGCCGCTCGTCGTCGTGGTGTTTAGCGGACGCCCGTTGGTGCTCACGGAAGTCGCGTCGCAAGCCAACGCGCTGGTGCAGGCGTGGCATCCCGGGCTGCAAGGCGGACCCGCGCTCGCAGCGGTGCTCTGCGGCGATCTCGCGCCGACGGGACGGTTGCCGATGTCGTTCCCGCGTGCGACCGGGCAGGTGCCGGTCTTCTATAATCATGCGACCACAGGGCGTCCCGAGATGGTCGATTACCGCGATCTCACGCGCGACCCGCTGTTCCGCTTTGGGTTCGGTCTGACTTACACGACGTTTGAATTCAGTCCGGTGGAGATCGCATCCGCCAAACCCGGACAACCCGCAACGGCCCGCGCCGTGGTGACCAACACGGGCAAGCGAAGTGGCGAAGCGGTGGCTCAACTTTATATCCGTGACGTGGCCTGTTCGGAAGGTGCGCGTCCGGCCCAGGAGTTGCGCGGCTGGCAGCGGGTCACGCTGGCTCCGGGCGAAACGCGCACGGTGGAGTTCGCGCTCGATGACGCGGCGCTGGAATTCGTGAATCGCGCCGGCCGCCATCAGGTGGAGCCCGGAGAGTTTCGCGTGTGGATCGCCCCGCACGCGGGCACGGGAGACTCGGCGGTTTATCAGCGGAAGTAAGGGGTCGCAGATTAAGGCGACGGGAGCGGTTTCCGGAGTTGCGGAGGCACATCCGGAGCCTTACGTCTTTTCGCCTTATGGGACGTCAATGGCTTCACGCGAAACGCGCGATCGTTAACAACAAAAAGGGTCAGCTCGTCGGCAAGCTGGTGAAAGAAATCACCGTCGCCGCGAAGATCGGCGGCGCCGATCTGGCGGCCAACGCCCGGCTCTTCGCTGCGGTGGAAAAGGCCAAGAAGGCCAGCTGCACCCGCGACGTGATCGAACGCGCCATCAACAAGGGCGCCGGCATCGGCGGCGAGAAGATGGTCATGGACCACATCGTTTTCGAGGGCTACGCCCCGCACAAGATCCCGATCATCGTCGAGGTTTACACCGACAACGTGCAACGCACGACGCCCGAGATGCGCGTGCTCTTCAAGAAGGGCATCCTCGGCACCACGGGCAGCAACAAGTTCCTCTTTGAACACGTGGGCATCGTGGAAGCGCACACGACGGCAGCCGCGGTTGACTTGGAGGCCGCAGCCATCGAGGCGGGCGCGAATGATTTTGAGGCGATCACTCACGAGCAGAACGACGACATCCCCGAAGGGTCGACCGGCGCGCGTTTCCACACGGACCGCACGCAAGTGCACGCAGCCTCGACGTGGTTGAGCGCGAACGGCTGGACCGTGGTCACGAGCGAAATCGGTTACGTGGCCAAGATGTTCCCGGAGTTGACCGACGAGCATCGCGGCGAAGTGGGCGAATTCCTTCAGGCCCTCGAAGAGCACGACGACGTGCAACGCGTGTGGGCGGCGGTGAAGTAAGGCGGCCGTGAAGACGGCGCGCGCGCCTGGCGGTTAACCAGCCAGGCGGCGCCCTCGTTCAGGCGCGGAAGGTGGCCTTGACCCGTCGCGAGACGAGGAAGTAAGGCACCCACAACGCGAGGATCAGCACTTGCCAGAAAAAGACACCTGCGGTTCTGGATTTTTCCGCCTCGGTTATCGCGGTGAGCACCTGCCGCCCCCAAAAGGTGTGCACCACGGTCCAGAGACAAGTCACCCCCATGATCGAGATCAGTGATATCGGCAGCGAGGCTTTGCGCCGAAAAAACTGAAACACCATGACCGAGGACCAGCCGAGCAAGACGGTCAGCATGAAGATCTCGCTCCAGGCAAACCATGCAAAGCCCTGACGGAAGCCTCCGCTTTCCAGATCCGTTAACACCGTCCAACCCGAAAGGTTGCCCGCCAATGCCAAGCTATGCTCGGTCTGCCCCAGCAAGATAAGCGGGCGCAGGACCACACCGATCGCCGAAAGGATCAGCCAGCCGCCGATCCCCGCCAGGTGCGCAGAATCCATGGGCGGAGGGAGCAAGACGGACTTTGGTCGCCACCAATAGAGCACCATGCCCACACCCAGCCCGACCCCCACGCCGGCGATCGCACTGGCGACCAGCGACCAGACGATGCCTTCCCGCTTGGCGAGGGTCGCGAGACGAATGTTTTGCTGAAGTTGATAACCGAAGGTCGCCCGGACTTCGGACATCTTCTTGATCCAATCCCCTAAGCGGGTCGCAGGCACGGCGTCGGCACGGGTCTGCCAACAATAACTCGCGCTGGCATTTCGACCCTTGCACTGCGCCGCGTAGTTAAACGTGAACGTATCGTCGTCGATTTCGTGAGAGTCCGAGCTGGTCGGCCAGTCTTTCGGCAAGACGAACTCGCTGCGATGCCGGATCGTCAGTGGATAAGGCAGTGCAAAGGAGAAAGCCCGATCCGTAGTTTCGGGCCGCGGCAGCCGATCTATAAACGACCACGGATACACCTCGACTCTCCGATACCGAGCCTGGGCATCCGTCACCCAAAACTCCGGCACCTCGAAGCGCGTGTGCGCGGTCACCACATTGGCCTCGCGATCATCCGACCATTCGATGGGACCCAATGATTTGATCTTGGGATAAAACCGCGTGAGGTAGCCGGTGAGTTGTTGCGTGTAGCGCGCGGGCTCTATCACCCGTCGCACGTAGCGGTAATAGTCCGCCATCCCGCCTCGGTAGGTCGATACCAGCTCCATCTGGGCCGGCGTGGTCACGTCGGTCATGATGTAGGTTTCCCTTACATCGACTTCATTCGCCGCTCTCGTGGGCTCGATCTCAACCAATCCGTCGGCCGCATCAGATAGCAACAAGGCGTAACCATACTCGGGCACGTGACGGCACGTGATGGGACCGCCTTGCAAGGTCATCGTCGGATCGAGCCACAGGTAGGCAGGACCCGAAGAGATGTTCATCGAAAGCGTGGTGTCGTCGTTGAAGAGCGGTTTGTCCGCAGGAAACGACGAAGGAATCGCCTTCAACGTCGGCGCCGGCGAAGGAAGCGACGGACCGCGCCGCAACACAGCGTCTCGCGTCACCCGCACAATCGCGTGGTCGAACGAAAGCGGCGAAGGCTGAAGCTGCAAAAGCCCCCGCTGCCGCGTGGCGTTGACCAGAGCTACGTCGGCCTTGATGCCGATGCTCCGCAGCATCGCGACCAGCAACCACGACTTGTCCTTACAGTCACCAAAGCGCCGCTCCAGCACCTCCGCCGGAGACATGGGCCGGTGAGTGCTCTCGTTCAGGTGAATGCCCAAATAGCGAATGTCGTCCTGCACAAAGCGCAGGAGCGCCTCGGCTTTTTCGTCTTGGGTTTTGAATGGCGCGGTAATCGCCTCCACGCGGGCCGTGAGTTCGGGACTCGGAGTCGAGGCGTCCGGGAAAAGCGCACGCGCCCAATCTCGCACCTCTTTCCAGGAAGTATAATCGGTTACCTGAACATAGGGGTATTGCGTCTCTCGCGACGGCACGTCGCTTAAGAGGTTAACCGCCTTGATCCCCTCAGCCACCCACGTGTGCTCGACGGTGCCATCGACGTTCTCGACCTGATGCACCGGCTTAAAGCCGCCCTCCGTCGAGATCTGCAACGGATGTCCCGGCACCTCGCGAATCCGGTAATAAAGCCGATCAACCGGCGTAGAACTCGCGCCTGCCAACGCGGTGCTGTAGCGCCCGGCAAACACCGGATTATGACCTTTCCGGGTGTAGGCAGTCTCGACCACGTCGCCCACCCGCAGATCGTGCAGGATCACCAATGCAGTCATGCGACCATGGTAGAGAAAGCGCTCGGCGTTCTCCTCTTGTCGCAGCACCTGCACGGCCGCGGGTTCAAGCATCGTGCGAGATTTACCATCCCGCCAGATCCGCAAGAAGTGCCATTGCAACGTCTGATAACCCGGTGCGAAATCCACGCTGATCTGTCCGGCGCTTTGGAGTCCGGCCTCGGTCTCAATCCGATAGGCGTAGTGGTAGAAGTCTTCCGCACCGGCCACATCCGTCTGGTCTTCCACCAGCAGCATGCGTGTGGGCGTGGACTCCCCTGCCCCCTCTGAACCCGTGATCAATGGTTCAATCTGCAACGACGGTTTGAGCCAGCCCGGTAACTCCGGAGTGATTAAGGAGCGCGGATCGACGGTGGGTTCTGCACGAGCCGCCAACACGGCCATGCCCACGACACACCACGCGAGGTGGATCATGCGCCCCCACCTGCCGAAGAGATTGAAGTTTGTCGGGATCATGTAACCGCCGACGAACCACGTCGGAGCGCAGCCGAAAAACGCGCAAATCCCAATCGACGCCAGCCTTCAATAGCGAGGGCTGCAAAAAATTAGCCGTTCTTCGACGCAAAAAAAAAGCCGCGTCATTTACGACGCGGCTTTTTGTGCGAAACGGACGCGGACGACTCAGGCGCCACCACCGCTGCCGGCGGCAGGCTTGGGCTTTACGGCGGCGCGGAAGCTCGCGGCAATGTAGTCGCGGTTCATGCGGGCGATGAAGTCGTGGCTGATGAGCTTCGGGCACGCGGCGGAGCACTCGTATTGGTTGGTGCAGCTGCCAAAACCGAGTTCGTCCATCTTCGCGACCATGTTGAGCACGCGGCTGTCACGCTCGGGCTGGCCCTGCGGAAGGAGACCGAGCTGCGAGACTTTCGCCGAAACGAAGAGCATCGCGGAGGCATTTTTGCAGGCGGCCACGCAGGCGCCGCAACCGATGCACTGGGCGGCGTCCATCGCGAGGTCGGCCGTGTCTTTCGGAACCGGGATCGCGTTGGCATCACAGGGAGAACCGGTGCGAATCGAGATGAAGCCGCCGGCCTGCTGAATTTTGTCGAAGGCAGAACGGTCGGTGATCAGGTCTTTGATGACCGGGAAGGGCCTGGCGCGGAAAGGCTCGATGGTGATGACCGAGTTGTCCTCGAAGCTGCGCATATAGGTCTGGCAGGAGGCGACGCCGTGGTGCGGGCCGTGGGGCTTGCCGTCGATGACAAGCGAGCAAGTGCCGCAGATGCCTTCGCGGCAATCGTGGGCGAAGGCGATGGGGTCCTCGCCGATGCGCTCGAGCTGGTCGTTAACGACGTCGAGCATCTCGAGGAGCGACATGTTCGGGTTCAGATCCTTGGCGGGATAATCGACGAACTTGCCCGGTTGATCGGCGGCGGGCTGGCGCCAGACGCGGATGGTGACGGAGATGTTTTTGGAGGAAGATGTTTCGGCAACCATGGCGGAGAGAAGTAGTGAGTAGCGGGTAGTGAGTAGCGAGTAGTCGGAATTAGCAGCGGTGAAGCGGGCGGTGAGGAGCGTTCTGAATGCTCGCTACTCACCACCCGCTACTCGCTACTTTGGCATTACTTGTAGGAGCGCACGCTCATCTTGGTGAACTCGTAGTTGAGCGGCTCGATGTTGCGGAGCGGTTCTTTGTCTTCGCCTTGGAACTCCCAAGCGGCGGCGTGAGCGAACTTTTCGTCGTCACGTTTGCACTCGCCGTCCGGCCATTGGTATTCCTCGCGGAAGTGACCGCCGCAGCTTTCCTCGCGGGCGAGGGCGTCGCGGCACATGAGTTCGCCGAGTTCGATGAAGTCGGCCACGCGGTTGGCGCGCTCGAGGGCCTGGTTCATGTTGTCGCCAGAACCCGGGACGTTGACGCCGGCCCAGTATTCTTTACGCAGGGCCTGGATTTCCTGAATGCCCTTTTCGAGGCCTTCCTTGGTGCGAGCCATGCCGCAACGGTTCCACATGATGAGACCGAGCTTCTTGTGGTAGTAGTTGACGGGCTCCTTGCCCTTGGCGGAGAGGAGGCGCTTGACGATGCCGGAGGCGTTTTCCTCGGCGGCCTTGAACTCGGGCGCGTCGGTGGACGGACGGGAGTTGGGCTTCACGCCGGCGAGGTAGTTGCCGATCGTGTAGGGAACAACGAAGTAGCCATCGGCCAGACCCTGCATGAGCGCGGAAGCGCCGAGGCGGTTGGCGCCGTGGTCGGAGAAGTTGGCTTCGCCGAGCACGAAGAGGCCCGGGACGTTGGACATGAGGTTATAGTCCACCCACAGACCGCCCATGGTGTAGTGCACCGCGGGGTAGATACGCATGGGCTGCTTGTAGGCGCTCTCGTTGGTAATCTCGTGATAGATATCGAAGAGATTACCGTAGCGTTCCTTCACGGCGGCTTCGCCGAGTTCGAGGATCTTTTCCTTGGAGGGGTTATGTAGGTTGGCGCGAGCGGCGGTCTGCTTGCCGTAGCGCTGGATGGCCTCGGAGAAATCGAGGTAAACACCCAAGCCGGTCTCACCGACACCGCGGCCTTCGTCGCACATGCGCTTGGCGGCGCGGGAGGAGACGTCGCGAGGGGCAAGGTTGCCGAAGCTCGGGTAGATGCGCTCGAGGTAGTAATCGCGATCGGCCTCGGCGATGTCGGCCGGGGCTTTTTTGCAGTCTTCCTTTTTCTTGGGCACCCAGATGCGTCCGTCGTTGCGGAGCGACTCGGACATCAGCGTGAGCTTGGACTGATAGTCGCCGGAGACCGGAATACAGGTCGGGTGAATCTGCGTGTAGCAGGGGTTGGCGAAGCAGGCGCCGCGCTTGTAGGCGCGCCAGATCGCGGTGCAGTTGGAACCGCGCGCGTAGGTGGAGAGATTGAAGACGTTACCGTAGCCGCCGGTCGCCAGGATGACGGCTTCACCGGAGTGGCGATGGAACTTGCCGGTCACGAGGTCACGGGTGATGACGCCACGGGCGTGACCATCAACGACGACGAGATCGACCATCTCGTGCTGGGTGATGAGTTCGACGGCGCCAGCGCCGACCTGCTTCGAAAGAGCGGAGTAAGCGCCGAGAAGGAGCTGCTGACCGGTCTGGCCGCGGGCGTAGAACGTGCGGGACACCTGCGCGCCACCGAAGGAACGGTTGGCGAGGAGACCGCCGTATTCACGGGCGAAAGGCACGCCTTGAGCGACGCACTGGTCGATGATGTTGACGGACACCTCGGCGAGACGATGGACGTTGGACTCGCGGGCGCGGTAATCGCCGCCCTTGATGGTGTCGTAGAAGAGGCGATGAACGCTGTCGCCGTCGTTCTGGTAGTTCTTGGCGGCGTTCACGCCTCCCTGCGCGGCGATGGAGTGGGCGCGACGGGGGCTGTCGTGGAAGACGATGCACTTCACCCGGTAGCCGAGCTCGGAGAGCGTGGCGGCGGCGGATGCGCCGGCGAGGCCGGCACCGACTACGACGACCTCGTATTTACGCTTGTTGGCGGGATTGACCAACTTGAGGTTGGACTTGTAGGTGCGCCATTTGTCGGCGAGGGGCCCGGGGGGAACGTTGGAATTGAGAGTGGCCATGACGGGTAAGGGATCAGTTGTGGGCAACAGGGGCGGTGAGGGTGGCACCCGCGACAATCTTCGCGGCGGCGGTGCCTTCGGCGGGCTTGGCGATACCGGT
Source organism: uncultured Opitutaceae bacterium (assembly GCA_967755175.1). Classification (GTDB taxonomy): domain Bacteria; phylum Verrucomicrobiota; class Verrucomicrobiia; order Opitutales; family Opitutaceae; genus Rariglobus. Next base: position 19,499 of record CBRAFO010000015.1, on the reverse strand, counting down.
GAGGATCGCGCCCGGGATCAGGAGGTTGCCGAGGAAATAGAGGAGACAGAGGGCGGTCACGGCCTTGCGCAGACCGGAAGCCCACGTGCCGTTGCGCCAGCCGATGGTCTGGAAAAGCGACTCGACACCGTGAAGAAGGTGAATCGAGAGCAACGTGGTCGCGATGATGTAGAACAGGGAGACGATGGGGTTCTGGAACCCGAGAAACACCATGCTATACACGTCATGCACGACGTCGTTCTGCTTCGCCAGCGTGATGCCAAGTTCCTTGGCGTCGTGCTGCATCGTCCACTCGGGCAGTTGGGTTTTGAACGTCTCGTGGCTCGCGATGCCGAGGGTGAAATGCGCGAGGTGATAAAGAATGAAGAAGAACACGATCACGCCCGTCCAACGCATCGCACGGGAGGCCCAAGTGGCACGCAGCCACTTGCGGACGCCGTATTGATTCGGTCCGCGAGCGGCACGGCTCTCAACGGTGAGCGCGACGGCGGCCCAGATGTGGAGGCCCACGCAAACCAGGAGCACGATACGCACGAGCCAGAGCGCTGGCCCGAGATCTTGGAGGAAATGTGCGTAGCCGTTGATGTGGTCGGGCGGCAGAAATATCTGCAGATTGCCGACCAAATGGCCGAACACGAAGCCCACGAGCACGAGGCCCGTGATGGCCATGATGAATTTTCGTCCGATGGACGAAGTGAAGAGGTTTCCGATTAGGCTCATCGCGCAGGGAGGTCAGGGTGGGTCAACAGAATCAGCCGGACGCATTGAAAATGCCAACGGCACCACGAACGTAAACGGGGCATTCCGTGGTTGTAAAGGTATCGCTCCCCAGCGTTTGGGGGCCGAACACGTGTATTAGGCAACCTAACCCCGACAAGAAGACTCAGCTGCCACTCCGCCCCCTCCCCCGCCTACCCTGCGAAAAACAAACCTATTTCGCGAGTGGCTTGAGCAGGGCGAACTTACCACTGGCGGCTGGCGCAATAAAACGACGGCGGAAGGCCACGACGCGCGCCCCGAAGCCGAGCACATCCGCTAGCGCGGACTCCACCGACTTGGGCGCGACATGGTCGGCAACATAGTGGAAGTCCCAACGATTCTCCGAGGTTTGCACCAAACTATAGTGCCAGCAGGCGAAGTCAGCCGGCAGAGCCGCATCGATTTCTGAGGGCGATACCAGCGAACCATCGGGGCGGAAATACAACCCACCTTCGCGCCCGAGCAGACGATAGCCCGTCGGCGTGCGACGCACGATATCGCCCGTATGATAACGCAACAGCGGCATCGCCTCGCGATCGCGCGTGGTCACGTAAATCTGAAATACGCCCGGCAGGTCACGATACGGGGCGAGTTCAATGAACGCGTTATCATCGATTACCCGCGAGTCGTCCGTGAACGCCTCGCCGATGAAAAGATACCCTGCCTCAGTCGAACCGTAGAGGTCCACCTGAGACGCGGGAAAAACCTCCGCGATGCGCTTCGCATGCTGGAGGCTGGCCTTGCCATACGTGAGGATAACGACTTTCACGCTCGGCACCTTCACGCCGCGCTTGTGCACAGCGCGCGCGAGCAACGAAAGGTAAACCGGCTCGCCCTCGATCACCTCGGGCTGGACCGCCTGTAATTCGGTGACGATCCGATCCCATTCGCTCTCCGGGAAAACGAAAGGATCACTCGTCAGATTGAGATACACCGTGCCGTCAAAATACCGGTGCGGAAACGGATGATCCTCGTAAGGACAGATGTTGCTGGAACAGCCCACCGGCGCGAGGACGCACTTGCGGTAGGGCCGGTCGGCGTAAGGCGCGAGCAACGGATGAGCGCGGTAGGCTCGCGCAGTCTGCGAGTTCCACCAGCCATCTTCCATGACGACCGTCATCGGCGACTGCGTGGTGCCGCCGGTGGATTCGTATTCGAACTTCCGTGACGCAAAGCCACGCTCGATCTCCGCGTAGTCCCCGAAAAACGCCTGATGCCCTCGCTCAACGATTTCTTTTTTAGAAAGAGCGGGGATTTCACGATAGCAGGCCCAGCGGAGCGGTTCGGAATGCAGCGGGAAGCGCTGTGCGTATAGAGGACTGCGCTCGTATATTTTGCGAATTTCCGACTCCAAAAGCGCAGGCAGCCGTCCGGCAGCTGCGGGTTCCATAAGATCGGGGTGATTGGCAAACGTCGGCGCAGACTGCATATTCGGAAGGCCGGAAATTACCCCGCCCTCCCCACCTGTCAAACGCGGCGGACAATATGCCGGAGTGGGTTACAAAGCGACGTGCCTTCCGTGGTCCACAACCCACTAAACCCCTCCGCGAAACCGACCACTAGCCACGCGGGCCAGTTACCTGCGCACCTCGGGCCTTAATTTCGGCCCATAAAGGCTCGAAAAGAAACAGCGCGTTCAAAACCAGTGAGTGAGTGATGCGACCGGACCGGGCCCAAGCGTAAGCTTCGTCCACCGGCACCGCAGTCACCTCGATCTCCTCGTCCGGATCCCAATCTTGTTCCTTGGTTCGCACGGCATCCTCGACCAGCACGAGATGGCAGCGGTTGTTCAAGATCGCCGGGTTCGGATTCACCGAGCCAAGCAGCCGCGCAGCTTTTCCCGTGTAGCCAGTTTCCTCCTCCAACTCGCGCACGCCGGCCGCGACCGGATCTTCGCCGAGATCAATCACGCCACCGGGGACCTCCCAAGAAAACGCATCGGTGCCATAGCGAAACTGATTCACGAGCACGAGCCGATGGTCAGGCGTAAGCGCAACCACGTTCACCCAATCGGGCGCGGCGATGACCACAAACTCGCGCCGGGTGTCGCGCACCGGATGGCGAAACTCCACTCCGCGCACATCAAAGATACGCGTGTCAGCCAGCGAACGGCTGGGGCCTTTTTCCCAACGGGACGGAGAATGGGTCGAACTCATGGGCAAAAAAAACCTCCCGGTCTGGTGAGACGGGAGGTGAAAGTTGTTAGAACAACAAAACGATTACTTCTTGGCGGGCAGCTTGATCTTCTGGCCGACCTTGAGCTTGGAGGAGTCAACGCCAGGGTTAACGGCGGTGAGGTCGGCGACGGATACGCCCTTGGCAGTGGAGATTTTGCGGAAGGTGTCACCCGCCTTGATCACATACTCATCGGGACCAGCAACAGCGGGACCGGCAGCGGCCTTGTCGCCTTTATCGCCCTTGGCGCCAGGAGCCTTGGTGGCCTTCGCCTCTTGCACCTTGGTGATTTCACCACGGATGTTGCCGAGTTCCTGGGCAACCTGGGTGAAAGCGGATTGGGTGTCGCTCGCGAGCTTGTTGATGCTGCCCGAAGCCTTATCGGCGGCAGCGCTGGCGTTGCTGGCCTTACCTTCGGCTTCCTCAATACGTTGGCTGAGGGGGGCGACTTCGGCGGAAATTTCCTTTTTGGCCGAGGAGATCTTGGCCAGAGCCACGCCGGACAGCACGAGGGCGAGCACGCCGACGATTACGCCAGCGACCGGCAGGTAGCTATTATTCTCACGAGAGATGGTATCCATTTAGATAAAGAATGTTGGGATGCGAGGGTTAGGTAGAAAGAACTGCCTAAGCAAGCAGAGATTGGTCCAAGTTATTCAGATCATCTTTGTGCCAGAGTTTACATTGACAGATCCCCAGGATCACGGCCCTTATCTGCGCCCTCGGGGTGTAGCTTAGCCTGGTAGAGCGCCTGGTTTGGGACCAGGAGGTCGTAGGTTCGAATCCTATCGCCCCGACCACTTTCAACAAAAAGCCCGCCAAAAGGCGGGCTGGAGAAAAGCAAGTAAGCCTAGAAACAAAGGCTTACTTCAGCTTAACGGAAGGAACCGCTTCAGTCGCTTTATCCGCATCCGGCGCGACAGCCGCCGCAGGCAACGTGGAGCGCAACATTGAGGCTCGATCAGCCCAGTGCCCCTCGGGATCGATCACCGTCGCTTGTTCGATCAAACGGATCGCCTCGGCAGTATTGCCAGCTGCAGCCGCAAGCGCCGCCAGATCATAGGCTGCCTCGGAACGGATAAGTTTGCTGAGCGTGAGATCAGCAGAAACCTGCTTCAAGGCTGCTTCTCCTTCGGATGCGGCACCGGCCTGCACGGCCGAGATTCCGGCCCCAAGACGAGCGCGGTGACCGAAGGCGTTATTTTTTAAAATGGCGGCGGCTTTACCGTAGGCAGAACGCGCCTCTGCGTAGTTTCCAGCCGAATACGCCTGGTCGGCGAGACGAAGTTGGGCAAGGCCGCCCAACACATGATCGCTGTGCGTGGCGACAAACGCCTTCAACTGTTCATCGCTCGTGGCAGCAGCATAATCGGCGGCGACAGCCTTGTCATGTTGGGCGGCGAAGAACTCGTAACCACCCTTGCCGAGGAGCACGGCCAGCACGAGCGCACAGACAGCCAGCACAGTGCGGGAGTTCTTTCCCCAGAATAAGCGCAGGCGGTCCTCAAACGTGGGAGCGAGGTAGTTTTCGTCAACCGGAACGAGATTGCGGTCGTCGCCAGCGGAGGGAGAGGAAGTGTGTTTGGGGCTCATGTAGATGGCTTGAAAATGATGAAGCGGCCAACGAAACACATCGTTCGGATCGCGTAAAGGCGGGAGTGCAGACAGGCCGCCCTCGAAAAGGTCACACGCTCCGAAAACCACCCGTTAGTCAAAGACCACCGTCTTGTTTCCGTAAACAAGCACGCGGTTCTCGATGTGCCAACGCACGGCTTGGGCGAGCACGATCTTCTCCAAGTCACGTCCTTTGCGCACCAAGTCTTCGACACCGTGGCGATGGGTGACGCGCGTCACGTCCTGCTGAATGATCGGTCCGTCGTCGAGCACGGCGGTCGCGTAGTGCGCAGTCGCGCCGATCAGTTTCACCCCGCGCGCAGCGGCTTGGTGGTAAGGCCGGCCCCCGGCAAACGCAGGGAGAAACGAGTGGTGAATGTTGATCACTGGCCGGGCGAATTTTTTAATGAATCCGTCCGAAAGCACCTGCATATAGCGGGCAAGGACGACGAGTTCGACGTCTAGCGAGCGCAGTAGTTCGAGTTGCGCATCCTCGCACTGGGCCTTGGCGTCGGCGCTGATAGGAACAAAGTGAAAGGGCAAACCATAGCCTCGCGACGCTTCTTCAAGATCGCGGTGGTTGGAGACGACGGCGACCAGGTCGCACGCGTAATCGCCTGATTTCCAGCGCAGCGCGAGGTCGTGGAAGCAGTGGTCAAACTTGGAAACAAAGATCGCCACCCGGGGACGATGCCGCGAGGAGGTCACACGCGCCTGCATTCCGATCGAAGCAGCGAAGGCGTGAAACGCATCCGTATCCGCGGAAGCAGCACCGTTGGCCGGCATCCACTCGATACGCTGGAAGAATACCCCCGCCTCCATATCACGATGCTGATCGGCATGGAGGATGTTGCCACCGCGCTCAAAGATCCACCCGGCCACCCTCGCCACCAGCCCGGGCTGATCGGGACCGTGCAGGAGGGCGACGAGCGTGGCAGGCGCGAGGGAGGCGGAGGACATGGGCCTTAAACGAAGGCGACGTTACCGACGTATTTCTGAATGGGACGCACGCCGACGCGCTTGTTCTTGAGTGCCTGAATGCCTTTGAGCGCGGCTTGAGCACCGGTGATAGTCGTCATGATGCACACGCTGTGGGTGTAGGCAGCTTGACGGATCTTGTTCTCGTCCTTGCGAGGAATCATCCCGCCCGGAGTGTTGATGATGAGGTGAATCTGCCCGTTCTTGATCATGTCCACGGCAGTGGGACGACCTTCGTCGATCTTGCAGAGGCGGTTCACCTTCACGCCATTGGATGCCAAGTGATCGGCGGTTCCGCTCGTCGAGTAAATGGAGAAGCCGAGTCCCTCCAGCTGGCGAGCCAAGTCAACGACATGGTTTTTGTCGGCGTTCTTCACGGAGAGGAACACGTTGCCGGTGGTCGGCAGCGCCGGTTTGGCCGCGGCCTGGGCCTTGGCAAACGCGATCCCGAGATCGTCATCCAAGCCCATGACTTCGCCGGTCGAACGCATTTCGGGAGAAAGCGTAATCGTGGCGCCAGGGAAACGAACAAACGGGAACACCGCTTCTTTGACGCACCAGTGCTTGGGAGTCTGTTCACGGGTGAAGCCAAGGTCTTTGAGCTTGCTGCCCGTCATGACCTTAGCGGCGAGCTTTGCGAGCGGAACGCCGATGGCCTTGGCGACGAACGGCACCGTGCGGGAGGCGCGCGGGTTGACTTCGAGGATGTAGAGTTGGTTGTCCTTGATCGCGAACTGGACGTTCATGAGGCCGATGACCTTGAGCTCTTTCGCGAGCGAGTAGGTCGCCTGACGAACGGTCGCGAGCATGTCCTTCGAGAGCGTATGCGGAGGCATGACCATCGAGGCATCACCGGAGTGAACGCCGGCAAACTCGATGTGTTCCAACATACCACCGATGACGGAGGTCTCGCCGTCGCTGATGCAGTCCACGTCGAGTTCGATGGCGTCCTCAAGGAACTTGTCGATAAGGACGGGCTTGCCCGGCATGACGTCGAAGGCTTGGCGCACGACATCGCGGAACTCCTGTTCGCTGTAAACGATGAACATGCCACGGCCACCGAGCACGAAGGACGGGCGGAGCAGCACGGGGAAACCGATATCGTGTGCGGCGGCGAGCGCATCGACTTCGTTGAGCGCAGTGCGATGGGCGGGCGACTTAAGGCCGGTGTTATTGAGGATCGCAGAGAAGAGCTTACGGTCCTCGGCGGCCTCGATCGACTCGGGCGAGGTGCCGATGATGTTAACTCCATTGGCCTTGAGGGCGGTGGCGAGGTTTAGCGGGGTTTGGCCGCCAAACTGCACGATCACGCCGTCACATTTCTCCTGCTGATAGATCTCAAGGACGTCTTCGAGGGTGAGCGGCTCAAAGTAGAGACGGTCCGAGGTATCGTAATCGGTGGAGACGGTCTCGGGGTTCGAATTAACCATGACAGTCTCGTAGCCGATTTCGCGGAGTGCGAAGGAGGCGTGGACGCAGCAGTAGTCGAACTCGATGCCTTGGCCGACGCGGTTGGGGCCACCGCCGATGATCATGATCTTCTTCTTCCCGTCCTTGGACGGCATGATCTCGTTTTCGTCTCCGTAAGAGGAGTAATAGTAGGGAGTGAAGGCCTCGAACTCGGCCGCGCAGGTATCGACGAGACGATACGTGGTGTTAATGCCGAGGGTCTTTCGCGCTGAGCGAACGGCGTTGAGATCGCTATGGAAGAAATGGGCCAGCTGGACGTCGGAGAAACCGAATTGTTTGGCGCGACGGAAGGCCACGGGGGAAACCGAGGCGAGCGTCTCGCGCTTCAGCTCCTGCTCCATTTCGTAGATCTCGTGGAGCTGAGTCAGGAACCAAGGATCAATCTTGGTGAGATCAAAAATCTGGGAGACACTGTATCCGGCCAGGAACGCGTAACGGATGTAGTAAACGCGCTCGGCGTTGGGCGTAGCGAGCTTGCTGCGGATGGTCTTGTCGTCGGGAAGCTCATCGCCACCCCATTTGCCGCCGCCACCACCGAAGCCGCGGGCACCGGTTTCGAGGGAACGCAGGCACTTCTGGAACGACTCTTTAAAGGTGCGGCCGATGGCCATAGCCTCACCCACGGACTTCATCGCGGACGTCAGCGTTGCGTCAGCATCAGGGAATTTTTCGAACGTGAAGCGCGGCATCTTCGTGACCACGTAGTCGATGGTCGGCTCGAAGCTGGCGGGCGTGAGGCGAGTGATGTCGTTGCGCAGTTCGTCGAGCGTGTAGCCGACGGCGAGCTTGGCGGCGATTTTGGCGATGGGGAAACCCGTGGCCTTAGAGGCGAGCGCGGAGGAGCGCGACACGCGGGGATTCATCTCGATGACGACCTGACGGCCAGTCTGCGGATCGATGGAGAACTGGATGTTAGAACCACCGGTTTCGACGCCGATCTCGCGAATAACCGCGAAGGAGGCGTCACGCATGACCTGATATTCCTTGTCGGTCAGGGTCATCGCCGGCGCGACCGTGATCGAATCGCCGGTATGCACGCCCATGGGATCGAAGTTTTCGATGGAGCAAATAACCACGCACTGGTCCTTGTGGTCGCGCATGACCTCCATCTCGTATTCCTTCCAGCCGAGGAGACACTCCTCGACGAGGACTTCGTGAACGGGGGAAAGATCGAGGCCGTTCGCCGTGATGCGCTCGAACTCCTCCTTGTTGTAAGCGATACCACCACCTTGGCCACCAAGGGTGAAAGACGGGCGGATGATGAGAGGGAAATTGCCAATGGACTCTGCGGCGGCGCGGGCCTCATCCATGGTTTTAACGGTCTTGGAGCGGGCAACATCCAGGCCGATCTTGATCATGGCCTGTTTGAAGAGTTCACGGTCCTCGCCCTTGTTGATTGCATCGGGTTTCGCACCGATCATCTCGACGCCGTGCTTGGCCAGAATACCGGCCTTGAACAACTCCATCGAAAGGTTGAGCGCGGTCTGACCGCCAAGGGTTGGAAGAAGCGCGGAGGGCTTTTCCGCCTCGATGATCTTTTCCAAGCTATCGACCGTGAGCGGCTCGATGTAGGTCACATCAGCGAACTCCGGGTCGGTCATGATGGTGGCCGGATTGGAGTTCACCAGAACCACGCGGTATCCCTCTTCTTTCAAGGCCTTGCAGGCTTGGGTGCCGGAGTAATCAAACTCGCAACCCTGGCCGATAACGATAGGGCCGGCGCCAATGATGAGGATGGACTGAAGATCGGTGCGTTTAGGCATGGACGTGAGTGCGCGCAAGGTTGGGACTGCCCTGCGACGGGGCAAGCGGAAAGGCGGCGAGTTCTGCCTATGTTACCCGCTTGTAAGTCGACGAACTAGAACAGCCCGCCGACACAACAGCGGGCGGACCGTTTACTTTATCAGGTGCGCGACATCCACCCCAAGAACCTTGGCGGCGGCGGCCTTGTCACCACGGCAGGCGTTGAGCACCATTTCGATATATTGGTGCTCTTGGCCGGCGAGGTAATCCGCCAGCTTGGGCCAGTCCTTGACCTCCTTCAGACGAAGGGGAAGTTGCTCAGACGTCACCACGCGAGTCGGCGTGGTGGCGGCAATCTTTGTCACGAGCTGGCTGAACTCAGAAAGATTACCCGGCCAATGATACGCTTGAAGCGTATTGATCGCATCCTCGGTAAACTCGATGAGATTGGCATCGAAGGCCGGATTGGAAGCCGTGCTGGTGTAAAACTTAACCAAGAGCGGGATATCCTCGATCCGATCACGCAGCGGCGGCAACACCACCGGCAATGAGGCAACTCGGTAAAACAACTCGTCGTTGAAAGCGCCCTCGTCAGTGAGTTTCTCGAGATCTTCCGTCGTGGTGCAAATCAGGCGGAAAGCATGGGCGGTATTACGCAAAACCCCGACCAACTCTTGCTGAGTTCCCAGCTCCAGCTTGTGCAAATTCTGCAACAACAGCGTGCCTCCGCGGGCTTTTTCCACCCAAGCACCGCCATTGCCATTCGTCCCGAGAAGGCCGTCACGGAAATCGCCCGCCGAACTCAGATCACAATCGATGCGCACAAGCGGAGCCTCAGGCGAGGCACTGCCAGCATGCAAAATCTCCGCCACCGTAGTGCGTCCCGTGCCGCTTTCGCCCTGTAGCAAAACAGGGGTGCGCACGGTGGCCAGTTTTTTGACCTGCTGAACGAGTCGCTTGTTGGCCGCGCTTTGCCCCACAAGGCGGTTTTCGACGTCGGCAGTCTTAATGGTCGGAGCCGCGGAAGTGCTAGCCCGCTCGGCGTGGAATTTTTTAAACTCAATCCCCCGCTTAAGCGTGGCGATGAGCTCGTCCACGCGAAACGGCTTCTGCATGTAATCGAAAGCACCGAATTTAAGCGCTTGAATCGCGCTCTCCGTGCTCGCGTAAGCCGTCATGATCACGATCACGGCACTGGGATCGTAGGCCTTCAGCTGCTTCAACAGCGTAATGCCGTCCATCGGCTTCATATCGATGTCGGCCAGCACGAGATCGAACCGCTCGACCTTGTAACGCGCGAGTGCCTTTTCGCCATCGGTGGCAAAGGCGGTGATGAAGCCAGTAGGCTGAATCACCGCATCCAACATTTCATGGATGGAAAGGAGGTCGTCGACGATGAGAACGGAGGGCATGAATAGAACGCTGAAACAGCGTCAAAGACGCACGAAATGCAAGGATTAGAACCTACTTCAAACCGCCTGCGACCGCGCCGAGTTGGAAAATCGGCAAGAACATCGCCATGACGATACCACCGACAATAACACCAAGGAAAACAATGAGCAGCGGTTCGATCAATGAGGTGAGGGACGCCACGGTCGCCTCGCTCTCAGTATCATAAAAATCGGCGATCTTGTTCATCATGCCGTCCACGTTACCCGTGGCTTCGCCCGCCTTCACCATGTGCTTCATCATCGGAGGGAAGAACGGGTTGATCGCGAGCACGTCGGAGACCTGACCGCCTTGGCTGACATGCTTGGCGATTTCAACGCACGCGTCCTCAATCTGCACCTTATCGCTGGCCGACGAAACGATCTCAAGCGTGCGCAAAATCGGAACGCCTGAACGCATCAAAGTCGCATAGGTGCGGCAGAAACGAGAAAGCGCGATCTTGTGAACAAGCCCGCCGAAAATTGGCGCGCGCATCAAAGCCACGTCCTTCATTCTCCGTCCACGAGGCGTCGCAACAAACTTTTTAAACGCCCAAAACGCAGCACCAAAGCCCGCTAGCAGATAGAAAAAGTTATGCTTCAGGAAATCGCTCAGATCGATGAGTATTTGCGTCGGAGCCGGCAACTTGGCGCCGAAGTCTGCAAACATTGCCGCAAACACCGGAATCACGAAAATGAGCAAAACGTTCACTAAGGCTACCGCCAAGCCGATGACCGCAATCGGATAGGTCATCGCAGACTTTACCTTTTTGGTAAGCTTAACCGTAGACTCGAAGTAGATCGCTACCTTGCTCAAAATTTCGGCCAACGCACCAGATGCCTCACCCGCCTCGACCATTGATATGAACAGGGAGTTAAATGACCGGGGAAATTTTTTGACCGAAGACGAGAAAGAGTTACCTGCGGAAATGTCTACACGGACATCACGTATAATGATTCGAAACACAGGATCTTCAGTCTGATCCTGCAGTGCCTCCAGGCACTGCACTAGTGGCAAACCGGCATTGAGCAGTGAGGCGAGTTGCTGGGTGAAGATGGCCAATTCACCCAAAGGCAGCTTGTATTTATGTGATTTTTTTTCGAGCGCCTTCTGTTTGGCGAGGGCCTGAGCCGCCATAAAACCCGATCCCTTTTGCGTCGCTTGAGCAGAGGGACGGCCCGCGTTGCTCTGACTCGCTGGTGCGGAAGTAATAAAAGCCATTGCGCGAATATAGAAAGCGTGCCGCTACACCACTCGCAACCCCATTCCCCTTCTCGCACTGTAAAAAACCACTGAGAAAAAGCGGTTCGGCATAACTTGTCCTCCAGCCAAAGCTTGACGCTCTGCAACGCCTGATGAAGCTCGGCCGTGAACTCGCTGCGGTCGTAGTTTAGAGGTAAAACTCCTTCCTTCCAAGTAGGTGTCCCGGGTTCGATTCCCGGCGACCGCACCAATCAGACGGACGATGGCCCCTGATCCGTCAGGGTTAATCTGAAAAGGGGAAGGCCATTGGAAGTTCCTCCTGAACAGACACTGGATCCAAAACAGGAAACGTAGCCGGAAGATTTCCGACTCGCGGTAAACCCAATCCCAGGCGACCTGACGCGGGTCGTCCTTTTATTTTCTTTCCTGTCCGCATCGGATACGGCGTCCTTGCAGCCGATCGACTTAACTCATTTGCCCCATGTATTCCCCCGCGGCCACCCGCTACGACAAGCCATCCATCTACCGCCGCTGCGGCCGCTCCGGCATCCAGTTGCCACTCATCTCGCTGGGCCTCTGGCACAACTTTGGCGGAGCCGACGTTTTTGAAAACGGTCGCGCCATCGTGCGCCGTGCGTTCGATCTCGGCATCACCCACTTCGACCTCGCTAACAACTACGGCCCGCCTCCTGGTTCCGCCGAAGAAAACTTTGGCAAAATCCTCCACGCCGACCTTGCCGCCTACCGCGACGAACTGATCGTTTCCACCAAGGCGGGCTACCACATGTGGGCCGGTCCCTATGGCGAATGGGGCTCTCGCAAATACCTACTCTCTTCGCTCGACCAGTCTCTCAAGCGACTCCGCCTCGATTACGTCGATATTTTCTATCACCACCGTCCGGATCCCAATACCCCGCTTGAAGAGTCGATGGGCGCACTCGCCCACGCCGTGCGCAGCGGCAAAGCCCTCTACGTTGGCCTGTCCAACTACAAACCCGAAGAGACCGCCCGCGCCGCCAACATTCTTCGCGACCTCGGCACACCCGCGCTGATCCACCAGCCGCGCTACAGCATGTTTGACCGATGGATCGAACCCGCCCTTCTCGACGTTCTCTCCGCCGAAGGTATGGGCTGCATCCCCTTCTCGCCCCTTGCTCAAGGTCTGCTCACCAACCGTTATCTTGCCGGCATCCCGGAAGACGCGCGTGCCGCTAAAAACGGCTTCCTCAAAGCCGACCGCATCACGCCCGAATTCCTTGCCAAGATTACCAAGCTCAACGCCATCGCCCAAACACGCGGCCAGTCTCTCGCGCAGATGGCGATCGCTTGGACGGTGCGCGACCCACGCGTGACCACCGCCCTGATCGGCGCCAGCAAAGTGTCCCAGCTCGAAGACAACTTCGCCGCGCTCCAGACGCTCGACTTCACCTCCGACGAGCTGGCACAGATCGACGCAATTCTCGTCTGACCCCGTTCTCTTTCCTCGTCATCTCAATCTTTCCCTCCGCCTGCTGCTCCCCGAGAACCGAGATCAAGAACCACGAGATAAGCCACTTACTGAATGAACCTAGTCCTTTTCGAGCCGTCCGAGATCACCGCGCCCCTCCCGCGCAGCGACTCCCGAGCACGTCACCTGATCGACGTGCTTCACCGGCGCGAAGGCGACACCTTCGACGCCGGCCTCGTTAATGGTCCGCACGGCAAAGCCACGCTCGCAATCATCGGCCCAGACGTGCTCACGCTTACGTTCAGTTGGGATGCACCGCCCGCTCCCCTCGCCTCGCTCACTCTACTGATCGGCCTGCCCCGCCCGCAAACCGCCCGCGATGTGCTCCGAGATGCCACGACCCTCGGTGCAACGCGTATTCATTTTGTAGTGACCGAGCGCACCGACCCCAACTATGCCACGAGCACACTCTGGACATCCGGCGAATGGCGTCGCCACTGCCTCGCCGGCACCGCCCAAGCGTTCGACACACGCATCCCCGCAATCACTTGGACGCACTCTCTCGCCTCCGCAGTCGCCAACCTCGAATCCCCGCCCTGCGCTCGCGTCGCCCTCGACAATTATGAGGCCTCCGTCCCGCTGAAAGCTTGTCACTTATTAAGTGACAAACCTTCCGGTAGCACCTCCGTGGGGCCGGTGCTTGCCATTGGGCCGGAACGAGGCTGGGGCTCCTCGGATCGTGCTACGCTACGGGCGGCGGGATTCACACTCGCCCACCTTGGCACGCGGGTTTTGCGCGTTGAGACGGCCGTCGTCGCCGCATTGGCGATTATCCGTCAGGATTGAACCAGAAACGAGGGCACTAGCCTATGCGGAGGCGTTGGCTTGAAACGGAGCCTGCTTGCAGGCGATCACTCGCGTGCGAAGGCGTTAAGACCACGTATACCCACCATCGCTTGTGAGCAGGCTCCGACATTCGGACCGGGCATGCCTACTTCGGCGGCAGTCCGGGCTTATCAGCCTCTCCGGAAAAAGGCCGTGGTCGGCTGATGCGCGCCTTTGCCGAGGCGCTTCACGCAAGTCCAACCGGGCGGTGTCAGCGTGACGTCTCCCGGCATCTCGAAAATGACGACCGGATCGGCACTCGTTGGCCACCAATCGGCCATACGCTCGAAAAGCTTCGGGCCAACCTCCGCGATTAGCTCGTAAGGTGGATCAATGAAGACGAGGTCAGGTGCCTCGCCGGGGAGCGGAATCCATGAAAGCGCATCCGTGGCCTGCAACTTCAGCCCGGAATCGGGACGAGCGGCACTTTTGGCCACAGCCGCGATATTCTTCCGAATACAGTCGGCGGCCTTGGGCGCTTTCTCGACAAACACCCCGCCCTCCGCGCCTCGGCTGAACGCTTCCAATCCGTAAGCGCCGCTGCCCGCAAAGAGGTCGGCAAAGCGTGCTCCGGGCAACCGTGCGGCGAGGCTGGAAAAAACCGACTGGCGCATGCCGTCGGTCGCCGGACGCGTCAAATCGCCCTTCGGCACCTGAAGCGTCACCCCGCGCGCGGATCCTCCACTGATTCTCATGGGCCGACACAAAATCCCGCGCCCGCGTTAGCAAACGCGAAAGAAGGAACGCCCTCAAAGTGGGTTCAGCAGCTCGGGCCCACTAGCTCGCCGCGCTCAGTAGAACTGGGCATACATCTCGGCCAAGAACACCGAACCGGTGCATCCGCGCACATGACCGCGTTACGCGGTGAGACGCTCCGCGCGTTCGCGCTACTGTTTCACCGCCGCCTCGCGGTATTGGATGTAGGCGCTGCGCACCGCGATGTAGGGATCAATCGCGTTCTTGCGCGGCGCATCGTAGGTATTGAGCAGGTCAGGCAGTGAGTTGACGACATTCGTCGCAGTCACGCCGGTTTCCACTTTCCAACTATACCATTCGATGTTGCCGCGCGGATTCCAGTTAAGCGGATTGAGAAAATAATCGCCGACCGCGCCGACCGTGTCGCGTGCGGTTCCGGGACCGAGCACGGGAAGCACCAAGTAAGGGCCTTTGCCAATGTGCCACACGCCAAACGTCTGGCCCGTATCTTCGCGTGGAATCGAGGCGAGCGAGGGCACATCATCGGAGATGCGGATGAAGCCACCGAGGCCGGCGACGGTGTTGACCAAGAACTTCTCCGTCTCGCGCCCGGCACGCCCGAACTTCAATTGAAGCGCGCTGTTCACGAACCGAATCGGAAAGCGAATGTTATCAAAAAAGTTACGGATGCCGTAGCGCGCCGGCTCGGGCACGACACGAGTGTAGCCCTTCGAGATCGGGCGCAGGACATAATCGTAGAGGCCGTCGTTGAACTTGAAGATCGCTCGATTCATCGGCTCGAGCGGATCGGATACTTGGACGGTGGCGTAATCATCCATTTCGTCCACGACCTCGGCATCGGGCTCGGCGGGCGTTTTCTGCGCATACGTGAACGGCGCGCATACGATCGCGAGACCGGCGCACAAGATCAGTGAGCGAAAGGAGGTCTTCATTTTACGGGCTCTTGGGAAAGATTCTTCTCAAGCGACTCGATGACCGCCGTCGCGCCGCCGCGTTGGAAGATGGGATCGAGCTGCGAACGCCAATTGGCGATCATGCTCACGCCTTCGATATTCACATCGTAGACGAGCCATTTGCCGTTCACCTGCTCGACGCGATAGGACACGGAATATTTTTTGCCCGCGTAATCAATGGTCGTCGGCACTTCGCGCAACGTGGGGCGCGACGGATCGAGGATCACCGGCTTGCCATAGGTGATGCCGGGACGGTCTCCCGGCTCGAAACGGTTGGCATAGGTCCGGATAACCAGGTCGCTGAAAAGGCTGACGGTGCGTGTCTTTTGCTCGGGCGTAAACTGGCGCCAGCCCGGGCCAATCGCACGGCGAGTGATGCTCTCGAAGTTAAAATACTTCTGGAGCACCGGCCGCGCGCGCTCGGAGAGCGGAGTGGTCGCCGTGGTGTCGTAGGCGATGCCCATGACTTCATCGATGCCCGTCCGGAGCATGGTAACTTCATCGACGGCGGGCGCCTCGGCGTGGAGGGCGGCGACGGAGATCATCGCGACAGCCGCGAATTGAAAACTAAAGCGCAGGTTCATTTGGGTGTCTCGGGAGCGTGGTTGGCGGCGGGCGGGGGCGTCTTCTTTTGCTCAACGTTGCCGAAGGCAAAACGGCTGATGAGCGATTCGAGGTCCACTGTGGATTCGGTGTTGGTGAGGAGCGCGCCTGGAGGCAGCATCTCCTCGTCGGAGCCGGGAGAGAGTGCGAGGAACTTGTCGCCGATGAGTCCGCTGGTCCGGATCGAAGCGATGGAGTCGACGGGCAGCTTCACGTCTTTGCGCAGGCTGAATTCAATGACCGCGCTGAAATCGGAAGGGTTGAGATCGACGGACTCCACACGGCCCACGGACACACCGGCGATGAGCACGGTGCTGCCGGGCTTGAGTCCGCCCGAGTTGGTGAAGCGGGCCTTCAGCGGGTAGGTGTCGCCTCCGATCAGCGCGCCCGCGCCGATTCGCAAGGCGAGGTAAACCACGGCGGCGAGGCCGACGAACACGAACACGCCGACGATCAGTTCCAGTCTAGACTGTTTCATAAATCTTCCTTCGAGGTAACGTTTTCACCACGGCGCAGGGCCGCGATGGTGTCGCGCAACGCGCCCGGGCTGTCCCGAAAAGCGCGGACCGTAGGGTCAGTGGACAAATTGAACGCATCCGGCGTGCCTTGAAACCGCATGCGTCCGCCATCAAGCAAGGCGACTTGATCACTGGCGGCCAACGCCTCCGGCAAATCGTGGGTAACGAGCACGGCAGTGAAACCAAACTGACGTTGGTATTTCACGATCATCTCGAAGACCGCGTTGCGACGGACCGGATCGAGACCGGCGGTGGGCTCGTCAAAGAGCACCAGCTCGGGACGGGTTACGATAGCACGGGCCAGCGCGAGACGCTTCTGCATGCCGCCCGAAAGTTGGCTGGGGTAGCGATCGCGATGCTTATCGAGTTCGAGCTGACGCAGTGCCTCCATCGAGCGTTCGCGGATCTCGCGGTTGGGCATTTGCGTGGTCTGCTCCAGCGGAAGCGCGACGTTTTCCAACGCGGTGAGCGAATCGAGAAGTGCGTTGCTCTGGAAAAGATAACTGCACCGGCGACGAAATTCGGCGCGGGCGGCGGCGTTGATGGCATTGAGCGATTGCCCGTCGAAACAGATCTGGCCGCCATCGGGGCGCACGATGCCCGCGAGACACTTTAGGAAGACGGATTTACCCGTGCCGCTCTTGCCGAGGACCGTGATGACGCTACCACGCGGCACCGCGAGATCCACGCCGGCCAGCACGATGTTATCGCCGAAACGCTTGTGCAGTCCGCGAACGTCGAGGAAGAGGTCGATGGCTGTGTTCGGCGTGCTCATGAGTGCTTCACCAACATAGACGTAATGATGTAATCAGCCGCCAAAACCATAATACAGGAGAACACCACGGCGCGCGTAGTTGAGGCGCTCACCGCACGTGCACCGGTGGCGTTGCGGCGGCGATGCGCGTTGAAGCCGTTGTAAGCGCAGATCGCGATGGTCATCAGGCCGAAGACCGCGGCTTTAATAAAACACTCACGCACGTCTTGGGACTTCACGGCGTTATGCACCGCCGACCAATACACACCGGACTGGAGGTGCAGGAGCACCGAACCGGAGAGGTATCCGCCATACAATCCGACCAGCGCAAAGATCGCCGTTTGGATGGGAAAAACGATGAACGCCGCAATCAGCCGAGGAGAAACCAGATAAGCATGAGTGCTGGCGCCCATGGTTTCGAGTGCGTCGATCTGCTCGCTGTTACGCTGGATGCCCAGCTCAGCGGCGAGCGCAGAGCCGGCCTGGCCAACCAACATCAACGCAGCGAGAACAGGGGCCAGTTCACGCACGAGCGTGAGGGAAACCAGAGTGCCAAGAAGGCCTTCTGAGCCGAAGCGGTTAAGCACGTAAAAACCCTGCAGCCCGAGCACCAGACCGGTGAAAAGTCCGACGATCACAATCACCGGCAAACAACGCACTCCCTGCTCGAAAATCGCCCGCGTGATGCGGCGGCCGAGCTTGCGCGAGCCCACGGCGGCAGTGAATGCACGGCCCGTGAACAAGGAGAAATCCCCTAGTTCATAGACCAGCTGAAGAGTGTGTTGGCCGAGCGCGCGAATCATGCAAACGCGAGACCCTAATGAGTCCGGTGAGGCACGCAAGAACGCGTTGGCCAACCACCTTCGGTGGCTTTCATAGGGGAAACCCAAGCCGAAGGTCAGAACCGCCCGTAATCCAATCCGAAGTAGGCGGCGGCGTTGTCGTGGCAGATGTCGCTTACCATCTTCCCAAGCAAGGCCTCATCCGCAGGAATCAGCCCGGCTTCCACATCGGCCCCGAGCAATGAGCAGAGAATGCGGCGGAAATACTCGTGCCGCGGATAAGAAAGAAAACTGCGCGAATCGGTCAGCATCCCGACAAACTTCGAGAGCAGGCCGAGCTGCGACAGCGCGTTGAGCTGCATTTCCATACCTTCTTTTTGATCAAGGAACCACCAGCCGGACCCGAACTGGATTTTACCGGCGATTCGACCGTCCTGAAAGTTGCCGATCATCGTGGCAAAAACGTAGTTGTCGGCCGGGTTGAGATTATAGAGCACGACCTTCGGGAGTTGGTCGTCGCGGTCGAGGGTGTCGAGGTAGCGAGACAGTGCGCGGGCCTGCGGAAAATCACCGATGGAATCGACCCCCGCGTCAGCACCGAGGCGCTTGAGGAGCCGGCTGTTGTTGTTACGCAAGGCACCTAGATGGAGCTGCTTCGTCCATCCCCGCTTAGCATCGAGCTGGCCGAGATAAATCATCACGAACCACGTCCATTGGGCGACCTGCTCGGGCGTGGCGGCACGTCCGGCCCGAACGGAGTTAAAAATCCCCTCGGCTTCAGAACGCGTGCAATCGGTGTCGGGAAGGTATTCAAGTCCGTGATCGGAAAGGCGCCCGCCCAGCGAGTGGAAAAAGGCATGGCGCTTATCAAGGGCGTCGAGCAGCGCAGCGAGCGTGTTGAGGTGCACGTCAGCACGAGCGGCAAGCGTGTCGGCCCAAGTGTTGAAGACCGCGGGCACGTTCACCGCCATAAGCTTGTCGGCGCGGAAGGTCGGATAAACGCGCGTGGTCATGCCCGACTTGGCAATCACGACGTGGTGCTCAAGCGAATCAGCGGGGTCGTCCGTCGTGCAGACGACAGAGACTTTGTTGGCGGTGAGAATTCCGCGGGGCGAGAGCTCGGACTTCGCAAGTTCGGCGTTGGCGAGTTCCCATATCTGCGCGGCGTTGGCTTCGTTGATGAGAAGGTCGATACCGAAATAGCGGCGGAGTTCGAGGTGCGACCAGTGGTGAAGCGGATTACGGACGAGTTGGGGAACGACTCGGCAGTAGGCGAGAAACTTGTCGTAGTCACTAGTGTTGGCACCCGTGATGAGATCCTCGGCTACGCCGGCCGAACGCAGGGCGCGCCATTTGTAGTGGTCTCCGGCGAGCCAGATTTGCGTGAGGTTCGCGAACTGGCGATTGGCCGCTATTTGAGCCGGAGGCAGGTGACAGTGATAATCGTAGATCGGCTGTGGCTTCGCGTAA
>CBRAFO010000014.1:0-54016 GCA_967755175.1 uncultured Opitutaceae bacterium | reverse complement strand
CGGCGAGGTGTTCGCTGAAGCGTTGTTTGGCGGGATTGGGCACGCCGGGTTCGTCAGGGACGATGGCGGCGAGGAGCACGGGTCCGCAGAGGAGGGCCGCCGCCGCAGGCGACGGAATGCGGCTCAATGTAGGGGCGTCGCTTGCGACGTCCTCGGGCTTCGCAAGCGAAGCCTCTAAAGCCCCTACGGGGAGTTGCTCGATGCGCAGCGTCATCGGTAGGCGCAACTCCAGCGTGTCGCCGTCGCGCCACTCGCGGGTGATCGTGAAATAGGACGAGGGCGTGGAATCGACCGGGATGGCGTGACCGTTGAGCGTGAGCTCGGGCCGCACGCACCACGCGGGATGGCGGAGCTTGAGGGCGAAGGTCGTCGGGCGTGCGCAGTCGAAGATCAAGCGCACGGTGTCGGACTCGGGGAAACGCGACTCCTGCGTGAGGCGCACGCCACGCTCGCGCCAGTCGAGTCGGCTGGCGAAATACTGGTTTACCCAGAGCGAGGCGGCGGCGTGGTGGTAGATCAGTTCTCCGTAGCGGGCGGGGTTTTCGAGGCCGGTGCCCACGCAGCACCACCACGAGTCGAAGGGCGTCGAGAAGACCTTCACGCCCACGGAGCCGAGTCCGAGGAAGTAGCCGAATTCACCCGGCGCACGGCCGATGTTCGCGGCGAGGTGGTTGATCGTCGCGCGCTCCACGAAGTCCATATGCGCGGCTTCCGGCTGCCAGGCAAAGAGGCGGCCGGTGAGCTTGAGCATGTTGTAGGTGTTGCACGTCTCACAGGTGTTCGGCGTGAGGCGCAGAGGGAACTGCCCGGGCGGGAAAAAGTGTTCGCTCTCGCCGTGTCCGCCGGTCGCATAAGAGCGGTGGTTGACGACGTGGTGCCAAAACGAGGTGGCGGCGAGGTGATACGCGGGATCCCCGGTGAGTTCGTATTCGCGGGCGAGTCCCACGACCTTTGGGATCTGGGTGTTGCCGTGCAGGCCGTCGAGCCGGTCTTCACCGCGAAACATCGGGCCGAGCACGGTCTCGTGGTGGAAAAACAGCGACGCCATCGCGAGGTAGCTCGGTTCGCCGGTGTCTTCGGTGAGGTCGGCCAAGACCTCGTTCATGCCGCCGTGTTCGGCTCGAAGCATCTCCTGCACTTGCGTGGGCGTGAGCGGCGCGAGCACGTCGGCGAGCCAGTCGGCCACGCCACGCGCGACGGCGAGCGCGGAAGCGGAGCCGGCGAGCCGATGGGCGTCGCGCAGGCCGGCGAGAAGTTTGTGCAGCGTGTAGAAGGGAACCCACACGCCGTTCAGCGAAAAGGGCGTGGCTTCGATGCGTCCCTCGCGCAGTGCGGCGAAGGCGGGTTTGTTGACGGGTAACACGTAGCCGTCGGCGTTGGCGGCCTGGCAGGCGGCGAGCTCGGTGACGATGTGGTCAATGCGCGGGAGAATCCATGCCTCGCCGGTGGCCGCGTGGAGGTGGCAGAGTGCCGAGAGGTAGTGGCCGAGCGAGTGGCCGCTGATGTCGCGCGATTCCCAGCCGCCGTAACGTTCGGCGAGCGGAGGCAGGCCGGCTTGGGCGCGGAACGGCGCGAGCAGGCGGTCGGGCTCGATGGCGCGGAGATGACGCGCGTGGACGTCCTGGCGTTCTTTCAGCGGGCCATCAAGGAGCCGGACGGCGTTAAGCGGAAACGGCTCGGCGGCGAGGGCGACGCGACGAAACGGGGCGGAGTCGATGACAGTGATGCGTGCCATGGAGAAAAGGAGTGTCGGCGCCCACCCACCGCCGGACGAAGGGACGGCCGGCGAGGGGGCACCGGCCACACGCTTCCTTTACTTGACGAGCGTGAAGCTCTTCTCGACGGGCTCGGCGGTCTGGATTTTGGGATCGGTCGTGCGGCCGAACTGCCAGGCGACGATCGTCACCGTGACCGGGAACTTCGTGCGTGGTGGCAACGCGGTGAACTTCACGGTGTCACCATCGATCTCGGCCGGACCTTCGCGCACGAAGTAACGCACCGGCAGGTCGGAGTCGGACTTGGCCGCGAGCTTCAGGCTCGATGTGCCCACGCGCAGGGTGGCGGGCAGGTCGAAGGTGATTTTCTGCGCCTTGCCGTCCTTGTTGCGACCGGGGATCTGCAACACGGATTGCTGCACCGCGCGCTTGTAGGTGGCGTCGCCCGGCCAGAGCGCGACGAGGTAGGCTTCGTTGCCACGGCGGTCACCGAGGAACGACGCGCGGTTAAAGGCCAGCTCCCACGTGTCGGCGGAGATCTGGCGAATCGGTCCGGTGATACGACGCAGTTCGATGGGCGCTCCGCCGGCCGGAGGAGGCGTGATGGCTTCGCCGGCTTTTTTGCCGGCCCACTTCTCGGGACGACCCTCGGGCACGGTGTCGAGGAAGGCACCGGTGAGCTTGAACGTCACACCGTCGGCCTGAGGGAGAAACTTGATCACGACCTGGGCGTGTTGGCCGTTTTTCTGCGGGAGGACTTGGCCGTCCTGCACGTAGCCGAGCAGGGCGGGCTTGCCGCGATGTTTTTGTTGGAACGCCTCGGCGGCTTGAGCGAGCTCTTGGTCGAAAAACCAGAAGGCCTGCGCGGGGTCGCCCTTGTAACTACCCACGGCCGCGGCGGGGGCGAGAGGAGGAGCGTCCTTGCGGTAACGGTCCACCAGCCAGCCGGTCTTGGTGACGTCGATGGCGTTGAGCTTCACCGGGCCGGAGGCCGGGGCGGTTTTCGGCAGGCGATATTGGGCGGCCTTTTTCAGGTAGAGCGCGAGGAGCTCGATCTTTTCGTCGGTGCCGTAGAAGTGACCATCGGCCGGGCAACCGAGTCCGCTGAGCGGCAAGGTCGGGTGGGCGGCGCGGGTCTTGAGGCCATCGCCCATGCGATCATTGGCCCATTCGTATTCGCCCAAGGTGACGATGCCCGGGACGGTATCGACGCTGATGCCTGCGACCTGCGGGGCGTTTTTCTCGTCGGGGACGTAGGGCCATTGTCCGCTGAAGGAAATACACGCGAGGATGCGCTCGGGTTTCCACGCGGCGATATACCAAGGCATCGAGGCTGCGGCGGAGTGGCCGACGGGGACGAGGGGCGCAGTGGCGAGTTCCGCGTAGCCGGACTGCTCGGCGAGGGCTTTAAGAATGGCGTCGAAACGTTCGCCCGCGCCTTGGTCGAAGCGGAAGTTGCGATCGAGATCGGGCGCAACCCACACCTCGGCGAAGCCCAGCTCGCTGGCCGCGCGGCGAAAGGCGGGGTGTTCCAGAACGCCCTCTTCTTCCATGTTGTGCTGGCCGAAGACGATGCCGCGCACGGTGCGGCAATTCGCGGGAATCCAGAGGAAGGTGCGGGCCTTGTCGTTGGGTTTGTCGGGCAGCGAAGGAACCGGAGTTGACCACTGCCACTCGGCGGCGGAGGCGGAGTGGATGCCGAAGCTGAGGAGGGCCAGCAATAAACACAGGCGGCGAATCATGGCGGGGAAGGGCATTGGGGTTAAGGGAAGCGGCGCCAGTCCGGCGAGGAAACGCCGCCGCTGCTTTACGTGGTAACTACGCCGGCTGCGCGTGGGTCCTGTCAGGCTTCGACGTGCGCGGACTGGCCTCGGAGCATGCTCTCTTCGTGATCGAGGAGCTGTTGGAGCGGCCGATGCGTGTCGTCGGTGATGACATCGCGTCGCCAGAGATCGTCGATCACCGTGCGTTCGGCTCGCAACGCGCGCAGGCGATGCACCCGTCCGGTCGTGCGCAGACGGTGAGCGTGGGCGCGAGTTTCGCCTTCGGCAGTGAGCTCGGCCAGCCGGTGTTCGTATTCGGCGATGATCAAGGCGAGTGCGGCGGATTCTGCATCGCTCGCGTTGAGGTCTTGGGCTTCACGCAGGCTTTGGAGTCCGCCTTCCACGGCGGCGGTGCGGGCGAGGCGATCTTCCTTTTCGCGGGTGTCGTCGGCCCTGAGCCCGAGTTTGCAAATGAGCATTTCCAGGGTCGTGCCTTGCAACAACAGCGTGGATACAATCACGCCAAACGAGAGGAAGATCACGATGTCGCGCGCCGGGAATGGTTGTCCGTTCTCCAGCAGCCGCGGGATCGACAGGGCCGCCGCCAGCGTGATGGTGCCGCGCATGCCGGCCCAGCCGCTCACCAGCACGCCTTGCCATGACGGTGCGGATTCGGCGCGACGAACCCGTTTGGACAACAGGTGCGGCAGGTAGGCGCCGGGAAACATCCAGAGGATGCGCGCGGCGATGGCCACGCCGGTGACGGCACCGACCGCGAGGATGATTTCCATCGCCGAATAACGACTGCTCACCGTGGCGAGGATCGCGGGGAATTGCAGGCCGAGCAGAATGAAGGCGAGACCGTTCAACCAGAACAGCACCACGGACCACACCGTCCACGTGGTGCGTCGCGTCTCCACATCCATGTGCAACGGATCGCGCCAGCCGGAGTAGAGTCCCGCGGCGACCACCGCGAGGATGCTGGATACGCCGAGCAACTCGGCCGCGAGATACGCGGCGTAAGGCGTCATCAACGACACGGTGACCTCGATGAACGCATCGGGGCCGTGCACGGTTTTCAGCACGTCGCGAACCCGGCCCACGAGATAGCCGATGGCCAGGCCGATGAGAATGCCGCCCACTGCAAGCATCACAAAGCCCGTCGCGGCGGCGCGCAGCGAGAAGGTGCCGACTGCGGCCGCCGCGAGCGCGAACTTGAAGGCCACGAGACCCGTGGCGTCATTCATGAGGCTCTCGCCATTGAGCACGGTGGTGAGCCGGACGGGAACCTTGAGACGATGAGTGATGGCGCCCACTGCCACCGCGTCGGTGGGAGAGATCACCGCGCCGAGGGCGAACGCCATGGCCAGCGGCAAGTCGGGCACGAGCCAATGGGCAGTCAGGCCAACCGCCACGGTGGTGAACACGACCAGCCCGGTCGAAAGCAGGAGGATGGGGCGTTTGGCCGCGATGAATTCGCGCAGCGGCATGAGCCAGCCATCCGAGAACAGCAGCGGCGGCACGAAGCACAGAAAGAAAAACCCCGGGTCGAGTTCCACCCGGGGAAACGCCGGCCACAGCGTGATCGCGCTCGCGCCGACGAGATAGGTGATGGGCAACGGCCACGGCAGGCGACGCCCGATGACGCTGAGCACGGTGAGCAAGAGCAGGAGAGCAAGCGCGTGTTCAAAGGCGTCCATGGGGCTGCATGCTGATGCGGATTTTCACTGGCCGGCAATCATCGGATAGACGGATTTGTTTTCCGGCGCGTCCTGTGTTTGCTGGAACCACTATGACCATTGGAATCATTGGATTGGGCATCATTGGCAGCGAGTGGGCGCGCCACTACGAGGCGGCCGGCCAACTCGCGGGCGCGTGGAATCGCACGCCGAAGCCGGACTTCCCCCGGTGGAAGTCGTCGCCTGAGGACGTCGCCAGCGCGGCCGATATCGTCCAGATCGTGGTGGCCGATCCGCCCGCGGTGCGTGCGGTGATGGAGCGCATTGTGCCCGTGTTGGGCCCGGGCAAAATCGTGGTGCAATCGAGCACGATCGACCCGCAGAGCAGTGACGAGTTCCGCACGCTCGTGCTGGCGACCGGCGCGCGTTATCTGGAAGCGCCGTTCACGGGCAGCAAGCCGGCGGCCCAGCAGAAACAGAGCGTGTTTTATCTGGGAGGCGACGCCGCCTTGATCGCAGAGGTCGAGCCCGTGCTGTCGTTGGTATCGCAGTCACGGTTCCATATCGGGGACCACAAGCAGGCGACGACGCTCAAGCTCGCGGTCAACCTCAACGCCGCCGCGCAGATGCAGGCCGTGAGCGAGGCCCTGGTGCTGGCGCGGCGCGCGGGGATTTCCGACGACGTGTTCTTTGGCGCGTTGAGCAAGAACGTGGGCTACTCCGGGCTCGTGAAACTCAAAGAGCCGAAGCTGCGCGCCGGGGATTTTGCGCCGCAGTTTTCGGTGAAGCACATGCTCAAAGATATGCGCCTAGCCTCGCGGATGAACGGCTGTGAGGATTTCCCGGTATTGGACGCCCTGCGCGACCGGCTGGCGGCGGCCGAGCGAGCCGGGTTGGGCGACGAGGACTTCTCGGCGTTGATCAAACTGTTCGGCTAAGCGCCGGGGTTCTGCCCGGTCGCGTTGTGGTGCCCGCCGGCAACGCGACGAGCCACCCGGGTAACGCTAGGCGGCATCGCGGTAACGTTAAAATCCTTCCGGGTAACGCTAAGATCCTCAAAGGTAGGGCTAACACTCTCCAAGGTGTCGCTAAGGGCCACCAAGGTGATGCTAAAATCCAGAAGGGTGACGCTAAGATTCTCCAAGGTTGTAACAAGGGTCTCCCGGGTCGCGCTAAAATCCAGCAAGGTTGCCCTAAAATCCTCCCGGGCCGGGCTAGAAACCCATGAGGGCGGCTTAAGTGGGTTAGAGTAAACGCAAATACATTTCCGCGATGGATTGATCTGGGATCGGGGGCCTGCATAAGACGCACCCGGAATGCGTTATCTGGGGGCCGTAGATGCTTAATCGCCTGTCGGGGAGAGTCTAAACGGGTGCCGGGGAACGCTGACCGACAACAACTAATGCTGATTTGGCCTGCGGAGCGCGAGGAAGCGCCCGTTGGTCCGAAAAGCGTCAATACCCACCCGCTAGAACCCAAATCAACCATGTCTGACACGCCCCCTGAACCCACTGGCGATACGCCGGAGCCCGCTCCGAGCAAACGCACTCGATCAAGCATCAACCAGAAGCATGCCGCCGAACTCGCCCTCGCCGAAGCGATCCTCGGCAGCGCCGAAAATACCGACTACGCCCCCAAACTGGTCGATGAGGGCATCGACGCGGACTTTGTGGCCAAGCTGCACTCCAAGATCGAGGAAGCCGACAAGCTCCTTGCCAGCGCAGGCAGCAAGACTGCCGACAAGCGGACCTCCACGCGCAGTGAGGAAACCCTCAAAACCAAACTGCTGAGGCGCGTCAGCACCATCCAGACGCGGGCCAAGCGTAAGTATAAAACCTTGGGAGACCCGATGCGGGCCAAGTATTATATCGGCGAGCCAATCGGAGACAGCCGCTCCCTCTTGGAATCCGCCGCCAAGGCGATTCTCGTGCACTTGAAGACTGATACGCTGCCCGGAGGCAAGCCGACCGAAGTAACCGCCCTGCAAACCGCGCTCAGCGACTACATACGCGGCCAGACGGCGCAGACGGGTGACCAATCGGAGGCGACCACCGCCCGATTCCTCTTGGCCGGGAAGGTAAAGGAGATCGTCGATTTGCGCCGCGACGTGCAATACGCGGTGGACACCCTCTGGCCGTCGGACGACCCCACCAACGCCGGCGTGCGTGTCCAGTTCAAGGTCCCCGCCAACCGGCCCTTGAACTAACCGCGCAACCGAGTAGGCGCGGCGAGGGCCGCCGCGTTTACTTAAAGGGGCGGTGTCGGCGTGTTCGTTGACGCCATGCGCGTCATCGCCACAGTGCCCGTCATGAGCGACTTCGTCTCCGGCCCCGCGGTTACCGATGCCAAGCAAACTCTCGACCGCTTGCGCATCAGCATGCGGCAGACGATCAAGGGCAAGGACGAGGTCATCGACCAAGTTTTGATCTGTCTCGTCGCCGCCGGGCATCCGCTCATCGAGGACTTGCCGGGCGTCGGCAAGACCACGCTCGCCTACTCGTTGGCCCGCTCCATGGACTGCGCGTTTGCCCGCATTCAGTTCACCAGCGACTTGCTGCCGAGCGACGTGACCGGCGTGGCGATCTACGACGAACAGGAGAAGCGCTTCGTGTTTAAAAAGGGTCCGGTCTTCGCCAATGTCGTGCTTGCCGACGAGATCAACCGCGCCACTCCCAAGACCCAGTCGGCGCTGCTCGAAGTGATGGACCGCGCCAAGGTCACGGTTGATGGCGAGCCGCATGACGTGGGTTCGCCCTTTATGGTTTTCGCCACGCAGAATCCGGTGGACTACGAGGGGACGTTTCCGCTGCCGGAGAGCCAGATGGACCGGTTCCTGATGCGGTTGCACATGGGCTATCCGAAGGAGGCCGACGAGTTGGACATCCTGCGTTCGACCCACCACGCCTACGATGCCATCGCGCTCAACGCGGTCGCCACGCGCGAGCAGGTGCTGCATCTCCAAGAGATTTCCCGGCAGGTGTTCGTCGAGGATTCGGTATTGGAATACCTGCTGAAAATCGTCGGGGCGACGCGCACCGAGGCCGAGTTCAAGGCAGGCATTTCGGTGCGCGGAAGTCTGGCGCTCAAGCATGCGGCCCAAGCCCGTGCGTTGTTGGCGGGCAGGGATTTTGTCATCCCCGAAGATGTGCAGGAACTGGTCGTGCCCGTGTTGGCGCACCGTCTTTCGCTGCTCCGGCAGAGTTCCGATCCGATGGAAGAGCGGCGTGCGATCACGGCGGCGTTGCGCCGTATCGTGGGCAGCCTACCGACGCCGGTCTGAGTCAGCTGTAGCTGGAATTTCGCCATGTCGTTAACCGCCCCGAGTTCAGTTCGCGCACGCCCGCTCGGGCCGGTTTCTCCGGCGGCGGATGGCGGCGGCACGACGGACTGGCAGACCTCGACGTTGCGGCGCGGCCGGCGGATGCGCGGGCATCGCTGGCGCGCGTTCATGTGGTCGTTGGTGTATCCGTATCGAGGGAACCGACTGATGCTCACGCTCCCGGGTGTCATCGTGGTCGCGGTGGCGATGGGCATCGCGGCGGCCGCCTACAACACGTCCAACAACATCCTCTTCATCGCGCTTTCACTGCTGCTGGCGTGCCTCGTTTTCAGCGGGCTGTTGTCCTGGCTTAATTTTCGGAAACTCGCGTGGCGTCTGCGCGTGCAACCGCCGTTGCGGGCGGGGCGCGATCACCCGGTCTTGATCGAGCTGAGTAATAACAAGCAGGTGCTGCCGGCCTATGGGGTGTGGTTTGAAATCAACGCGACCGGAGGAAAGCGGGCGACGCGCCTGCCACTGCGCGAGCGGCTGGATGCGCAGAGCGCGACCTTCTTGGAGTGGACGCTGAAGCCGACGAAACGGGGTGTGCTGACAGTGGAACTGCTGACGGTGGGCTCGTTGTTTCCCTTTGGCTTCTTGAAGAAGCTGGTGGGCAGCCAACTCAAGCGGGAGGTGTTGGTGTGGCCCGCGGCGGTGGAATACCAACGGTTCCCGCTGGCGTCATGGAATCAGCCGGGGCACGTGGAGCGGGCGGCGCGCGCGGGGCAGGGGAGCGATCTCTTTGCGTTGCGCACGTATGCGCGCGGGGACTCGCATCGCCAGGTTCACTGGAAGGCCAGTGCGCGTCTGCGCAAGTTGATGGTGCGGCAGAATGCGGCGGAGACGCAGACGGGCTTCACGCTGTGGTTGCGGACAGCGGCCGAGGAGTGGCCGCGACCGGAGCAATTCGAGCTGATGTGCAGTCTCGTGGCGACGATGGCGGAGGATCTTTTCCGGGCGGGCCGGCTGGTGTCGGTATCGATCGACGAGGAGGCGCCGCTGCCGGTGCGGCGCATGCATGACCTGGAGCGTTTCCTGGACCGTCTGGCGCTGGTGAAGCCGGAGGCCCAAGCTTATCAATCGCCCGCAGTCGCGCCTTCGGTGCGACGGGCCAACGTGTTGACTTTCGCGCCCGACGGGGCGCGCGGAGTGCTTGCCTATGTCGATGGAGAAAAAGCGGCCTCAGCTTAATCTCACGGAGCTTTACCAGCTCAAGTGGGTCCTCGGCGGCGCGTTGGCGGTGCTCTCGGCGTGGACCGTCCTCTACATGGATGTCGAGGCGTGGCTGTGGCTGGTGTTGATCACGGCGGCGGTGCCGGTGGTGTTGCGGTGGCCGGTGCTCACGCTGCATGTGCCGCGTTGGTTGCACCGTCTGGCGTTCCCGCTGTTCGTGGCGTTGTTCGCGGGAGACTATTATTTCTATCACGAACCGCTGCCGGCGATGATCCGGCTGGCGTTGATGCTGGTGTTTTATCGGGCGGTGACTCCGCGCAAGCGGCGCGATGACCTGCAGCTCATCGTGCTGGGACTGTTCCTGGTCGTGGTCGCGGGCGTGCTCTCGGTGTCGTTGGCGTTTGCGGTGCAGATCGTGGTGTTCACGGGATGCGCGCTGCTGTTCCTGCTGGTGATCACGCTGATCGACTCGGCGGAAGGCGGGCAGGCGCCGGCGGTGCAGTCGGCTGCGGAACCTCCGGTGTGGATGCGTATCGAGTGGCTGCGGTTGGCGAGGCGGTTGCACGCGGCGACGGACTGGCGCGTGGCGATGTTGGGCGCGGGGTTGTTCGCCGGCGTGGTGGGGTTGTCGGCGTTGTTGTTCTTTGCGCTGCCGCGCTTCGATATCAGCAACCGCTTATTTCTCGATCACCTGATCACGAAGCAGTCGAAGACGGGGTTTAGTGAGAACGTGAAGTTCGGCGACGTGACCGATATTCAGCAGGACACCAGCGTGGCGTTGCGGGTGGATGTGTCGGACCCGCGCGCGATTCCGGCGGACCCTTATTGGCGCATGCTGGTGTTGGATGGCTACAAGGACGGTGAGTTTACCGCGTCGCGCGAGATGACGGATCAGTTGATGAAGCAGCGCCAAGAGGTGGCGCGCGTGGCCGGCAGTCGGCGTCCGCGCGCGGGCAATGCGGTGTGGGTGTTTTATCTGGAGGGTGGGACGAGCCGTTATCTGCCCACGCTGGGAAGTTTTTATAGCCTGTGGTTCAGCGATGGTCCGCAGGCGTATGCGATCAACGACGAGCTGAGATTGCTGCGCTTGGAGAAGGTGCCGTCGAAGATGTTCGCTTACCGGATCGAGGGCATGCCGGGTGAAGCGGAATTGGGCAACGTGGAGGTGGCGCAATCACGTGGGTTTTCGCCCATCGATGCGTTGGCCAACCCGGTAGGGCGAATGATCGTGCCGCCGATGCCGACGTTTCTAAAAATCGAGCTGGCGGATGCGGAGGTGGAGAAGGTGCGCGGCTGGGCGGAGGCGTTGCACGCGCCGGCGAACGACGCGCGGGCGTTTGCGCGGCTGGCGAGCGCCTGGCTGGGGAAGCACCACGCGTATTCGCTGCAAATGGATTTGGGCAACGAGAAGGGCGATCCGCTGGTTCGGTGGATGGGGTCGAAGCAACCGGGGCACTGCGAGTTGTTCGCGGGGGCGTTCACCTTACTCGGGCGGGTGGCGGGTTATCCTACGCGGATGGTCACGGGCTTTCACGGCGGCACTTGGAATCCTGGCAGTCAGAACCTCATTATCCGTAACTCTGACGCGCATGCGTGGTGCGAGATTTATGATCGGGCGTCGCAGGTCTGGGTGCGGGCAGATCCGACGCCGGGTGCGGTGATGACCACGGCCGAGCGGATGGCCGAGAGTGCCGAGGCGAGGCTGGTGCGGATCAGCGACTGGAGCTGGTCGGCGAAGGTGGATGGTCTGCGCATGTTCTGGTATCGGCGCATCGTGGACTTTGACCGTTCGTCGCAAGCCGAGCTGACGCGGGGAGCGAAGGAGGTCATCGAGAGCCGGGCGAAGCGACTCAAGGCGATCATCAACCGGCGTCTGGAGGCGATCGGTGCGTGGTTGCAGGCACCTTGGGATGTGCGGCGATTGGCAACCTGGACAGCCGTCATCGTGACGGTGTTGGCGCTGGTGTTGGGCTGGCGGACTTACGGACGCGGTTTCTGGATGCGGTGGCGGAGCGGCTTCGGCCTCACGCGACGGGGAGTCGATCCGGTGCGGCGCGAGGCGGGGCGCTGGTTGCGCCGGCTCTCGGAGCAGGAAACGGAGCTGGAGAATGAAGCGGGTGTCGCACGAACGGAAGTAGTGCAGGTGCGGGCGGAGTTGCAGCGGCTGCGTTACGGTCCGCGTCAGAGTTGGCCGAGTCCGCAAGGCGCCTTCAGGCGGGCGAAGCGGGCGTGCCGATTGGCGCGGCGGTGAGGGTGCCATTGCCGTAGTGCTTCGAAACGTAGGGGTTTCGCTTGCGAAGCCCGGATTGAAGTTCGGATGACATTCCTGCTAGCGCGGGGATCGCAGGCGTCGCGAGCGACGCCCCTACATCACAACCGTAAGCTCTGCCGGTTAACGGCGTAAGTGAGCGTGGGTTTTACTGGCTGGCGTGAGTCGCCCGTTGGCCGCCGGGGGCGGCGGCCACACTTTTGGGGCCACACTTTTATTTCGAGAACATCGACGGCAGCAGGGAGGCGGGCGGGGCTTTGCGTTTCTCGTCCCACTTTTTGAGGATGGCTTGGGCGATGGGACCGGCGGTGCGGCCGCCGCCGGTTTCCTCGCCGACATTACCCTCGACCATGACCGCCATTGCGATCTGGGGGTTTTCGACAGGGGCGAAGCAGATGAACCAGGCGATGTTTAGGTTTCCTTTGGAGCCGTGAACCTGGGCCGTGCCGGTTTTGCCGGCGAGGGTGAGCCCGGGGATGCGCATCGAGGGGATGGTGGTGAACAGGCGGGCGGTGCCGTGGTCCACGCAGCCGACCATACCCTCGACAATGGCCGCGTGCTGGGCGGGCGTGAGGCCGATGGGCTCGGTGTGCTGCGCGGGCCGGTCGGGGTCGTGCAGCAGGTAGGGCCGGGTCACTGTCTCGCCGCGAGCGAACGAGGCGACGAAGCAGGCCATCTGTAGCGGGGTTACGCCGATGAAACCCTGGCCGATGGACATGTTGGCGGTGTCACCGGGAAACCAGGCCTCGTTGCGACGGGCCTTTTTCCAGGCGGCGTCGGGGATGAGCATGCGGTTGGTCTCGGGCAGTTCGATACCGGTGGGCCGATCAAGGTGGAAGCGGTCGGCCATCGCGGAGATTTTCTCGGGGGTCGTGGCTACGCCGAACAGATAAAAGAAGGAGTCGCAGCTTTGCGCGATCGCCTCGGACAGGGACAGGACGCCGTGCCGGCCGAGACCGTTGTCGCAGGTGAAGGAACGGTTGCCGACCCTGACCGAGCCCTCGCAGTTCACCGTGAAGGCATCGGCGTCGATGCCGCTCGCGAGACCAGCGCAGGACGTGACGATCTTGAACGTGGAGCCGGGAGGGTAGATGCCGTTGACGGCGCGGTGGACCCAGGCACCTTGTTCGTTGATTTCCTTCGCCTTGGCGGGGCTGAGGTGGGGGACGAAGTCCGCCACGCTGTAGTCGGGCTTACTGGCGAGGGCGAGGACCTCGCCGGTGCGGATGTCGAGGACGACGGCGGCGCCATTGAGCTCGGTGTCGGTGATGGCTTTTTCGGCGGCGATCTGGAGGTCGGCGTCGAGCGAGGTGTGCAGGTCGTGTCCATGGACCGGCTGGCGCTTGGACAGCGGCGGGTTGATGCGGTAGCCGGAGGGATCGACGCGGTAGATGGCGCCTCCGGTCTCGCCCTGCAGCAGCGAGTCGTAGCGTGCCTCCAAGCCCGCGCCACCTACGGTGCCCTTCATCTTGAAGGTGGTGAGCTCCGCGCCGGGGAAATCCTCGGAAGCCTCGATGGATTCGTTGGCGGTCACGTAGCCAAGTGTCTGGGCGGCGATGGAGCCGCGCGGGTAGTCGCGGACGCTCGAGGCGTAAACCTGGAGCGGCGAAGTCACCGGGAGTTGCTCGATGAGCCGGGAGTATTCGCCGGGCTCAAGGTCGTCCACGAGCAGGTAGGGAAGCAGGAGCTGCTGGTGGAAGTGTTTGTCGAGATCGTCGGAGTCGAGCTTCTCGTCGCGGTGAAGGGTGTTGTTGATCTGGTCGAGGTAACGTTGGACGACGGTGAACCGGGCGATGCGCTCCATCTGGGAGGGCGTGGGGATGTCTTTGTCGTCGGCTTCTCGATACGCTTTGCGAATGCGGATATATTCCGAGCGGAACTCCTTGCGCAGCTCGCCGAGATAGATCGTGACGGCGAAGCGAGGGCGGTTGGCCACGAGGGGATGGCCATCGCGGTCGTAGATGTTGCCACGAGGGCCGGGCACGAGGACGCGGCGCTGGTTCTGCTTGCGCTCGCTTTCGTGGAAGCTGTCGGTGCGGAAAAGCTGCTGATAGGCCAGGCCTCCGGCGAGGATGAGCAGCAGGACGGCGATGAAGAGGTAGAAGACGATGACCCGGGGGTCATAGCCCTTGTGGGATTCGACGAGATTGCCGCGTTCAGAGCCGAGGTCGGGCATGACTCAGAGGGTGCCGCGCGAGAGCTCGCGGGCGGTGGTGCCGCTCGCTTCAAGCAGGCGCAGCTGGACGGCGAAAAACCACGGTGCGATCAGCACGAGCACCATTTGCGAGATCAGCAAGTCGGCGAAAACGCGCATCCATGCTTGGGCCGGCTCAATCAATGGATCGATGCGGAGAAAGCTGAGTGCGAGGAAGAGGCCGAGATTGGCGAGGAGCGCGATCATCACGCCGACGATAGTTTCGTCGCGGGGGGCGCGGGCACGGATGGTGAAGATGACCGCGTGGGCGGCGAAGAAGAGAAAGGCTTGGGTCCCGAAGGCGACGGGTTCACCTGCATCAAGCAGCAGGCCGGCCAAGAACGCGGCACTCGCTCCCGTGCGATAGCCGAGTCGCAGGCCGACGAAGGCGACGAACAATCCGCCGCACCACACGTGCAACTGCCAGATTGCGAGGTAGTGATTCAGCTGGCCGAGAAGCAAGGCGAGCAGCAGCGAGGCTGCGGTGAGGATGAGCAACCGGCGGGTCATGCGATCAGCGAGCGGGCGTCTCGGGCTGTGGCACGAGCACGGTGACCTCGTTAAGCGCAGACAGCGCGGGATCGAGGCGGACATCACCGGATTTGAAGAGACCGTCGGAGCTGGGTTCCACCCGGGTGATGTAACCGATGGTGAGGTTGGGCGGGAACACACCGCCCAAGCCGGAGGTGACGAGCCGTCGCGGAGTCGCCGGGCTGACAAACACGTCGAGCGGCACGTATTCAACCACGCCCACGGCGGGGCCGTAGGTTGGGTTGACACCGCCTTGATAACTGATCGGACGCGTGTCGCCCTCGGCGACTCCGGCGATGCGCACGCCGGGACTGCTGATCAGTTCGACCACAGCGGTGTAGGCGTAAACCTCGCGCACGCGGCCGACGACGCCGCCGGCGTAGATAACGGGAGCGCCCTCGACGAGGCCGTAGTTGTGGCCCTTGCGAATGACGAGGCGTTGCCACCACGAAGAGAAGTCGCGCAGGACCACGCGGGCGGGTTCGGCCCGATAACCGGCCGGAGTGGGGAGCTTTAGGATGCGTTCAAGGCGCTCAATTTCGGTGCGCAGAGCGGCGTCTTGTTGAAGGCGCGATTCATACGCGGCGTTGAGGTGAGCAAGGTCGCGCCCGGCCTCGATTAGCTCGTTGTTCGGGCGGGTTTTCAGCGCCCAGAAATCCTGCACATCGCGGACGTAGGAAGCGGTGGTTTCCAGCGGCGCCTGAAGCTCGAAAAAGCTGATGCGGGCCATGCGCTTGACCGCGGTCGGGATCAATAGCCACGCCAGCAGAACCAGCCCGAGGGTGAGAAACGGTTTTGCTTGGTCGATGCGCTGAGGGAGCACGGGAAAAGCGGAAGGCGGCGGGCGCTGGCGGTGGTGCAGGGAGGGACCACTTGCTAACGCTCGTGGCTACCGGGTGTGCTCAGACGTTCTGCAACACCCAGTTGAGGTCGTTGAGGACGGCGCCGGTGCCGTTGGCGACGGCGGAGAGCGGGTCGTCGGCAATGGTGACGGGGAGGCCCGTCTTGTCGCTGAGCAGGCGGTCAATGCCGCGGATAAGCGCGCCACCACCGGCCATCACGAAGCCGCGGTCAACCAAGTCGGCGGAGAGTTCGGGCGGGCAGCGTTCGAGAGTGGAGCGCACGGCATCGACGATGGCGGTGATGGGGTCGCTGAGTGCCTCGCGGATCTCTTGGGAGGTGATGTGGATGGTCTTGGGCAGGCCGGCCACAGAGTCGCGGCCCTTGACCTCCATGGTGAGCTCCTCGTCGAGCGGGTAGGCGGAGCCGATGCGGACCTTGATCTCCTCGGCGGTGCGTTCGCCAATGAGGAGATTGTAGGCGCGCTTCATGTAGTTGACGATGGCGGCGTCGAGCTCGTCACCGGCCACGCGTATCGACTTTGAAAATACGATGCCGGACAGGGAGATGATGGCGATCTCGGTGGTGCCACCACCGATGTCCACGATCATGTTGGCGGCGGGTTCGTCGATGGGCAGGCCTACTCCGATGGCGGCGGCCATGGGTTCGGGAATGGTGATCACGTCGCGAGCGCCGGCGTGGGTGGCAGAGTCTTTGACAGCGCGTTTCTCGACCTCGGTAATGCCGGAGGGAATGGCGATGACGACACGGGGGGCGACGCGCAGAGAGTTGTTATGCACCTTCCGGATGAAGTAGCGCAGCATCTCCTCGGTGACATCGAAGTCGGCGATCACGCCGTCCTTCATGGGGCGGATGGCGGTGATGTTGCCGGGGGTGCGGCCGAGCATCTTTTTGGCCTCTTCGCCGACGGCGCGAACTTTGCGGGTGACGGTATCGAGGGCGACCACGCTGGGCTCACGCAGGACGATGCCTTTGTCTTTTAC
This sequence comes from uncultured Opitutaceae bacterium, assembly GCA_967755175.1. Lineage (GTDB taxonomy): Bacteria > Verrucomicrobiota > Verrucomicrobiia > Opitutales > Opitutaceae > Rariglobus. The sequence continues at coordinate 37,529 of CBRAFO010000014.1, read as the reverse complement.
GTAAACGAGCGTGTTGGCAGTGCCTAAGTCGATGCCGATGTCGTTGGAGAAGTAGCCAAAAAGATTGGATGCCATGTGCGGTGGGATGCGATGCGACGACGCCTGCGCCGTTGAGATTACAAACGAGTGAAGCTTGTGAGTGTCAAAGATGAAAACCGGATGCCCTGAAGCGCGCCATTTGCAGGTTTGCGGGGCGGGCGCTGGCGGCTGGCGCTGGGGTGCCTGATTCGTTCAGGTTGGGACTGGAGCGGGTAGGGGGGGCTGGTGGTTTGTTTATGGCCCTCCATTGCCGGCCGAAAGCCTACTCGACGGCGATTCGGGGTATTGAGCGGGCCTGTGTTAAGCCGGATGAATACGTCGCGATAAAATCGATACAGACTTCATGCTTTTGAGGGAAATCACGTTAAACCGCCGTCAAATGGCGCAAATACGCAATGGCTGGCACGCGACGTGGTATGTCTTCCCTTACACACCATCTCATTATGGGAAACAATCTGGCCATTAACCAAATCATGCAGGCGCCCAATGTTATTGGGTATGTCCGCTGTTCAGAGGCGGGTGACGTGATCGAGCAGGAGGGCAACGAAGTCGATGTCCTGGCGAACGTCATCGTATATTTTCAGCAAATCGCAGTGTTGATCGGCGAATCCTTTGGACTTGAGCGTTTTCACGAGGCGCAGATCCAGGGGAAATCACTCACCGTTGTCTGTGTTCCGGTGAACGATGAAGTGGTCGGGGTAATTCTCAACTCGCGGGCTCGTGTAAACGAGATCGTCGCCCAGATGCGCACCATCCTTAACCTCGGCTAACCGACTAACATCATGATTCTTAATAAGGTTTTTGATAATGTTTTGGACATCCCCGGCGTGGACGGGGTCTGCCTCTTTGGCCTGTCCGGCCAAGTGTTTTTGAACCGGATGCCTGCCTTCATGTCGCCGGAGGTGTTTGCCGACGCGTTACGGCGCATCGGCGCGCTCTACGAGACGATGGATGAGAACTTCCTTCCGTGTGACGATTACCTGCTCCGGTTTGCGGAGAAATGGATTCTTTTCCGCCGCACGGACCAAGCGGTTTTGCTGGTTATGGCGGCCGAGACGGCGAACTTCGCTTCGACTCGTATGGTGACCAACATGGCGTTGAAGCACCTCACGCCGGCAGTTTTGGCTGAGCTGGCGCACACCGCACCGGCTCCGGCGGCCGTCGCTCCCCGTGTGCCGACTGGCACCACGGCTACGCCTTTTTCCGGGGCTCCTTTCCCTCAGGCGACTGCGCCCGCGGCTGAACCGCCTGCGGCCACCGCTGCTCCCGTGGCCGTCCCGGGTGCGAATAAACCGGCGGTCCGTATGTTCCGTGGTCACGCTTACTAATTAGCGAAAAATACGCGTCGTGTCCGTTCTTCGCTACTGAACCGAAAAAAGTTGGAATGAGTTCACAAGCATTATTCTACATTGCTGATGCGCGCTTGCGCAGCTTGTTCTCGCTGTTGCTTACCGACAGTGGAGCGCAGGTCACCGATTGTCGCGATACCGACGAGTTTCAACGGGTGCTCGTGACGCGATTTTATGATGTATGCGCAATCACGTTGGATGCGGTCGCAGATATCGCCGGTTTTATCAAAACGGTGCGGTATCTCTCTCCGGACACCCGAATCTTGATCATCGCCAACAAGGAGGAGGTGGAGCACGTCATCCCGCTTTTCCCGCTGGGGATCAGCGACGTGCTGCTGCAGCCGATCAATCCGAAGAAGGCTATCTCAGTTATTCAAAAACTGATCACGGCCCAACAGGTCGAGACGCAGGCGCTCGAAGCGCACGAAGAGAATGGCGGCGGGATGGAGCAACAACAGGGGGGGCCGCAATCGGGGGCCTCTTATCGCGCGCACCACATCGTTGCTCGTAGTCCCGCCATGCGGGCGATCATCAGCCAGCTTTGGCAGGCACGCCAAGAGTCGCTGGGGATCATCCTGCGAGGCGAACCGGGGACGGAGTTTGAGCTGATCGCCCGGGAGTATCAGTTGATCTGCGGCGATTCGTGCGGATACATCCACGTTCTGGGGCATCACGAAATCACCACCGAAGGGCTGGCCACGGCGGCATCCTTGGATCGATTGAACGATGGGATTCCCCGCACGTTTTTGATCAAGGATCTGGAGCTGTTACCGGCGAGCCAACAGGCACAGCTGTTGGATTTTCTGCGCTTGGCCAAGCGCCGGCGTGATCGTGAACGACCGCTGCGTTTCGTGTTCACTATCGCGGAGTGTGACGACAAAGGGCGTAATCTTGATCTGCCGTTTCTTGAAGAACTGTTATTCGTCCTTCCGGTGATCGTGAAAGTGCCGCCTCTGCGGGACCGTAAAGCGGATATCGAGCCTTTGGCTCGCAAGATCTTGCTGGATCTCACTGCGATTTATCCGGAATACCGGGTGCGTGCGCTGAAGGCCGGGGTTGCGGAGTGGCTTTCGGGTCGTTTGTGGCGCGGTAATCACGATGAGTTTTGCGCGTATCTGCGTCAGGTGGTCATGGAGTGTCCAAATCGCGAGGTGACCATGGCCTACCTGACCACGCGTGAGTCGGTCTTCGCCGGTCGTCCCGCCGCGAATAACTTGATGTCGCCACCGCCGCTGACCACCACGACCTGCATGGATACAACTGTGGCCACTGCGGTTCCATCGAAAGCCAGTGCCTCTCCGTTTGCCGAAAAATCAGGTGGCCGACGGACGGCGAAGGAGCTGTTGGCGACGTTACGCTAACTCGTGCGCGACTAATCGGAAGTGACGGAATGTCCGTTAGGCGAGCTCGGGTAGGAATGATCTCCGGGGCGCATGGCATCGTGTTTCGTGACGGAGAGTAAGGGTTTTTGCCGGTGCTGTGCGCTTGACCGTGGGCAAAGTGTGGGCGTTTTAAGTGTCCCATGCCGGGTATTGATTTCATTCAAGACCTCACCCTGATTTTGGCGGCGGCGTCGTTGGCTGGGTGGGGGTGCCGGCGAGCCGGCCTTCCGGTGGTGGCAGGCTTTTTGATCGCGGGGATGCTTTTGAGCCCATGCATGTCCTGGCTCCCTCGCGCGGACCACAGGGAGCATGTCGAGGCGGCGTCTAAGCTCGGTCTGGTGTTCCTGATGTTCTCGGTCGGGCTGCGGTTGAGCATCGTCAAACTTCGCCGACTGGGCGTTTCGTTGTTAATCGCGGTGGTCGTGGCGGCGGCGTTGATCGGCCATTTCACCCGGATGGCGGCGGGCATGGTGGCGGGACTGGGCGGAGTGCAAACGCTGTTTCTCGCAGGTATCATGATGGTCTCCTCTTCGACGATCATAGGTAAAGTTTTGCGGGATGCCGGCACTTCACACGAGCGCGTCGGGCAACTGACAATGGGCGTGACGACGATAGAGAGCGTGATCGCGGTAATCATGCTGGCGGTGCTCAGTTCGCTGGTGCAGTTCCAAGCGGGCGTGGGAATGGCGGAGGTTCACGGGATTGGTCACACGTTGGGTGAGTTGGGCGGCTTTGTGGTGCTGGCGGGAGTGGTGGGTTTGTTGCTGGTGCCTTGGTTGCTGCGGAAGATGAGCATCTCGGCCGACGGAGAACTCCAATCGATCAGCACGGCGGCGTTGTTGTTCGGCTTGGCGCTGCTGGCCGAGCATGCCGGTTATTCGCTCGCGATGGGCGCTTTTATGTTGGGGGTGATCTTGGCGGAGACCGTGCATCACCACCAAGTTGAGCGAATCTTCGGGGGCGTGAGGGATGTTTTCAGCGCGATCTTTTTCGTGGCGGTGGGCATGCAGATCGAGTTTCCGCGGACGGGAATGGATTGGGGTATAATTGTGGCGGCGGCAGCGTTGACCATCGTCATGCGGGCGGCGGCGATCAGCACGGGGCTTACGGTGACCGGAACGCCGGCCAAGGAGGCGCTGCGTGTGGGGCTCGCGGCGACGGCCATCGGGGAGTTTTCATTCGTGATCGCTCAATTCGGGGTGGCTGCACAGGTGATCACGTCCCGGATTTTCACGCTGGTGGTTGGGGTGGCATTGCTGACGGCATTAACGACGCCCTGGCTTACGGGGCACTCGGAGCGGATCAGTGATTGGGCTTTCGCGCACCAGCCGCGTTGGCTGGCGGCCTGGCTGGATTTTTATCGGGGATGGCTCGACCGCATCCACGCGAAAGGCCGGCGTATTCCGGTGTGGCAGATAAGCAAAAAACGGATCGGCCAGATCGCGGTTGAACTGCTGCTGGTCACGGGCCTCGTGATGTTTTCGGAGGAGATGCTGGCCGTAGTTGAGCATCAGATGGGCATTCCTCGATCGTTAAACAACGGGGTGGCGATCGCTTTTGGGATCATGCTGATCGTGGTCGTGATGATTCCCTTGGTGGCCGTCTGGCGGAATCTTTCGGCGCTGTCGTTGCTTTACGCCCAAGTGGCGACTCATGGCCATTCCCGAGCATCGCGAATGGCTCCGTTGATCGAGACGATTCTCAAAATTATCGCGGGTGCCGGGTTGCTGGTATGGCTGGTGGCGTTTTTACCGGCTGGAGTCGGGATGGCGAAATGGGTCGTGCCCGGAACAATCACCGTGGCGGTGGTCGCGGTGTTTCTGTTGCAACGGCGGCTGATCTATTGGCACAGCGAAATGGAATCGGAAGTGCAGGGGAAATTGGCGGTCGATCCACGCGTGGGGGCGACGGTTGCGCCTTGGCTGCATGCGGACGGGGGGTGGAAACTATTCGTGAACGAATGCATCCTGCCGGATCTGGCCGAGTGTCAGGGGCAGACAATCGCGGGCTTGGATTTGCGCGCACGCTTCGGGGTGAGCGTTGTCGGAATCGAACGGCAGGGATACATGATTTCGCTGCCAGGGGCCGATACGGCATTATATCCGCGCGACAAGGTCCTGTTGATGGGCGGAGCGGAGCAAGTGAAGGCGTGCCGAGCGATGCTGAGCATCGTATCGGAAACGCCTCCGGTCTCCGATTTCGACGACGTCCGGCTGGAGTCCATCAACGTGCCAAAAGGCAGTCGTGCGGTGGGCCGCACCTTGCGCGATCTGTCGCCCTCACAAAGTCATCATGTTCAAATCACCGGCCTCAATCGTGATCAGGTGCGTATCTTGAGCCCCGGTGGAGAGGAACTCGTTCATTCGGGCGACGAACTTCTGGTGCTGGGAACACCGGACCATATCGGTGCCTTCAAGGAGTGGCTCGGCGAAGAATCCGAAGTGACCGACACTGTGGTGCGAGGCTAATAAAAAAACGCGCCCGGGTCGGGGCGCGTTTTAAAATCGAGCGGTTGTGAGACGATTCGCTTAGTTGGAGCCGTGGGGCTTGGACTCCTGCTTGGCGGCCGGCTTCTTTTCGGCGCTGTCAGCGGAGTCATCGTCCTCGGCCTGGGCTTTCTTGAATTCCTTCATCGACTTGCCGAGGCCTTTGGCGAGTTCGGGAAGCTTTTTGGCACCGAAGAGGAGCACGACGATCGCGAAGATCAGGAGCATTTCGGGACCGCCCAAGCCAAACAGTCCGGCAATCGGAGAAGAGAGAGAGTTCATTTTGAGTTCGGGGAGGGTTACGCTCGTGTCCTAGTGAGGCAAGGGGGAAAGCGCTTTTTGGGCGCCATCTCAGGGCACCGTGGGAGCGAAGACGACTTCGTCACCCACTTGCGGTCTTCCGGCGAGCAGACGTGCGCCTAGGGTGCGTCCACGTAAATAAGGCGATGCCTGCAAACGAGCAGTTGGCTGAAGATCGTCCTGACGTGAAATCAAGATGCGCGTGCTGAAGTTCACCGGAATAACCGCGTAAGGGGCCACTTCGATAATCGCCGTGAGGCTGCGTAAATCGACGGCGATCACCCGGCCGACGACTTGCACCGGGCCGGAAACGGTGCGTGCCGCTTGCGGGTGGGCCGACGATGCGTTGCCGTCGCCACCCTTGGCAGTGGATTTGGTGCCGTGGGTGGCGCAACCGGCAATGAGCAGGCTGCAAAGCGCGAGAAGGAACGCGCGTCGCATGGGCATGCTTACGGGAGCTGCGGGATGACCGGCTTGTTGGCCTGAACCTGCTTGAGGAGGTTCTGCGCGTTGTCGATCTGCTCGGCGTCGAAGAAGCCGTGCAGCTGACGAATACGCGTCGGGTGGCGCATCTTGCGGAGAGCCTTCGCTTCGATCTGGCGGATGCGTTCGCGGGTAACCTTGAACTGCTTGCCGACCTCTTCGAGCGTGCGGCTGTAACCGTCAACCAGACCGAAGCGCAGCGAGAGCACGCGGCGTTCGCGGTCCGTGAGGGAGTCAAGCACGTCGATGATCTTCTCGCGGAGGAGCGAGTAGGCGGTCATGTCGTAGGGATTCTCAGCGGACTTGTCCTCGATGAAATCGCCGAACGACGTGTCGTCGCCATCGCCGACGGGCGACTGCAACGAGATGGGCTGCTGCGCCATCTTCATGATCTGCTGCACGCGTTCGACGGGCAGGTTCATCTCGTCGGCGACTTCCTCGGGCGTGGGCTCGTGACCGAACTCTTGGAGGAGCTGTTTCTGGACCTGCATGACCTTGTTCAAGGTCTCGATCATGTGCACCGGGATGCGGATCGTGCGGGCCTGATCGGCGATCGAACGGGTGATGGCCTGGCGGATCCACCACGTGGCGTAAGTGGAGAACTTGTAGCCGCGGCGATATTCGAATTTCTCGACCGCCTTCATGAGGCCCATGTTGCCCTCTTGGATGAGGTCGAGGAACGAGAGACCGCGGTTCGTGTATTTCTTCGCGATGGAGATCACGAGACGAAGGTTGGCCTCGACCATCTCGGTCTTGGCCTTGTGGGCCTCACGGACATGGACGTTGGTCTGGTGAACAACGCGCAGGAGGTCGTCAGGCGCGATGCGTTGCTCGGCCTCGATCTGCTTGAGACGGGCGTTGATCGCCTTGGAATCGATGGCGGCGTCCTTCTTGGTCTTCGGGTGCTTGGCGCGGTCGAGCTGATGGTTGAGCTGCTCGATTTCGCTGAGCACGGGCTGGAGCTGCTCAAGCCACTCCTCGTAAACCTTCAGCTTGAAATAAAACTTGGAGAAATTGGCGCGCAGGGTGGCCTCGCGCTTGGTGTGCTTGGCGAGGATCTTTTTGCGGTCGGCCTCGGAGCGGGCCTTCAGGTATTCGTCCCAAGAATCGGCGACGCCTTCCTCGTTTTTCTGGGTGAGCTCGACGAGCTTGGGGAGACCCTTGAAGTAGGCGTCGCGGCTCTCGATCTTCTTGTCGATGACGATGCGGTCGAAGCGCTCCTCGCGGTTGATGAGCTTGGCGCCCAGCGTGGCGATGTATTTGCCGATGATGGCCGTCTCGAAAAGGGCGGTCTGGGCCTTGAGCTCGGCGTTTTCGATGCGCTTGGAAATTTCGACTTCTTGTTCGCGGGTAAGCAGCGGGACCTGGCCCATCTGCTTGAGATACATGCGAACCGGGTCGTCGAGGATGTCGTGCTGCGAAGAGCGGGACTCTTCCTCTTCGGCCTCTTCCTGGCGCTGTTTGTAGTCTTCGACCTGGTCGGGCTCGAGGATCTCGATTTCGAGATTTTGGAGAATCGAGAGGACGTTATCGATTTCCTCTTGGTTTTCGACGGAGTCGGGCAGGGCCTCGTTGATGTCGTCGAAGGTGAGGTAGCCTTGCTCTTTCGAGAGGCGGATAAGATTGCGGATCTTGTCGTTGATCCCGCCGGCGGGCAGGTCGACACCGGGGGCGCTGGCATCGCCCGACGCTGGGCGAATGCGTTCAATGGCAGCCTCGACGGCTTCTGAGTGGGAATCGGTATCGACGGACTTGGCTTTGCGCGGCATGGTGTGAGACAGGATCGGGGAAATGAATTAAGCTGCGGGCAGCCTCAAGGGCGCGCGCAGCTGGCGTTTGATATCTAGGAGTTCTTTTAAAAGAGAATTTGCGTCAACGTTACTGTCCGCAGCGGTATTAGCTAGGGCAAGTTCTATTTGGCGGATGCGCGGCTCCCAAAAACGGGTTTGGATCTGGGCGAGCCCGAAGTTGGCAACCTTTATCGGATCATCCATTTGAGCCGTCTCGAAAAGCAGCGATGCGACCAAGGTGCGTTCTTCCGCATTTTCGATCAAATCGTCCAGGTGATCGCGACCGGGCCACGCGTCCTGTTCGAATTCGGCAAGGAAGCGATTGAGCAACACGCCGGCGGGGTGGGTGAGGTCGATCCATTCATGAGGCAAGGTGCGGCTGAGTGGGTTACCCAATCGCTCGAAGTGTAGAATGGTAAAGAGCAGGTGGTGCTCGGGCGTGTCCTTGGTCGCGGTTTGGGTCGGAGGGGCGACTACTTCTTGGAGCTCGGTTGGCGCTGCGGGCCGTGCGGTTTGCTGGCGCTCGTGGCGCACGCGTTGACCAGCGAAATCTTTTTGAAGCGCGGACAGCGGCAGTCGCAGAATGGACGCGGCTTCGGCGAGAAATTGCGAGCGTGCGACTTCGGACTCGGCGTTGAGGATGAGCGCGTGGAGTTCGGTGGCGATGCGGCCTTTTTGTTCGGGCGTGGCGGTCTCGGGCGAGGGCAAAAGCGCGCGGCAGGCGAAGGCCATTGCGGAGAGCGCGTCTTTGCGCACCTCGTCGTAGCCGGCGAGACCGCGTTCGAGGAAAAGTAGATCGGGATCGACCTTGGTGTCGGTGGCACCGCCGAGGAAACGCACTTCGAGGCCGGCCTTGAGCGCCATCGGGAGGAAGCGCAGCGCGGCTTTTTGGCCGGCGCTGTCACCATCGAAGAAGCACTCAACCTGAGTGTGGTATCGACGAAGTAATACAAGCTGGCCCTCGGTGATCGACGTGCCTTGGGGTGCGATGGCGGCCTTGAGTCCAACGCTCCAGCTGCGCAGTGCGTCGAGTTGGCCTTCGACGAGCACGAAGGGTTTGTTTTCGCCGACGTGGCTGCGTGCGCGGTCGAGGTTGAAGAGGAGGTTTCCCTTGATGAAAATCGGCGTCTCAGGCGAGTTGACGTATTTGGCTTCGCGGGCCGGATCGTCCTGTGGCGTGAGATCTGTTTGTCGCGCGGTGAACGCGACTACGCGACCTTGGTGGTCGCGAATGGGAATCATGAGGCGTCCGCGGAAGCGCGGTTTAAGCGAACCAAGACCGAGGATGCCGCCCTCACGCACGAAGAAGAGTCCGCATTGGCGAAGGGCGTCTTCGGAATGCTTTTTCTTGAGCAACGCCGCAGCGAGTGATGCGTCGGCAGGCTCAGTTGCGCCGATCTTGAACTCGTCGGCCAACTCAGGGGTAAATCGCCGCTTGTCCGTCCAGTAGGCGCGCATCCAGTCGCCGGTCGCGGTGGCGGATTTGAACGTCTGGTGAAAGTGCTCGGCGGCGGTTTCGTGGATGTCGAAAATCTCCTGCCGCAGTGAACGTTCCTCGCGGCTGGGGCCGCCGGAGCCCTCTTCGTATTCGATGGTCACGCCGAAGCGCTTGCCGAGCGTCTCGATGGTCTCAGTGAAGTTAAGCTGTTCGGTTTCGCGGACGAACGTGATGATGTCGCCGGCCTTGCCGCAGCCGAAGCACTTGTAGAAACCCTTGTCGGGATCGACGTGGAAGGACGGCGATTTCTCGTTGTGAAAGGGGCAAAGGCCTTTGAACCGCGAGCCGGCTTTGCGCAGGGTCGCCACTCGGCCGACCACGTCTACGATGTTCACGCGAAGCTTCAGATCGCGGAGACAGGTAGGTTTGATGACGGGCATAGAGCGGTGGACGGCGCGAAAGAGGTGCGACGAAGTTTGCACTTTTACCCTCGTGCGGGGTCTGTCAAGAACTGCGGTTCGATTGCTCGCAACGACCTGATCGCGGGCTCTTCTTCTTCCATGTTTAATTCTCGTTTTGTCCTCCTTTGTGCACTTGCGCTCGTTGCAGGCTCCTCCTGTGCGTCCGCTGCGGATGCGGTGCCCGCACCGACTGTCGCCTCCGCGGTGTCTCCGGTGATTTGGGAGGCGAAGATGGCGGATTTCTCTGACGCCACGTATGCAGCGCACGTTGAGCAATTGATCGCGCAGTTCGAGGCGTCCGTCGGCCACCCGCTGACGCCGGGTGAAAAGGGCAAAGTGGGCCTTAAAATCTATGCCGATTCCGGCCCGGGCCTCGCCACTCCACTGGGGTTGACCAAGGCAGTGATCGCTGCGTTGGAGCGTCGCGGATACGCCAAAGATAAAATTTTTCTCGTCGGCCTAAACGAACAACGGCTGCGTTTCGCCGGCTACTTGCCGTCGCTCGTGACGGGCAAGTCGGCCTTTGATGGGCATAAGGTCTACGTGCTGGAGTCGGGCCGCTATTTTGACCCGGTGTGGTTTTACGATAGCCCGTTGCCCTCGCGCTTTGACCCGATTCTTGCGCAAAAAAGCGTGGAGTCCTTTGATCCTGAGACGACGTTGGAGCAGGACCGTAAGAGTTTCCTCGCGACGCCGCTCTTTGTGGACGCGGATTTTTGGATCAACTTACCGGTTTACACGGACCACCCGGTGCTCGGGGTGAACGGCTCGTTGGTCAACGCCACGCTTTGGAACGCATCGAATACCGCGCGCTTTTTCCGCAGCCCGGCCAGCGCGCCGGCGGCGGTGGCTGAGATGAGTGCGATTCCCGAGTTGCGGGGCACGTGGATGTTCACGCTGGTGAGCTTGGAGCGCTATCAGTTCATCGGCGGACCGTGGTTTAATTCGCTCTACACGATCTCGGAGCCGCGTCTCTGGCTCGGCACCGACCCGGTGTTGCTCGACTCGCTGATGCTGGATCGTCTCAACCGTTATCGTGCTCGCGATGGGTTCAAACCGGTCGCGGACGACATCCGCACGCTAGAGTTTGCCTCGATCCTCGGAGTGGGCTCGTGCAAGACGGCTGACGCCAAGTTCGTGCCGGTTGGGAATTGATGTAAAATCCCCTTGTCTCCACCCCGGTCCTGCGCCCATTTCTGACCCTGTAAATCCTATGTCCGACGCGTATCTGCCGCTTCTCATTCAACTCATTCTGGCCACCGGTCTGGCCTGCCTGATCGTCGGCGTGAGCCACCTTTTTGGCGAGCGGCGTAAGAAAGACACCGCCATCACGGACACCGCCTATGAGTGCGGCGTGAAGGCCGATGGTCTGGTGCACACGCGTTTCTCGGTGAAGTTCTACGTCACCGCGATGCTCTTCATCCTTTTCGACATCGAAGTGGTTTTCCTGATTCCGTGGTCGTTCATTTACCGCGATTTTCTCGCCAACAACCTTTCGATCCTCGGACCGATCCTTTTCTTCTTCGGCGTGCTGGTCCTCGGCCTGTTTTACGAGGTGAAGAAGGGCGCCCTCGAGTGGGAGAAGTAACCGCCCCGGCAGCGCGGCTTGAGGGACGCGATTTACGATGAAACTCGAGAAGATCATCGCCCGAGGCCGTATCATTGACCTGAAGAGCACCGACATGAAAGGTGCTCTCGCTGAGCTTCTGGCTGTCTCTGCCAGCAAGTTCACCGATCTTAAGCAGGACGCCTTGCTTCGCAGCTTGCTGCAACGCGAGAGCACGATGACGACTTACCTCGGTGCGGGCGTTTCCCTGCCGCATGTCCGCGTAAAGATGGGCCGCCGCTACATCCTCGCCATCGGACGCAGCCGCGAGGGCATTCACAACGAGAACACCGTTGATGAGGAAAAGATTCACCTGATGTTCATGCTGCTGGCCGACGAGAAGGCGCGCGACTACCTCCAGTTGCTCGCATCCATCGCCCGGCTACTCAAGGACGAGGAACTGGTCCGTGCCGTCTTGCAGGCGCCTACGACAGGCGACGTGTTTGACCGATTGGTGGCCGGCTTTGGCGGTATCTTGGCCAAGCCCGTTCAAGCTCAGCAAAACCGGATCAACCGGCTGATGATCCATGAAGCCGACCGCGTGGCCAAAGGTGCGGCGTGCGGTGCCATCATGGTGTTTGGCGACACCTTTGTGGGCGGCATCGAACCGGGGGCGTGGTTCCCCAAGAGCAAGACGATCCTCGTCACGCGTAATCTCGTGGAGATGGAAGAGGAGGATCGGCACTTCGCCGGCGTGATCCAAGTCCGCTCCTATTCCTCGCGCCGTCTGGCGCAATTGCGCAGTGCGATGTTCGTGGCACTGACGCGCGGGATGATCTCTTTCAGCGACCGTGTGTGTTGCGTCGGCGGCATCGCGGGCAGCAACCAGTTCGATACGGTCGTGATCGTGGACGTGGAGCGCGAGTTCCAGACGCTGCTCACCGGTCACGCCGACCTGATGCCTGACGACGTGAAGCCCGAGGTGCTGGAACGCGTCATCGCCATCGCCACTGAGCTGGCGGTCGAGGGACGTGAGGGCAAGCCGGTGGGATGTCTCTTCGTGGTGGGCGATGCTCCCAAGGTGGAGAAGCTCATCAAGCCGCTCGTTTTGAACCCGTTTTACGGATACAAGGAAGAGGATCGCAACATCCTCAGTCCCTTCATGGATGAGACGGTGAAGGAGTTTTCGTCGATCGATGGCGCTTTCATTATTCGTGGTGATGGAGTGGTGGCCTCGGCGGGCAGCTTGATCCAAGCGGCGGACACCGATCACGTATTGCCGAGCGGATTGGGCAGTCGGCATGCGGCGGCCGCGGCGATCTCGGTGGCGACGGAGTGCATTTCCATCGTCGTATCGTCGAGCACCGGTCAGGTGACGCTCTTCCGGCGCGGGGTCATGTTGCCGCTGACGGAGAAAAAGCTGGGTGCGGCAGGCTGAGGTAACGGCTTAAAACCCAACTTGCCCGACTCGCAACTTTGGAGTTGCACCGGATGGGGCGCGGGCTTTGCTCTGACCCTTCAACATTTAAATATCATGGCACAAGAAACCGTCACCCTGGAATGCACCGAGGCCCGTAAAGAGGGTAAGCCCGTTTCCCGTTACCTCACCAAGCGTAACAAGAAGACCGTCACCGAGCGCATCGAGAAGAAGAAGTATAACCCCTTCCTCAAGCGCCACACGCTCCACAAGGAAATCAAGTAACACGTCTTACGCGTTTCACTTTAAGAAAACCGGCCTACCTTTGGGCCGGTTTTTTTGTGCCCTCAATGTGGGACGACGGCGGCGGATATCGGACTCTCTGCGTAATTATCCCGGGGTTGATCCCCGGAGGCGCGAGGAGGAGGGCTCAGCGCTGTTTTCCAACGTTCGTCTGTTTAGACGAAAACGATTCGGAGGAAATCGAAGTCGGGCTTGAGCCCGGCTGTGAACGTCGAGCCGAACGCCAACCTTCACGGTGCTTACGGATCCAGTCGAGCAGGGCGCGCTCGAAACCGATGTCATGACCGAGTCGCTCGGACTCGATCCATTTGTGTCTCAAAATCTCCTCACGTTCAGCCAAGAATTCCTGATAGAGACTCGATTGCTTCACGAATTCACGAGAAGACTTGTCGGACTCTTGTGGACTGGGTGAAGGCATGGAAACCACGGTGATCAGTTAGAGTGGAACTGTTCCTCGAGTTGGCGGTCAGGAACCGCGCGATAGCGTGCAAGCTGCGGAGCCACGCTTGATCGGCAACAAACAATACAGGAGCGAAAAAGGAAGCGGATTTCTTTTTTCGTGAGGGCCGTCATGTCTTGGTGCGAAAGTAGAATGGGAGCGGGACCTGTCAATGCCTGCAAGTTGGCTCGGTTCTCTTGCCGATTGGTTACAAAGTAAGCTAATCGCTTAAGTTGTTCCCGGAACTGGTTTCCGCGAGAGCTGAAGCAGGATGCTATCGCCAATTTCGCGGAAGGTGACACCTGCCGGACTGTCGGGCGATGAGATCACAATCGGTTTCCCGGCGTCGCCTCCGGCGCGGATTTCCGGGATGAGCGGAACTTGGCCGAGAAGGATGGTGCCGAGTGAGTCGGCGGTTTTTTGTCCGCCGCCTTCGCCGAAGATGGCGTGCTTTTGGCCGGCGGGGTCGAGGAAGTAGCTCATGTTTTCAGCTACACCGAGGAGCGGGACGTTTACCTTCTGAAACATCAGGCCGCCTTTGCGCGCCACGTTGGTGGCGGCGGGCTGGGGAGTCGTGACGAGCACGGCACCATCGAGCGGAAGCGTTTGCACGAGCGAGAGCTGTGCGTCACCGGTGCCGGGAGGGAGGTCAACGAGGAGGATGTCGAGCTCGCCCCACTTCACGTTTTGGACGAATTGTTGGATGGTCTTCATGATCATCGGGCCGCGCCAGACGACGGGGGTGTTGTCGTCCACGAGGAAGCCCATGCTCATGACCTTCACGCCGTATTTCTCCATCGGGAGAAGGTTGTCGCCCTCGACTTGGGGGCGACCGTCGAGGCCGATCATCAGGGGCACGGAAGGGCCATAGATGTCGCAGTCCATGAGGCCCACGCGACCGGGACGGCCTTGCGCGGTGAGCAGCTGGGAGAGGGCGCAGGCGAGGTTGACGGCGAATGTGCTTTTGCCGACGCCGCCTTTGCCGGAAGCGATGGCGACTGCGTATTTGATCGTCTTGGGGGCGGCGGCGTTACCGCCCAAGTTGCCTCCCGGTGCGGAAGCGGAGCGGGCGGGGGCAACGGCGACGTCGATTACGGTATCCTTGACCCCGGGGAGCGCGCGGAGGCACTTGTCGACCTCCTGCTTGATGTGCAGGGGGATTTTCGGGTCGGACGTGGTGAGTGAAAGTGAAACCTTGGCGGTATCGCCGACGAGCGTGGCGGAGCGCACGAGTCCGAACGACACGATATCACGGCTGAAGCCGGGATACTTCACTTGTTTGAGAGCTTCCTTGAGATCGTCGGTGGTCACGGGTTGGGAGAAAATTGGGAACGAGGGAGGTTTTACGTTGTTAAGGGGGGAGGGGGTGTAAATAGAAATGCCCTGTCGTCCTGCAATTATCATCTCCCTTTTTGCCATGCACAAACTGCTCCGTATCTTTGCCGTCGCCGCCCTTGCCGCGGCTGTTCCGAGTTTCGCCCAAAGTGTTCGTGAGTTACCGGACGTCGTTCTACGTGCGGATCTCAAAACCATCGCGGTGACCGTTTCGGGCACCACGCCTGAACTCAACACGCTGGCGAATCTGGCATTCAATGCCCACGGCCGTTACCGTCGTGTTCCCAGCGGCGGCAGTTTCGATATCAAGTTCTCGCCCGTCGCAGCTAACCAAGTTCAGGTCACGGTGACCAAGGGTGGCGCGGTGGTCTTGAATCAGGTCCTGCAGGGCACCAGCCAGCGCAACGCGCTTTTCCGCGCGGCGGATGCCGCGGTGACTGCCACGAGCGGGCTCAAGGGCTTCTTTGCTACCCGACTCGCTTTCATCAGCGAGTATTCGGGCAAACCAGAGGTGTTCACGGGCGATTTGTTTTTTGGCGAGGTGCGGCAGATCACCAAGGACAACGCGCAGGCGATGAGGCCGCGCTGGTCGCCGGATGGCGGCAAGGTTCTCTACACGAGTTTCTACAAGTCGGGTTTCCCCGACATCTTCATGCTCGATTTGAACAGTCTTCAGCGCACGACCTTCGTGAGCTTCAAGGGAACTAACAGCAGTGCGCGTTTCAGCCCCAATGGTTCTCAGGTGGCCATGGTGCTTTCTGGTGAGGGCAACCCCGAGATTTACGTGAGCAACGCGCAAGGCCGCGGCGTTACTCGTCGCACCCGCACCTCCACGGTCGAGGCCTCTCCGGCGTGGTCGCCGGACGGTTCGCGTTTGATCTACACCTCCGATGCCGCGGGTGGTCCGCAGCTCTTCGTGATGCCGGCGGCGGGCGGCACCGCGCAGCGTCTGCCCACGAGCATCAGCGGCTATTGCGCCGAGCCCGACTGGAGCGCGGGTGATCCGAACAAGATCGCTTTTACCACGCGCATTGGCCGCGGTTACCAGATCGCGGTTTACGACATGGCCAAGCGCACTCCGGCGAAGGTTGTCTCGAAGGCGCCCGTCGATGCAGTGGAGCCCGCATGGTTGGCCGATGGACGCCACCTTGTTTACACCGAGCGCGCGGCCAACAGCCGCAGTATTTGCATCCTCGATACCGAGACTGGAAAGACCACGCGAGTGAGCCCCGCTCAGTTGCGCCAGACTTCGCAGGCGAGCGTGTGGATTCGCTGAGTTATTGGGATTGGGATGGCGGGCGACTTTGGCCCGCTTTCCCCCACTAAAAAAGCCGCCCCGAAAAACGGGGCGGCTTTTTTGCGTTCTGAACCTGAGGCTTAAGCTACGCGGCTGAGGCGCGGGAGCTGGTTGATCTCAGTTTCAGGCTCAGGCGATTGCCTTGAGGTAGTTGGCCTCGGCGGCATCCCAATCGACGACGTTCCAGAAGGCGGCGATGTAGTCGGGGCGGCGGTTCTGGTAGTTCAGGTAGTAAGCATGCTCCCAGACGTCGAGAGCGATGACGGGTTTGCCTTCGATGCCGGCGACGGCCTTGCCCATGATCGGGCTGTCTTGGTTGGCGGTGGAGCCGACCGCGAGCTTCTTGTCGGCGGTGACAACCAGCCAAGCCCAGCCGGAGCCGAAACGGGTGGCGCCAGCCTTGGCGAACTCTTCCTTAAATTTGTCAAAGCTGCCGAACGTGGCGGTGATCGCCTCAGCGAGCTTGCCCTTGGGTGCGCCGCCCTTGCCGGGCCCGATGATCTTCCAGAAGAACGCGTGATTGGCGTGGCCACCACCGTTGTTACGAACGGCGCCGCGAATGGACTCGGGAACCTTCGAGAGGTCGGAGATGAGATCGCACACGCATTCGGGGGCGGCGACACCAGCATCGGCCAAGGCTTTGTTCACGTTGGTGATATAGGCCTGATGATGCTTGGAGTGATGGATTTCCATCGTCTTGGCATCGATATGCGGCACGAGTGCATCGTAAGCGTAGGCGAGTTTAGGGAGTTCGTAGGCCATGGGAGATGAAGGATTAGTGGGTTTGGTGAAAGGTCCGCAACAACGTGGAATGCCGCAAGAAATGCGTCAACCATGCAGCTTTTTTTCGGGAATTTCCCCAGTATGCCTGTGAATCAAGGTCATGGGGCAAGCACACGATTTTGGCGGACGCGTCACGCTCACGGAGATTTTGATGGATGGGGGTAAATACCTATTGCCGTGGGGGCGGTCTTGTGAAGATTGAAAGCGTTATGCGTTCCTTCAATCTGGCTGAGGCCGTGCACAAAATCCCCAGTGCGTTAGAGGACCTGCTGGTCCGTGGCGCTTATCTGGAACACAGCGCACGTGAGCTCGAACAGAGTCGGCGCGAGCAAGAAATCCGCTTGCAGACGGTGCGGGCGAGTCAGCCTCCGTTCCTCTTTCTAAGACCTAAGGAAACCCGAGCGGCGTTTCAGGTTGCCCAGAAGGATACTGCGACGGAATTGACGGCGATCGATCAAGCCTTGGCGGTGAACAAGCAGCTTTGCGATCACTTGCGCGCCTGCTCCGAGGAGATGCTGGAAAAATGGCTGCGCGAGCATTGCGAGGAGTATCGGCAGGGTCTGGCGGCCGGGAGTTTTACGGTGGATTGGGAGGATTCGCTGGCGCGACTCACGGAACACGCGAAGGCGTTTACCGTAGCGTTGGGCAACGCACGCGCCCAGGCATCGTCGGGGTATGATCGCGAGCGTGGTGTTTTTTCGCCCGGAGCATATGAAGCGATTAGTTTGGCCCAGGTTGCGGCGCTGAAAGTCGAAGCGGAGATATCTGCCTCCAATGTGATCGCCCAGGAACATGGCCGATTCTTAGCCAAGACCGTATTCAACGATCCGATGCCGCGCATTGTGCAGGATCCCTATGCCGCAGTCGTCGCGCAGATCGCCAGTTTTCCGGCGATGGTAGCGCAATCGGAGTTTAACCGAGTGATCGCCGCCATTGAGGATTTGATTCACCGCGAGCTGGGGGTCTTGCGCATTCGCGTGCGAGAGTCCGCCCAGCAGCATGTGGGACGCACGCAGAGCTATGTGCGTAACGCCTGGAACCAGCTGCACGCCCACGCGGTGGCGCATAGCGTTGAACCCGAGCACGTCCATACCGTCATCGAACAGACGGAGCGCACGTATCGAAGCGTCATTGCCTCGGCACTACCGGTTTGATGCCGGTCTCGTGTGTGTCTGGGAAGTATCCGGCCTTCGGCGGCCAAGCGGCGATCAGATGCCGAAGTGGCGGGCGAGTTTCCAGCCTACATACACGCCTACCAAGGAGGCGGCGCCGCTGATGAAAAAGGCCCACATGAGGCCCAGTGGTTCGCCCAGATACCAGCCGGCGTAGCTCAGGATGGTTGAGCAAATTAAGATGAGCAGTTTCATGCGAGGTCGGCCGTTGGGGGCATAGCCACTGAGTGAAACGATCACGTCGGCTGGTCGAGGCGGATAGCGGGCGTGGTTCGTCCACGTGCCGGTGCTAGATGGTCTCGAAGGGCGGACGCGTGCGTTCGATCGGTTTAATGACGCGGGGTTTTTCCTCGGCCTGCTGCGACATAAACGCGATGAGGCGGTCGTTGAAAGTCTTGGCGGGATCGTGGCCGATTTTCTTGAGCGCTTGCACCAATGCGGCGACCTCGACCAAGCGTGCGATGTCACGACCCGGGCGCACGTAGAGCTCCACGTGCGGCAGGCTCATGCCGAGGATTTCATAGTGGTTCTCCTCCAGGCCGGTCCGTTCCTCAATGACCTCGGGGGTCCATTCCTTGAGGGAGATGACCATGTCGATGCGTTGTTCGACGCGCACACTTTTCACGCCGAACATCTCGGCGATATTGATGATGCCGATACCGCGGCACTCCATGTAACCCCGATTCAGCGGACGGCTGGAGGCGATGAGGTCGCGTTCATCGAGGAGCTTGATGACGGTGAGGTCGTCGGCGACGAGGGAGTGCCCGCGTTCGATGAGGGCGAGGGCGCATTCGCTTTTGCCTACGCCGGAATCGCCGCGGAGCATCACGCCCAAGCCTTTTACGTCGAGGGTGGTGGCGTGCTCGGTGGAGGAGGGGGCAAACTCGTTGTCGATGCAGAGCGTGGCCAAGTTCACCCAGTTCATGGTGATCATGGGCGTGCGAAAGATCGGCAGCTTCCGCTCGCGGGAGATCTGCTCCATCGCGGGCGTGGGGTGAAAATTGCGCGTGAGGACGAGGCAGGGGACGCTGCGATCAACCATCTCGTTGAGAATCTCGGTCTGCTTCTCAACCGGGAGAATCTTGAAATAAGTCATCTCGGCGGCACCGAGAACCTGGATACGTTTGTTCGCGAAATATTTGAAGAAGCCGGTGAGCGCGAGCGAGGGCCGGTTGATCGAACCTTCGCGGATGAGGCGGTGGACGCCTTCGGCACCGGAGATCAGCTCCAGCTTAAGTTTCTCGCGATAGGTGTCCGCGAAATGCGCGACGGTGATGCCATGAATGGCTTTTTGCATGGGGGGCGAAGGAAAGTAGTGAGTAGCGGGTAGCGAGTAGTGAGTAGGGCAGAGTGGTTGAAATGCTCGCTACCCGCTACTCACCACTCGCTACTTCATAGATTGAAGTCTTTGCCGAGGTAGAACTCCCGGGCCTGCGGGTCGTTGATGAGGAAGGCACCGGTGCCTTGGCTGAGGACGCGGCCTTCGTGGATCAAATAAGCGCGGTCAACGATGCGGAGGGTTTCACGGACGTTGTGGTCGGTGATGATGACGCCGATGCCGCGCGCTTTGAGTTGCAGGATGATCTTCTGCACTTCGGAAACGGAGATTGGATCAATCGCGGCGAAGGGTTCGTCGAGCAGCAGAAACTTGGGCTTGGTGACGAGAGCACGGGCGATTTCGAGGCGGCGACGTTCGCCACCCGACAACGTGTAGGCGGGCTGGCGGGCGACGTGGGTGAGGTGGAGTTCCTCCAGATGGCTCGTAACCACCGCAGCGCGCTCGCGGCGGGGAATGCCAATGGCCTCTGCGATAGCCAAGATGTTTTCGCTGACCGTCAGCTTGCGGAAGGTGGACGGTTCTTGCGGCAGATAGCCGAGGCCCATGCGGGCGCGCTCGTGCATGCGTAGCTGGGTGATGTCGCGTCCGTCGAGGAGGACGCGGCCACGGGTGGCGGGCACCAGGCCTACGACCATGTAGAACGTGGTCGTCTTGCCGGCGCCGTTGGGGCCGAGGAGGCCAACGATCTCGCCGGCGTGGACGCGCAGGTCGATGCCATTGACAACGGCACGATCACCGTAGGTTTTGGCGAGGCCGAGAGCTTGGATTTCGGAGCGAGAGGACTGAAGTTCCGAGGCGGACGTGGGCGCGG
Source organism: uncultured Opitutaceae bacterium (assembly GCA_967755175.1). GTDB lineage: Bacteria > Verrucomicrobiota > Verrucomicrobiia > Opitutales > Opitutaceae > Rariglobus. The sequence continues at coordinate 17,359 of CBRAFO010000014.1, read as the reverse complement.
TTTCCATGGTGGCGCTCATGACTTGGGAAGGCGCGGCAGGGAGACGGGGGCTTGCACGGGCTGATCCTTTTGGAAACCGAGGTCGCGGATGGGCGGGCCTTGGAGTTTGATGTTGTCACCAAACAGGCGGCGTTCGCCACGCAGGAGCACGATGCGATCACCGGTGGCCACGTAGGGGCCGGCGCTATCGATCACGACGGGCTTCTCGGTGAGGACGACGCGGTCCTCGCCGGGAAATACATCGGCGCGGCCGCAGGTGACGTCACGTTCGCCTTGGATGATATGAACGTTGCCGGTGGCGATGAGCGTCTTGAATTTCTCCGGGTTGGGGATGGCGCCATCCTTGTTTTGGATGTCCTCCAGCCGGAAGGCGGTGACGTCGAGTTTGTCGCAGGTGATCTTGAGGTTGTTACCCGTCACGACGACGTTCTGCTGGAAAATGGAACGGGTTTCGGTGTCGGTGCTCCACATCTCCATTTTGGTGCTGGTGATGACCGTGGGAATGATCGGGACGGCGGCGGCCGGCGCGGCTGGTTTGGTATCGGCGGCGTGCGCCAAGGACGCGGCGAGGAGCGCAAAGAGCGACGAGGTGCGAAGAATGCGGAGGCGGTTCATTTAATGATATCTTTGAGCTCGTCTTGGAAGGTGACGCGGGCGTTGCGGCCGATCAAAACTCTTTTCTCGGGGTGGTTGTAGGACCATTGCTCGCCGGTGACCTCGAGGTCGACGCGGACGAGGTGGACAGATTCTTTGCCGCTGATGAATTGTTTGTCGGTGAGCAGGGTGGCCGAAGGGGCTGTGATCACCGTGTCGAAAGCGCCGGTGCCGTCTTTCGTGAACAACGTGAACTGCATCTCCTTCACATCGACCTGCGTGGGGGTGACGAACAGCGCCTCGCTCGCCCGCATGAAAGTGGCGCGTTTGCCGTCCTTATCGAAGGTGGGCAGGCGGAATTCCTTGATCGGGGCGCTGGGGATGATTTTCGGGGAGAGGCCTTGAGCCGCGGCGGGAGTTGCGCAGGCGAGCAGGGCGAGGAGAGTGATGGCGAGGTGGTTCACGCGTGAGAGGTGTGACCGTGAGCGGCGAGGATATGTTCACAGACTTCGCGCACGGCGCCACGACCGGCGGCGCGACGGGTGACGTAGTCGGCGGCGGCGAAGGGCTGGGGCATGGCGTCAGGCACGGTCACGCCGATGCCGGCCCACTCGATGGCGGCGGTGTCGATGTTGTCGTCACCCATGTAAACGATCTGGTCGGCCGTCAGGTTGAGCGTAGCGGCGAGCTCCTTGAGGGCGGTGATCTTATCGGTGCGGCCTTGGACGAGATGCGGGATCTTAAGCTCGGTGGCGCGGACGGTGGTGGCGCCGGAGGGGCGTCCGCTGATCCAGGCGGTGAGGATGTCGTGCTTGCGCAACTGCACGAGGCCCATGCCGTCGAGGATGGAGAAGCGCTTGCTCTCGGTGCCGTCGGAATGGATTTCCACGGTGCCGTCGGTGAGGATGCCATCGACGTCCATCGCGAAGAGGCGAATGGCAGCCCAGCGGGCGGGGGGAATGAGTGCTTTCATCGTGGGCGATTTATCCGATCCAGGCGGCGATTTGCTCGATGAGTTTTTCGCGAGTGGGGCGGTAAACCAGCTCCAGTTCGGGCGCGAAGGGGACGGGCATGTCGGCCGAGGCGATGCGGAGCGGGGCGGCTTCCAACGAGAAGAAATGCTCCTCGGTCAAACGCGCCACCAACTCGGCGCCGAACCCGTGAGTGCGACGGCCTTCGTGCAACACGATGAGGCGGTGGGTGCGGTCGAGCGACGCCTTGATCGCATCGAGCTTCAGCGGGGCGAGTCCGCGCAGGTCGAAGAGGTCGAAGGTCTTTTCGTATTCCGAGGCGAAGTAATCGCAGGCTTCGGCGGCGGGAATGGTCATCTCGCCGTAGGTCACGAAGGTCGCGTAATCGCCCATGCGGAGGTGCTTCGGCTGCCAGACGTCGCGGTAGTTGGCGTCCCACGACACGGGATGTTTGCCGCGACGATAGAGGCCCTTGTGCTCAAAAATGAGAACCGGGTTGTTGTCCTCGTAGGCGGCGAGGATCGCATTGAACGCGTCTTGCGGCGTGCTCGGGTAAATCGCCTTCAGGCCGGGCATCGAGAGGAAGAGCGACTCCAACTCCTGCGAGTGGAACGAGCCCATCGTCAGGCCGCCGCCGCAGGGCAGGCGGAAGACCAGCGGCACGGCGGCACCGGAGCGGAAGTGATAGGTGGCGGCGTTGAGCGTGATCTGCGTGACGGCTTCGGTGGAGAAGTCGGCAAATTGAAACTCTTCGATGGGGCGGTGTCCGTTGAGGGCGAGGCCGATGGCCCAACCGGTGCAGGCACTTTCGGCCAGCGGCGTGTTGAAAACGCGGGCGCGTCCGAAGTCCTTCAGCAGACCGTCGGTGACTTTGAAGGCGCCGCCATAGGTGCCGATATCCTGGCCGAGGATGAGGGACTCGGGGCGCTCGGTGAGGACTTTGCGGAGGGCGGCGGTGATCGCTTGGGCCGACGTGAGCAGCTCGGGCACCGCGGGCGCGGGCTGCCAGTCGAAAGCAGGGGACTCGGGCGCGAACACGTCCGCGAGCAGGCTGGCGTCGGGCTGCGGACGACCCACAGCCAGCGATTTCTGGATACAGGCTTCGAGGAACGCGTGAAGGTCGGCCTCGATTTTATCGATGGCGGCGCCGTGTCCGTCGGCGACGAGTTGGGCGCGGAATTTGGGCAGCGGGTCCTGGGCGAGGATGGCGTCGAGTTCGCCGGGCGCGAGGTAGTCGCAGGTGTCGTAGGCGGCGTGGCCGCGCATGCGAAGCGTGTGGGCTTCGATCAAGATCGGGCGCGAGGTGGTGCGAACCTTCTCGATGGCCGCCGCCAACGTGCGGGTGATGGACACCATGTCGCCCGTGGTGGTGTCGAGTGAGAAGCCTTCGATGCCGTAGCCGGCGGCGCGTTGCCAGAGTTCGGTGCCGGCGGTGAATTGTTCACTCACCGGGGTCGAGTAGGCGTATTTGTTATTCTCGATGACGAAGAGGACCGGCAGCGAGAGGACCGAGGCGAGGTTGAGCGACTCGTGGATATCGCCGGTGCTGGAACTGCCGTCGCCGAAGAAGGTGAAACCGACGGCGGGTTTGCCGTGGCGACGTTGTGAGTCGGTCACGCCGAGGACGTGCGACAACATCGAGCCGAGATGAGAGATCATCGGCAGCGAACGGTTCTTCACGTCACCGTGGTGAACGTTGCCTTCACGGGCCTTGGTCGGGCTGAGGGCGTTGGCGAAATACTGGTTGAGGTGATCGCAGAGGTGGTCGCTCCAGATCAGGTGTCCGCCGAAATCGCGATGGGTGAACGAGACCGCGTCGATAGCTTTGTCGGCGAGGAGAATAAGGGGAATGATCAGGGCCTCGTTGCCTTGGCCGCCGGTGACGGTGCCCTTGATCAGGCCTTGGCGAAACAGGTCGAGGATGCGGTTGTCGCCGGTGCGGGCGAGGTGCATCCAAGTATAGAGACGCAGGAGGGCTGCGGTCGGGTTTTGATCGAACTCACCGGCGCGGAGATCGCGCTCAGAGAGAATGGCGGGAGGTGTGGGAAAGGCCATGTCCAAGCCCGCGAAGGTGAGGAGCCTGCGCGGGGTGGGCAAGCGATAGATTTAAGGCGTTTTAGTAACGGTCCATCACCACGAAGAGGACCCATGCGATGCCGATGTTGGCCATCGCGAAAAAACCGAGCAGGAAGGGGTCGAACCAAGGGCGCCCCATCAAAAGGTTGATAATCACGATGCCATTGATGATGGCGGAGAGGATGAGGTAGTCGTTGCGACGCCGGTTGGAGCGCGGCGGCATCGGTTTCAATAGCTCGCCTTCGGCCGTGCGCTGGCGGGCGATATTAGCGCGGAGCATCTCGTCCACTGAGGGCGCATGATGCGGCTCGGCGGCGGTGTTAACCTTTTCGACGATGCGCGTAGCGAAGGTGAACTGCCTCCGTTCTGGGAATAACTCCTCGCACAATACCTGTGAATCGGTGATCGCCGCCCAAGCATCGGGCTCGTCCTCGGGCGCGATGGACGTGTCGGGTTTGATGACGTGGATTTCGGCCTTCTGCTTGAGCACCGCCAAGCTGTGCGGGCCGGTGCGCTGGCCGTTTTCGGAGAGGAAATAGCGCGGGGCATTCGCCATGTCCATGGTGGCATGACCAACCGATGGGCAATGGCAAGTGGCTAACCGTGAAACGAAAAGCCCCACCCCGGTGAAGGAGGTGGGACTTGATAAAATCGATGCGCCCCGAGTCGCCTTAGAGCTTCTCGATTTTCTGGATGCGGGCGATGTGGCGGCCGCCTTCGAATTCGGTGGCGAGCCAGGTCTTCACGATCTTGATGGCCTCGGCCTCGGTGACGGTGCGTTCGCCGATGGAGATGACGTTACCGTCGTTGTGCGAGCGGTTCCAGATGGCGACTTGTTCGGTCCAGCAGAGGCCGCAGCGGATGCCTTTGACCTTGTTGGCGACGATGGCCTCGCCGTTGCCGGAGCCGCCCAGCACGATGCCGCGTTCAAACTCGCCGCGGGCGACAGCCTCGGCGGTGGGGCGGATGAAATCCGGGTAATCGCAAGAGGCGTTCGAGTAGGTGCCGAAGTCACGGACGGTATGGCCGTCGGCCAGCAACGCAGCCTTGAGGGCTTCCTTGTAGGCGAAGCCGGCGTGGTCGGAACCGATGGCGATGGAATAGGTCTTCATGGAAAATGTGTTGGCGCCGAAATGATGGCGGAAGTGTCGTTATTCTGCGTGCTTTCGCGGGCGGCAAATCAAAACGTTGCCGTCTCTTCAGGCCTGTTCGCCCTCTTTTTAACCTATGAAATTGTCCTTCCTGTTCTGTCTGACGCTGACCTTGGCGATCTTCGCCGGAGGCTGCGCGTCCACTCCGCAGTCTCGCATCAAGAAGAATCCGGCGGCGTTCAACTCCGCCCCTTCCGAAGTGCGGGCTGCGATCGAGCAGGGGCGGGTCTTGGTGGGCTTCACGCCGGATCAGGTGAAACTCGCGATGGGTGAACCGGACCGCGTGTTGAATCGCACCAGCGAGACCGAGAAGTCGGAAGTGTGGATTTACCGTGAGAACAAACCGCACCTAGGACTCGGACTTGGCCTTGGCTTTGGCGGTGGCTCCGTGGGGACAGGCGTGGGTGTGAGCACCTCGGATCGCGAGTTTCCAGACGAGCGGATGCGGGTGGTGTTCACCGCTGGACGTGTGACCGCAGTGGAACAGGTTTCAAAGTAACCTCGGTTCCGCCTAGTAAGCATCCTGCGCTCACATGAAATCTCCTCTCATTTTAACCGCGTTCCTTGCGATCGCCGTGTGGCTGGCGGGGTGTGCCTCGCCGGACGCGCGCATCAAACGGTCACCAGAGATGTTCGCGCGGCTTACGCCCGAGCAGCAGGCGTTGGTGAAAGAGGGGAAGGTCGGCATCGGGTTCGATGCCGATGCGGTGCGGCTGGCCGTGGGCAACCCGGATCGGGTTTGGACGCGGACCGATGCGACGGGCACGACGGAGATCTGGAGCTACACGACGTGGGAGAATGACGCGGGCCAGCCGCTTTATCGGGGCTGGTATCACATGGACTCGGTGTTTTACCCGTTCTACATGGATTACCCGTCTCGTCAGGAGCACGAATACTTCAAGGTCGTGTTCGGTCCGGATCATAAGGTGAAAGCGATCGAACAAGACACGCGTCGCTATTGAAGCGGCGGAGCCCGCACGAAAGCGCCCCGGTGGCGGAGAGGTTACTCCAAATGACCGCCGTGGCGTCGTAAAGAGCATCCGTGGACTCCGAAAATGTGACCGTGGATGTCGAAAATCTCACGGTGAAGGCGTAGAAAACGACGGTGAAGCCGTAGAAAGTCGCGGTGGAGGCGTAATTTATCGCCGAGTATGCCTAAAATCTACCGGTGAAGGCGCGATTACTCACCGAGTGTGCCGAGAATGGCGCGTATAAGGCGTAATTTATCCTGTTTGGGTCCGGAAATATAATTATTGGATCCTGAAATATCTTGTTTGGTGTCTGAAATGTCACTGATGAGGCGTAAGATGGAGCGGTTAGCGCCAAGAATATCCCGGTGGCTGCCTGAAATGTCACCGTGGAACCCCAAACAGACGCGGTGGAATCATAAAAAACGGCCGTGGAACGCCAAGGACCAGCGCATTTCAAATAAAACATAACCGTAGTGCTTCGAAACGCAGGGGCTTAGCTTGCGAAGCCCGGATTGAAGTTCGGGTGACTTCCCTGCTGGCGCGGGCGTCGCGAGCGACGCCCCCACATCACGATCCCGTTATCGTGTGCTCTCCGCCGAACTCGTAATCGTAAGCTCGGGTGTCTCGCCGGCTGATGCCGGCGAGAGCTTTTGGAACCCGCCGAACGCGGGCTTAGTGCTTCACGTGCACGGTCGCGCCTTTCGGCTGGCCGATTTGGGCGAGCAGGGTGCCGAACCAGGGGACGTTCGTGTCGAAGGGTTTTCCGCCTTTAATGCGGGGGAACTCGATCGCGCGGAGGACGTTTTTCTGGTCTTCGTCGTGGCCGATCACGCCGCTTTCACGGCGGAGCGCGCATTCCACGGCGAGGTCGGTGCAGCTCTTGATGAGGCGGAGGTCGTCGGCGTTGGCGGCGGCGGCGCGGGCGTAGTAACCGGATTTCTGCACCAGCACTTTTTCGGCGCCGAGCATCTTGGAAAACTGTTCGCCGAACCATTTGCCGGGGTTGATCGCGTCGAGCTTCACATGGCCGAAGGCGTCGCGGGGGACTTCCTGGCCCTTGGCCTGCATCTCGGCGATGATCGATTCCACGCCGGCACCTTCGCTGATGAAGATGTTCACGTTGTCCAAGCGATCCATGACGGTCTTCAAGCGAGCGGCCTCGGCGGCGAGATCGACGGCCATCTCGGGGATGAACACGGCGTGGACGTCGAGGTTGTCGCGGGAGAGGCCGAGGCTGGGGACGAATTCTTCGCGGTCGAGGAGCTTGCGGTATTCGGCGGCGGTGGCGGCGGTGAGCCAGCCGCAGTTGCGGCCCATGACTTCGTGGATGATGAGCATGCGCGGGTTGGCGTTGTGCTCGGAGACGACGTTGCGGAAGTAGCGAGCGCCGTGCTCGGCGGCGGTCCAGGCGCCGAGGGATTGGCGGATGGGATAGACATCGTTGTCGATGGTCTTGGGCAGGCCAATGACGGTGAGGCCGTAGTTGTTGCGCGCGAGGAAGGCGGCGAGGTCGGCGGCGGCGGTGTTGGTGTCGTCACCGCCGATGGTGTGGAGGATGTCCACGCCGTCTTTGATGAGCTGGTCGGCGGCGACTTTTTGCGGGTCCTGGCCTTCTTTGACGAGGCCGCGTTTCACGCAGTCTTTCACGTTGGTGAGCTTCACGCGGCTGTTGCCGATCGGGGAGCCGCCGTGCTTGTGGAGGATGGGGGCGGCGGCGCGTTCGGCGGGGCCGATCTTGTAGCTGTCGCCGAGGAGGAGGCCTTTGTATCCGCCGTGGTAAGCGATGAGCTCGATGTCGGGCGCGATCTCGGTGTAGCGCTCGATGAGTCCGCCGACGGCGGAGCTGAGGCAGGGCGCGAGGCCACCGGCGGTGAGGAAGGCAACTTTCTTGGGACGGGCGGGAGTGCTCATGTGAAAAGAAGAGAGGTGGCGTGAGCGTGGTTAGGGGCTCGTGTGCCGTCGAGCCGCGAGCGTGGTCGCGAGTTGCCAAAAAGAGCGCAGGAATTGCGGGTTCGGTCGCGGTGGGGCGGGGGGAGTGCGCTGGCCGGAGGCGCGTGCGAAGGATGGCGAGGAACCGATCGGAGAGCTTCGACACTATCGCCGGCATGAAATCACGTGGCTTGGCGGCGTTGTCGGCGATGACGGTGGCGCTCGGCTCGGTTGCCGCGACTGCGGAGGTTGAGCGGACCATTCCCGTGGAGCGTGCGCGCGACACGGCGGCGTTTACCCTATGGTTCGAGAACGATTATTTCGGTGGAAAGGATCAGGATTACACGAACGGCGTGAAGCTGTCGTGGGTCTCCGCCGATCTCTCGGACTGGGGGCAGACAGGCTGGCGCGAGGAGTTCATGGAGGGGTTGCCGTTTGTGAATCGGCCGGACCGGCAAAAGAACTTCGGTCTTTCGTTGGGCCAGAATATCTACACGCCGCGAGACATCAGCCGGGTGATTCCAGATCCCACGGACCGGCCGTATGCGGGGTGGTCTTACCTTGAGTTTGATTTCATCAGCAAGAGCCCTCGCGTGATGGATCTGGTGGGGCTTCAGCTCGGCATCGTCGGCCCGCATTCGTATGCGGCGGATGTTCAGAAGACGGTCCATGAATGGCTCAGGGACCAAGAACCGCGCGGCTGGGATTCGCAGCTGAAGGACGAGCCGGCGGTCAACCTGATCGTCGAGCGCAAGTGGCGTCTCGCCGGTCGTGCGTGGGGCGATACCTTGGGCGTAGATATGGTGCCGCACGTCGGGGCGAGCTTGGGTAACGTTGAGACGTATGCGAACGCCGGCGGAATGGTTCGTATGGGCTTCAACTTGCCGAGCGACTTCGGGGTGGAACTGATCCGGGGAGGAGGTGCGGTGAGCACGCCGGCCGACGATAGCGACCCGCGGATCGCGCCTCACCGTAGTGGGAGCCTGTTCGTGTTTGGCGGCGTGGACGGACGGGCGGTGGCGAGGGATATTTTCCTCGATGGAAATACGTTTCGAGACAGTCCCAGCGTGGAGAAAAAAGACTTCGTTGGAGACGCCTATTACGGGGCCGGGGCGATTCTGGGGACGTGGCAACTCACCTATACCCAAGCGGTGCGCACGATCGAATTTGAGGGGCAGGATGCGAAGAGCTATTTCGGTTCGATCACGCTCTCGACGACGTTTTGATCGCGGACGGCGGCGCAGGCTTCACTCGCTCAGCCACGTATCCATCAACGCATCCATCCACTCATTCAGCCGCTCACTTACGCGCGCTGACTCACACGCACTTTTTTGCTGCGGCGGTGCCACAGATAACCGCCGGCGGAGATCATCAAAAAGAGCGCGCCGTAGGTCGAAGGTTCAGGCACGGGCGTGATCTGCTTGTCGAAACTTTTCCAGAGGGTGCCACTGCTGCTGATGCCGCTGAACACAACTTGGGCGGCCGTTCCCGTTCCGCGGCTGTCGGTGGTCGCTCCGGTAAATGTCGTGGCGTAGAAGTAGTCAACGAGATCGGTCCAGTTGGTGATCGTGAGTGTGGCACCACTATCGATTACCAAAGAGCCCACGGAGAGAGTGGTGGTGCCGGTTCCAAAATCGATGATGGAGTTGCCGGTGATGTGGAGGGTGCTAACCGCGATGCTGCCACTGAGGGCTAGAGTGCCCGCAGCTAGCTCCAAAGATCCCCCGAAGTTTACGCTCGGCCCTAGGGTCAGCGTTCCGGTCCCGGATTTCACCAATACACCTGATCCGGTGATGTCACCACCAATGGTGGTCGATGTGTTGGAGAGTGTGGCGGTCCTGCCGGAAGCCACATCGAAGTTTCCCGTAACGGAGAGCGTCCCGCCGGCAATGATGGGGTTACCCTCTTCAATGAAAACTCCGGCAGCGGTTACGCTGCTGCCGATCGTGACTGTGTAGCTGCCGATGGCGTCGGTGCCGGCGCTGAAAACAGCGATGTCACCGTTGTTCCAAGCCGCGCCTTTCACGGTGCCTCCGATGTTGCCCCAGTTTTTTCCGGTGCCCGTGGTGGTCCAGGTGCCGGAGGGCGTGCTGCCGCCGGCTCCGGCGGTAGTGCCATCTATATCCCAATAAACTGTGGTTTGAGCGGCCAAGTGTGGAACGGAGGCTGCCAGCGTTGCCAAGATCGCGCTTAAACGTCCCCAGCGACGGAACGCCTCCGATTTTCCTACAGGAGAGAATTGGGTGGAAGAGCGGAGCATTACGAATACGAGGCTACGCTCGGTGACGACCGCTGCAAGAATTTAGGCGAGTGCTGCTAAGCGCCTCGCCCGGGGAGACGCGGCTCGGGGATCAGGCTTCTGCGAGCACGGAGCCAATCACGTCGGCTGCGCGGTAGAGGTCACTGCCTTCGGGCATGAAACGCGTGAGGTTGGCGACATCGTGGCCGGCGGTGATCAAGGGAATCTCGGAGTGACCGGCATGGCGTTGCCCGAGGCCGACGGTGGAGAGCAGCCCGTTGCACAAGCACTTGCGTCCAATGGTATTCGCTACGTCACCGCCTTTGCGCACGTAATCATCAACCGGCTCGCCGGCGCAACGGAAGCCGGGCTTGCCGTCGGCTTTGATGTAAACCTCACGCAGGTAGCCGAGATCGCAGATGCGCGTGCGTTCGGCCGCGAGCGTGGCGTCGGAGAGGGTCTCGGGATGCTGAAGGACTTTGAAGGGAAAGCCCGTGGGCGAGGCGAACGGGTCGGTGTGGATGCGGGCGTTCCCGGTGCGGGCCAGAGCGCAAACATCGCGTTTGAGCGCGGCGTTCACACCGGATTCTTCGCAGAAGGCGAACGGGGTGCCGATTTGCACGCCGGTGGCCCCGAAGGCGCGGGCTTCGGCGAGTTTCGAGGGGGTGGCTTGGGCGCCCGCGATCCAGAAGGGGAGGCCGAGTGCGCGGATTTTGTCGAAGTCAGGCCGGTCGCGTTCGCCGTAAAGCGGTTCGCCGGACGCGGTGAGTTGCATCGGGCCTCGGGGCGGGGCGTTGTGGCCACCCGCGGCCTCCGTCTCCACGACGAACCCATCGACGCGACCGGAGGCTTTGCGTGCCAGCGTGGTTGCCAGCGTGGCCGAGCTGACAATGGCCAGGAACTGCGGACGTTTTAGCAGGGGCGGGGGAGCGCCGAAAAACTGGCTCGGGTCAAACGTGTCGGCCACTTCGGCCGGCGGGGTGGTCGGTTGGCTTGGGGGCGTCGTCGGGGGAGCGGCGGTCACATCGATCTTCAGTTGGGTGCATTCGCCGTGCGAGAGCTGGTCGAGTGCGCCGGGAATGGCGCGGGGGATGCCCGCGCCCATGAGCACGTAATCCACGCCGGCGAGCATCGCGCCGTAGAGCGAAGGCAGGGTGGGGAGCTGGATCTTTTCGAGGAGGTTGATGCCGACGAGCCCCGAGTGGTTTTCCTTGGCCAGGAACACTTCGACAAAATTTGCGGCTACGGTGAGTTCGGTGAGCGTCCGGCTGCCTTGAACCGAGGGCATCGGCGTGGGTTTAAATGACGAATGGTCCGGCAGGCCGCCCTCGACGTAATACTGGGCGAGAATGCGCTCGGCGACGGCTGGCACGAGAAAGTGAGCGAGTGCACGGCGCATATGTCCTTCGAGATCGCCTTGTTGCAGTCGCCGGGTGAGCACCACCGGCAGAAGGGTGCCGGAAACGACGCCGAGTTGGCCTTGTAACGATACGGCCCGGGCAAGGGTCCAATTAGAGACTCCGACGCCCATTCCTCCCTGAATAATGATCGGCAGTGACATAGACCCCGACACAACCGGCTGGCCCCTGCGCATGAAAGGGACATCTGTCCGGCGTGCGCAGTGTGATGCGTTTTGATTAGGCCCTAAACGAAATGCTTATGGGTGCGGGAGGATTTCCGGTGGTAAGGATAATCGTGAGTAATTGGGAGCGCTCAGGTTTTGCGCACGTCCAACATCGCCTGCGAGCAGGCTCCTACATTCCGGACGGACTCGCTAGCCGCGGAGCACGCCTGCTCGCTATTCGGCGGCGCGTTTACCTTTAAAGAAAGCTTGGATCAATGTCCGGCACTCTTCCTCAAGGACGCCGCCCGCGGTGATCTCCAGGTGATGGTTTACTCGGGGAAGCGCGTTCAAGTCGGTCGCGCCACCGAGGCAGCCCATCTTCGGGTCGGGCACTGCGTAGCAAACGCGTTTGAGGCGCGACATCAGCGTGGCGCCGGAGCACATCGGGCAGGGCTCCTTGGTGACGTAGAGCGTGCAGTTTTCGAGGCGCCAGTTGCCCAGCTTCGTCGCAGCCTGGGTGATCGCGAGCATCTCGGCGTGCGCGGTGGGATCGAGGGTGCTTTCGACGGTGTTGTGGGCAAACGCGATCACTTCGCCGCCATGCTCGATGACGCAGCCGATGGGAACTTCGTCGCGCCGCCAGGCGTCGATGGCCTGATTGTAGGCGAGGCTCATGAAAAACACATCGTCCCGCGTGAGTTGCGACGGGAAGCGTTTTTCAAAGGGACATTCGTTGACGGCGGAAGACATTGATAAATGGCGCGAGTGGAGGTGCGCCGCGACCGGCGTTCCGAGGAAAACCTTGACTTAGGAGCGGGAAACGTAGCTTACAAGTAGCTTTTACACATCTGAACTGAACGCATGATCATCTCTGTCCCTGGCCTCGTTGCCGCTGCTAACCATGTCTGAATCCTCTGACGGCAAGTCCATTGAAGTTGAAGGCAAAGTCGTGACCGTCCTCCCGGGCACGATGTTCAAGGTTCAGTTGTCCAACGGGCACATCGTGCTCGCGCACATCTCGGGCAAGCTCCGCAAGAACTTCATCAAGATCGCCGCAGGCGACGGCGTGAAGATGGAGATGAGCCCTTACGATCTCGAAAAGGCGCGCATCACCTACCGCATGAAGGACGTGAACGCTCAGCCGTTTGTGCCTCGCAAGCGCCGCTACTGAGCGACGCGGCTCGGCCCACTCTCTGGCGCTCGTAGCTACTGTTTATTTCCATCGACGCCGTCCTTCCGACGGCGTCTTTTTTGTGCCCGTTGGCCGACTCCTCTTCCGACTCTCCTTTACGTTCCGACGCATCCACTCCTGATGCGCCGTCTCATCCCAACGCGCCCGCTCTGGGGCTGCCCGACGGGCTGGATGATCCCATTCGCGATTTCGGCAACTCGCTCACGCTGGAGCGCGGTCGATCCGACCGCACACTGGAGGCCTACGAAAGCGACCTGCGCCAGTGCGCCGCGCATCTGGCCCGCGCCGGTGTGCCGAATTGGAAAGCGGCGACCGGCGACCAAGTGATGGCGTGGCTGTATTCGCTGAAGATTGAGCCCGCTTCGGACGCTCCGGCTGACGCGAAAAGCACCGACTACACGGTGGCCAGTCTCGCGCGAAAACTCTCCGCGCTACGGATGTTTGCCCGCCACCTCGTGCGCGAACGCGTGCGGCCGGATGATTTCACCGAGCTGCTCCAAGGCCCCAAGCTGCACCGCAAAATGCCCGGCACGCTCAACACCGAGGAGATCGATTCTCTGCTGGCCGCGCCGACCGGCGGCAATGCGCACGCGCTGCGCGACCGGGCAATTCTTGAGCTGTTTTATTCCAGCGGACTGCGCGTCTCCGAGCTGGCCGGGCTGACCATTCAGCAGGTGGATTTGGAAGCGGGATTCTTGCGCGTTTTCGGCAAAGGATCGAAGGAGCGAGTCGTGCCGGTGGGAGGCAAAGCCTCCGACGCACTCGCGGCTTACCTGACGGCGGGGCGTCCGCATTTCGTTAAGCCCAAAACCAGCAGCCAGCTCTTCCTTAGCGAACGTGGCACCGCGATCTCACGACAGATGCTGTGGGTGCTCGTCAAAAAATACGCGAAGCGCGCCGGTATCACGAAGACCGTAAAACCGCATTTACTGCGCCACTCGTTTGCGACCCATTTGCTCAGTGGCGGAGCCGACTTACGTGCCATCCAAGAGATGCTGGGGCATGCTAACATCGCGACCACACAGATTTACACGGCGGTCGAAGAGAAGCGGTTGTTGGATCAGCACGCCAAGTTCCACCCCCGGAACCAAACCTGATCTGCGCATCGGGCAAAAACCCCTTGACCGATGGGGGATTAGCGGCGTCATCGTCTGCTTTTAACGGCCGTGACCACAACGTATTCGTCCACTCCCGCCACCTGCGCATCTTGCGAGGTTTCAACGCGGCAAAATGGCGAGACTGATGAGGCCGGCCTGCGCGCCGTAGGCTTTCGTGCTAAGGTGCGCGATGTTTGATCTTTTCCAACGGCACACGGTTGTGACCACGGACTTCAGTTCTCACTCATGAGCGACAAAATCACCCACGAATGCGGCATCGCTATGGTGCGGCTCCTTAAGCCGCTTTCCTACTATCAGGAAAAATACGGCACGCCGCTATGGGGCTTCACCAAGCTTTTTCTCCTAATGGAAAAGCAGCACAACCGCGGCCAGGATGGCGCCGGTGTTGCCTGCGTGAAGTCCGACATCGCCGCCGGCGATCCGTTCATGTTCCGCGAGCGTTGCGTCAAAACCAACCCGCTCGACAAGATCTTCAGAACGCTCCTCTCGCAGTATAACGAGAAGGTTCAGGACGGCACCATTCACCCCGAGTTCCCGGACACGGTGAAGAAGCACTTCGACTTCGGTGGCGAGTTGCTGATGGGCCATCTGCGCTACGGCACCAGTGGCGGCTACAACATCTCGTCCTGCCACCCGTATTTCCGTCGTTCGCCCTGGCCCACGCGCAACCTCGCGCTGTGCGGCAATTTCAACATGACGAACACCGAGGAGCTGAACCAATCGCTGATCGCGATGGGCCAGCACCCGATTTTCGCCACCGATACCCAGGCGATGCTCGAAAAAATCGGCTTCTTCCTCGACGAAGAACACGAGGAGCTCTTCCGCAAGCTCCGTGGCGATGGCCTCACGCCCGAGGCGACGTCCCGCCGCATCAGCGACGAACTCGACCTCGCCCGCGTCATCACCCGCTCCGCCACGAAATGGGACGGCGGTTACACGCTCTGCGGCTTGATCGGCAACGGTGACGCCTTCGTCGCCCGCGATCCGTCGGGCATCCGCCCCTGCTGGTATTTCCAGAACGACGAAGTCATCGCCTTCGCCTCCGAGCGCGCGCCGCTCATGACCGTGTTCGACCTTTCCCTCGAAGACCCGAAGGAAGTGCCGCCCGGCCACGTCATCGTGATGAAGAAAAACGGCCAGGTGAGCTCCTCGCGTTTCACCACGCCGCGCCCGCGCACCTCGTGCTCGTTCGAACGCATCTATTTCTCACGCGGCAACGACATCGAGATCTACAAGGAGCGTAAACTCCTCGGCGGCCACCTCGCCGACCAGGTGCTCAAGGCCGTCAACCACGACTGGGAACACACGGTTTTCAGCTTCGTGCCCAACACCGCCGAAGTCGCCTACTACGGCCTCATGCATGCGCTGCGCGAGAAGCGCCGCGACGAGGTCAAGAAGGCCATTCTCCAAGCTTCGGAAGAGGGCAAGTTGAGCGACGCACTCCTCGATGACCTCATCCTGCGCAACTGGCCGCGCGGCGAGAAGGTGGTCTCGAAGGACATCAAGATCCGCACCTTCATCGGTCAGGAAGGCATGCGCAACCAGCTCGCGAGCCACGTTTACGACATCACCTACGGCTCCATCAAACCGGGCGATCACCTCGTGTGCGTGGACGACTCCATCGTGCGTGGCACCACGCTGCGCCGGTCCATCCTGCGCATCCTCTCGCGCCTCAACCCGCGGAAGATCGTAATCGTTTCCACGGCGCCGCAGATCCGCTTCCCGGACTGCTACGGCATCGATATGTCGGAACTCGGCAAATTCGTGGCCTTCGAAGCGACCGTCGCGTTGCTGAAAGAACGCGGCCAAGGACATATCCTCCAAGAGGTTTACGAACTCTGCCGCGAAGCCGTGGCGAAGGGCGAGTCGATCAACCACGTCCGCAAGATCTACGAACCCTTCACGCCCGAGGAGATCTCCGCGAAGATCACCGAGCTGGTCCGCCCGAAGAACATCGAGTGGAAAGGCGAGTTTGAGATCATCTTCCAGACGATCGAAAACCTGCACGCCGCCGTTCCGAATCACTCCGGCGACTGGTATTTCACCGGCAAATATCCGACCCCCGGCGGCTTCCGCGTGGTGAATCAGGCCTACCTGAACTACTACGAAAAAGGCGAAGGCCGCAGCTACTAAGCCCGCCGCATTCCGAGCCTGTTAACCGCGAAGGGCGCGAAGGGACGCGAAGATCAGCACTAAGACTCTCCTGTTTCGAGGTGTTTTCCTTCGCGCTGCTTTGCGCCCTTCGCGGTTAAAACTATTCCGAATTTAGCGTTTATTAGCCTCCATTAGCGGTTTCACTCCGTTCTTTCCAGCATGTCGCTCTCCTACGAATCCTCCGGCGTTAACTACGACCAACTCGACGCCTTCAAGCGCGCCTGCCAGAAGGCCGCCAAGACCACCGCGCCGCTCCTTGAGCTGCACGGCTACGCCGAGCCCGCCAACACGCGCGGCGAGAGCTGCTACCTGATGGAGGCCGACGACCACTTTCTTGCCCACGTTGAGGAAGGCCTCGGCACCAAGAACCTCGTGGCCGACGCCGTTTACGCGCAGACCGGCAAAAACTTTTACCGCGAGATCTCCATCGATACCGTCGCGACCATCGTCAACGACCTCGTGACCTGCGGCGCGTTGCCCATCTCGGTCGCGATGCATGCTGCTGTTGGAGAGTCCGCCTGGTTCACCGACGCCAAGCGCATGGAAGCACTCGTCGAGGGTTGGGCCGAAGGCTGCCGCCAAGCCGGCGCTGTCTGGGGCGGAGGCGAAACGCCCACGCTGCGCGGCATCGTCAACGCTGATGCCATCGTTCTCGCCGGTTCCGCCATTGGTAAAGTGCAGCCCAAATCGCAGCGCATCACTGGCGACGTGCAGGACGGTGACTCCATCGTGTTCCTTGCTTCCTCGGGCGTGCAGACCAACGGCCTGTCGCTCTGCCGCCTCATCGCGGGAAAACTTCCGCAGGGTTACCAGACGCCCATCGGTCACGGTGACACCCGCACTTACGGCGAAGCGTTGCTCGCGCCCTCGGTGATCTACGTGAAGTTCGTCGCCGAGTGCCAGCAGTCCGGCATCAAGCTCAACTACGTCTCGCACGTCACGGGTCACGGCTGGCGGAAGCTGATGCGTCTCGACGAACCGTTCGTTTACGAGATCACCAACCCCGGCGAAGAACCCGCGCTCTTCAAGTTCCTGCGCGAAGCCGGTCCGATCTCGCTACGTGAAGCGTATGCGACCTTCAATCAAGGCATCGGTTTCGCCGCGTATGTCTCGCCCGAAAATCTCGATGCGACCCTCGCCGCCGCCAAAGCCTCGGGCTACAAAGCCTGGCACGCCGGCACGGTTAAAAAACAGGGCGACCGCAAAGCCGTCGTGATCCCGTCGCTTGGCCTCGAATACGACGGCAGCACCTTGCAGGTGCGGTAAGGTTCAATCGGCCGAAGCGCATCGAAGCGCGATCGTTTCGGCCAATCCGGAAATGTAGGAGCCTGCTTGCAGGCGATTTCGAGCGTGGGAGCGAGCTTGCTCGCGATGTTCGATCCTCGCGAGCGAGCTCGCTC
>CBRAFO010000013.1:0-56820 GCA_967755175.1 uncultured Opitutaceae bacterium | reverse complement strand
CGCGAACGCGTTGAGGCGCTGCAGGGCTTTAAAGACGGACGTTTCGAGGTGCTCGTTGCAACCGACATCGCGGCGCGCGGATTGGACATCGCCGGCGTATCACACGTGATCAACTACGATGTTCCTGAAAACGCCGAGGACTACGTGCACCGCATCGGTCGCACCGGCCGCGCGCAGGCGACTGGCGACGCGTTTACCCTCGTGACCGAGGACGACGTGCGTGATGCGCGCTCCATCGAACGTTTCATCGGTGCGAGCATTGAGCGGAAGAAGATCGAGGACTTCCCGTATATCTACTCGGCCTTGTTCGACGAAAAGGCGCTGGCCGAGGCGGCTCCGCTGCCGAAGCCCAAGAGCCGCCTGATGCGCGGTTCGCGTTGATCCTTCGGTGACACAAAAAAGGCCGGACGAAAATCGTCCGGCCTTTTTGCTTTTTGGAGTTTTCCTCCGATCAGTCCTGCACGAGCTGTTTGAACGCGATCGCGGCAACCGCGCCACCAGCGAGGTTGGCTGCGAGATAGATGCCCAGCTGGCTTACGGACTCGAGGCCCATCAGGCAAACGCCCAGGCCGACTGCCGGGTTGAACGCGCCGCCCGAGATGCCGCCCACCGCCACGGCACCGGCTACGACCGTGAAGCCGATGGCGAGGCCGTAGAACGAGTTATCCAGCGTGCCTTTGGACGTGGCGGTGTTGAGCACCACCCATGCGAGGGCGAAGGTGAACAAGAACTCGACGATCAACGAGTTGACGGCGACATGCGACGCGGGCGCGGCGGCGTGGCCTACGAGTTGATTCACGATGAGGGCGGCGGCGACGCCGGCGAGGAGCTGGGCGATCCAGTAAGGGATCACGTCTTTAACTGGCAACTTGCCGCGAATCCACACGGCTAGCGTGACCGCCGGGTTGAAGTGTCCGCCAGAGACGTGGCCGCCGGCGAAAATCATCACCATGAGCGAAGCGCCGATCGCCAGCGGAGCCAGCGGGCTGCCGCTGTGGACAGCCATGCCGATGGTGAAAATGAGGAAGAACGTGCCGATGAATTCGACGATGTATTTTTTCATAATGAAAGGGAGACCACTCGGATGGATGGTTTGTCAGTCGCTGGCAAGTCGCGCGGCACCGCGTGACAGTTGGGTGACTGGAGAATTCGGGGCTTGATCTATATTCCGGCTGGGGAATGTAGTCGTCGCGGTGAAGCTCGTTCAAATCTACCAGTGCCTGTGCGACGAGACGCGGCTGCGGTTGCTCCACCTGCTGCTGCGGGGGCCGCTGTGTGTGTGCCATCTTCAGGGCGTGCTGGGCGAGTCGCAGGTGAAAATTTCCAAGCACCTCGGATACCTGAAAGCGCGCGGGCTGGTGACGGTTAGCCGCTCGGGCAACTGGATGATTTACGCGTTGCCGACCGAGGCGGAACGGACGGCCGAGCTGAGGGCGAATTTGGCCTGCCTGCAGGACTGCGCGGCTGAGAACGTGGTGTTCAAGCGCGACCTCGTGCGCCTGACGAAACTCGACCTTGCGTGCGCGCCCGCTCCGGTGGCGGCCGTGTGCGGGAAGAGCAAGGCGTGCTGTTGCTGAACTCATTTTATGACGACTCCGAATACTGAACTGACCACGTTGAAGATTTCCGAATTGCGCACCGCACTGACGGCGGCTTCCGAATTGCCTATCACGGTGATCTGGACCGACGGCGAACCCATCGAGGCACATTTCCATGTGACCGAGGTGGGCCGTGTGCAGAAGGACTTTGTCGATTGCGGCGGCACGGTTCGCCGCGTGGTCACGTGCCTGCTCCAGACCTGGGTCGGCGATGACACCGACCACCGCATCACGGGCGGGAAGCTGTTGAAGGCGTTGGATTACGCCGCGCCGGTTTTGAGCGGAGAAGACCTGCCGGTGGAGCTCGAATACGAGGCGTGCAACGTGGTGACGTTGCGCGTCGTTGCCGTGGAGTGCGCGGCCGGCGCGCTGGTCGTGCGGCTGGCGGGCAAGCACACCGATTGCCTGGCGAAGGAGGTATGCCTGCCGAAAACCGGAACCTGCACGCCCGGCTCGGGCTGCTGCTGAACCGCAACGCCGTTTTCAAGTTTCAACCATGAGCACTTCCAAACCCACTGTTCTGATTCTTTGCACGGGCAACTCGTGCCGCAGCCATCTCGCTGAGGGCCTGTTGCGCGCCGTGGCCGGCGATTTCCTCAACGTCGTCAGCGCCGGTTCCAATCCGGCCGGCTACGTGCATCCGATGGCCATCGCGGCGATGAAGGAGATCGACATCGATATCTCCGCGCACACCTCGAAGCACATGAACGAGTTTCTCTCGGGCCAGGTCGAGACGGTCATCACCGTGTGCGGCAACGCCGATCAGGCATGCCCGATTTTCCCGGGTCAGGTAAATCGCCATCACTGGCCCTTCGAGGATCCGGCGCATGCGACCGGCACCGAGGAGGAAAAGCTGGAGATGTTTCGTCGTGTGCGGAACGAGATACGCCGGACGTTTACGGCCTACGCCGACGGGCGTCGCGACCAGCTCAAAGCGGCGAAAGGCGGCGCGGTATGAGCGCGACTCCTTCGCTGGCAGGGCGGCTATCATTTCTGGATCGCTGGCTCACCGCGTGGATATTTCTCGCGATGGCCGTCGGCGTGGCGCTGGGCAAGTTCGCCCCCGCGCTGGCGGAAACGCTCACGTCGTGGAGCGTGGGCACGACATCGGTGCCGATCGCGATCGGACTCGTGCTGATGATGTATCCGCCGCTGGCGAAGGTGCATTACGAGGAGTTGCCGGACGTGTTTCGCGACAAGCGCGTGCTGACGCTCTCGTTGATTCAAAACTGGCTGGTCGGTCCGGTGCTGATGTTTGTGCTGGCGGCGGTTTTTCTGCGCGACCAGCCGGGGTATTTCGCCGGACTCGTGCTGGTCGGCATCGCGCGCTGCATTGCGATGGTGATCGTGTGGAACGATCTGGCGGGTGGGAGTCGTGAGTATTGCGCGGGGTTGGTCGCGGCGAACGCGTTGTTTCAGGTTTTTACGTTCGCGCCGCTGGCCTGGCTCTTTTTGAAGGTGCTGCCGCCGCTGGTGGGCGTGGACTTGGGCGTGCTCGATCTCTCGGCCATCACCATCGGGAGCATTGCGCAGAGCGTGTTTGTTTACTTGGGGATTCCATTCATCGCGGGCTGGCTGACTCGCGCGGTGTTCCGGCGCGGTGACCGGGTGCAGTGGTTCGACAAAAAATTTCTCTCGGCGATCAGCCCGATCACGCTCGGCGCGCTGCTGTTCACTATCGTGGTGATGTTCAGCTTGCAGGGGAAGCAGGTGCTGGCGCGTCCGCTCGACGTGCTGCACATCGCGGTGCCGCTGGTCGTTTACTTTGGGATTATGTTCACGGCGACGTTCTGGATGAGCGTGAAAGCCGGTGCGGACTATGCGAAAGCGGCGACGCTTGGGTTCACAGCGGCGGGCAACAACTTTGAGTTGGCGATTGCGGTGGCGGTCGGAGTGTTCGGGCTCACCTCTGGCGCGGCCTTCGCGGCGGTGGTCGGGCCTCTGGTGGAAGTGCCGGCGTTAATCGCGTTGGTGGTGGTGGCGTTGCGCTGGAAGCGGCGGGTGGCGATAGGCGCGCAATAGGGCACGAGCGTAGTCGTGCCATGTTTTTTTCCGGCGTGGGCTTGCGCTCGCCGTTGGCCAGCGAAGGATCCGGCGTAATCATGCAGCTCGACATTCCCTCAGGCGATTTCGCCGGTTACATCTTCGATCTCGATGGCACGCTCATTAACACGATGCCGCTCCACTACCGCGCGTGGGATTCTGCGATGCGCCATCATGGGCTGGCGGAGGTGTTGAACGAAGACCTGTTTTATTCGTTGGGAGGAGTGCCGACGGTGCGCGTGGCGGAGTTGTTGGGCGCGCATTATGGACTGACGCTTGATCCGCGGGAGGTGGAAACCACGAAGGAGCGGATGTTTCTTGAGAAATTGGAAGCGGTTGAGCACATCGCGCCGGTGGTGGAGTTTGCCCGTCGGGTAGCGCGGACGCATCCCGTGGCGATCGCGACCGGGGGCCAGCCAGAGGTTGCGATCCCGGCGCTCAAGGCTGCGGGATTACAGGGCCTCTTTAAGATCGTGGTAACGCCGCGCGACGTGGCTCCGGGTCGTGGTAAACCGGCGCCCGACATGTTCTTGCTGGCTGCTGAGAAAATGGGCGTGCCGCCGTCCCGCTGTCTGGTGTTCGAGGATGCCGAGCCGGGCATTTGCGCTGCGCTGGCGGCAGGTATGCAAGTCGTGCGGGTTCCGAGCCGGGTGTGACAAAAAGGCTTTTGCCGGGGAAGTGGATCGGCTTGGCTGATCCGCTCATGAAGCTGGAAACCCTCGTCAACCCTTCCGTCCTCACGCAACCGGTCTATGAGCCGGGCAAGCCCATCGAGGATGTGGCGCGCGAACTCGGGCTCGATCCCACGACGATCATCAAACTCGCCTCGAACGAAAACCCCTTCGGTCCATCACCACTGGGCAAGGCGGCGGCGGTGCGAGCGCTCGATCAAGGTGAGCTGTATCCGGATGGCGGGTGCGTGGCGTTGCGCGCAAAACTCGCGAAAATCTATGGTTTTGACGCGGGTCAGTTCGTGATCGGCAACGGGTCCAATGAACTCATCGAGCTGCTTGGGCATGTGTTTCTCCGGCCGGGTGACGAGGTGGTCATGGGCAACCCTTCCTTCGCGGTTTACAAGCTGGTGACTCTGCTCTTCGGGGCAAAACCCGTGGAGGTGCCGCTGGTCAACCACACGCATGATCTCACTGCGCTCGCCGCAGCCGTGACGCCGAAGACGAAATTGATTTTTGTGCCCAGCCCGAACAACCCGATGGGCACGGCCAATACCGAGGCGGATCTGCTGGCGTTCGCGCGTAGTTTGCCTGCGCACGTGGTGTTTGTGTTCGACGAGGCCTACGCGGAGTTTTTGGACAACCCTCCCGATTTGCGTCCTTTGATCCGCGAAGGGCGGAAGGTCGTGTGCTTGCGCACGTTTTCCAAGATCTACGGTTTGGCGGCACTGCGTGTGGGCTACGGCTACGCTTCGCCGGAGTTGGCATCGCTGCTGAATCGGGTGCGCCAGCCGTTCAACGTAAACGCCATCGGCCAGGCGGCGGCGATCGCGGCATTGGACGACGGAGAATTTGTGGCGAAGTGTGCGCGGGAGAACCGAGTCGGCCTCGTGCAACTGGAGGAAGGCTTTAGGGCGCTAGGGCTCGAAATCGTGCCGAGTGTGGCGAATTTTCTACTCGTCAGGGTGGGGGGCGGCGCAGGCGTCTTCGTCGAGCTTCAGAAGCGTGGGGTGATCGTGCGTCCGATGCGTGCCTACGGAATGCCGGAGTGGCTAAGGGTGACCGTCGGAACCCCAGTGCAGAACGACCGCTTGCTGACGACGCTCGCGGATGTTCTGCGCCAGTGAGGCTCTGGCGTTCGGCCCGATTACGAGCCGGACTGGGCTGCGGACGTGGAACCGGTAATCGATGCCCGTAGCTCCTGTAGCAACGCAGTGCGGTCGGGGGAAAAAAGGAAGAGGTCGCTACCGAGCTTGCGATAAACGGACCGGAGGACGTCCTGCGACGGCTTGCGCATGGCGAGGAGCTTGCGGGTATTGGCGGCGAGCGGAGGGGTGTTATTTAGCTCAAGGTCGAGCTTCACCAAGCTGGTGAGTGCGGCTTGATTAAGCGGGTCGGCTTGCGCGGCTTGGTCTAGAACTTGGCGGGCTTGTAGCTTTGCGCCCACAACGAGCAGACGTTTCGAAACCGCGATGAGGTTGTCGGCGCGAACGGTGCTCTGGCCGAGAAAGTTATTGAGCGATAACTGGGCAGCTTCGGGATCGCCCAGGCCATATTGGGCGATGGCTTGGAGGCCATTGAAAACCGAGTAGTAGCGCTTGTTCCAGTCGGGGTTATCCTTCTGGAGCTGGCGGATCATCTCGAGGGCGGCTTGGTATTGTTTGGCGACGATGTGGGCTTCGACCGTCATGAACGCGGCGCCTTCCCAGCTGAGGTTGTGAGCCTTAGTGTAGTCGTAGATGCGGTGTGCCAGCGCGGGATCGCCGGAGTTGGCCGCAAAGTCGGCCAAGGCCAGCAAGATTTTTGGATCAGAAGCGAAATCGTGAAAGATCTCCTCGACGTTTTCCTTCAATGACGCCGTGTCACCTTCTTTTTGATACGCATACAGTTGGTCAATGCGGGCGCGGAAATTACGCGGATTGGCCAACGCTCGCATGAAACTTTCGCGGCGAGCTTCGCTGTCCCTGCCGGCCTCACGGAGGTAGGCGACGGTTTGGGCGTAAACCTCGTCGTCATTGGGTAAATCGGCAGCGAGTCCGCGCAGAAGCTCAATGGCTTGATCTTTCGCACCTAAATCCCAGTTGATTCGGGCTGTAAGCAGGCGGCCATCGCGGGACCTCTCGAGCTGGTAACGGTGAAGAATGGCCTCGGCTTCGTCATAATTGCCTCGGTGGTAGCAGGAGGACGCGGCGGCTAGCGCGACGATCTGGTTGCGTTCGTTGATTGCGGGATCTTCGGCTAAAAGTGTTTTGTAGATCGATATAACCTTCTGATCTTCCTGTTGTTGTATGAGGAATGAGAGGAGGGTTTTGAGATAGTCTTTGTCTTTTTGATGGTAGGCAAAGCCATCGATTAACGTTTGCCGGGTAAGGTCTGGGCGTTTCCAGAGTCCGTAGAATTGTGCAAGCAGGAGTCGGCCTTCCTTGTTGGCTGGGGATTTGATCAGGCCGACGCGAAGGGCTGAGAAAGCCTCACGGTATTTTTGCCGCTCTAAGTCTTTTTGGGCTTCTTTGATCAGAAAGTCGCCGCGGGCGCTTTGGACTTCTTTCCATCGAAGGGGGAGAAGCAGCATGTCGGTATACTTGACGTCCGTGAAGCCGCGTTCGTATTTGACGAAGAAATAGGCTCCAGAACCAATTCCTATCCATCCAATTATAGCTATTGCGGCGGCCCATATGGGGAGCCATGTCCAATGAATTTGAACCTGCCAACTGTGGGATTTGCGCTGGATCGTGAACGGTGCGAATCGGCGGATGCCTTTGCGGGATGTGTGCTGGCGGGCCTTCGCTTGTTTTAAATCGGCTGCGGTCGAGAGGTTCTCAGGCATGAGACAAAAAAGATCGTAAATACGCTAAAATAGGGGAACCAGAATGAGCTTGACCCTTAGTGGTTTATTGCATTTTGCTGGCCCAAGTTGTCGAAAATCTAGTGGGATTTGATTAAGCAATCTTGCCCCCGGTCCTTTTTTAGCAACAACCTTCTGTGCCTACCTCAACCACCGTTCATTCTGCCAGCATCCAGTCGGCTGAATGAGAATAACTTCAATCTCTTTTTAACGCTTATATCCTCATGAAGAACATCGTTCGTAATTTGACCCTTGTGAGCTGCGTTGGCAGTTCCGCATTTGCCGCTCCGTTTCTCGCCATCGGGGATAACGCGGAGCTTTTCGTCACGGCGGACGCCGTTGCGTCCTACAACGACAATATTTTTCTCGTCGATTCAGGCGCGAAGGATGACACGATCTTCACTTTCAAGCCCGGGTTTGATCTTCAGTTCGGCAAAGACTCTGCCGTTAAGGGCAACTTGATTGGCACCTCTACACTCACTAGCTACACGGACAACGATTACTTGAACAACCAGCTGTTCGGTATCGGCGGTGTTGCGAGCTATGAAAACGGTGGCCGTCTTACGTTGAAGGGCAATGCCTCTTACAACGAGTTTGACCAACCTACCATTGACGTTGCTTCGACCAACACGCTCGTTGAGCGTGCCGTGACCAATGCAGGCGTTAGTGGCGAATTGACGCTTTCGGAGAAAATTAGCGTAGGCTCCGGATTTTCTTATAGCCACACCGACTACAAGAGCGCGGGTTACACGGAAGATTGGAACTACAGCGTTCCGGTGAACGTTTATTATGAGCTCACCCCCAAGGTCGATGTAAGCACGGGTGTCACTTATACGCGCACGGACCTTCGCCAAGCTGCCCCAAATCGATATGAGTCTTATTATTATAACGTAGGTGCTCGCGGTGCCTTCACTCCCAAGCTCTCCGGCAGTTTTGATGTCGGTTACAACACCCGCTTTGGTTCCGATGATGACGCCTCCATTGGTGCCAATGCCGCTCTGTCTTACGCGTATTCCGACAAAACCCAGTTCGGCCTTTCTCTTAGCCGCGACTTCAGCAATTCTGCTGCCGGTGGTGCTTCTTACGAGAATTCCCAAGTCTCGCTGACTTTTGTCAACGCGGTCGCTGTTGATTGGCGTTTGAATGCTTCGGCAACCTATCGCACGCTTGACTACCAAGACTCTGGAACCTTGGACAAATACTTGGAAGGCTCGTTGGGTGCGACTTACATCATCAACAATAGCTTGAGCACCAGCTTGGCTTACACCTATCGCGAGAAAATCGCCGACTCTTCTACGCCTGGTGGCGACTTTCAGAACAACGTAGTCAGCCTTTCGCTTTCGGCTCGTTACTAATCGAAGGCGGCTTGACCTCCTCTCTCGGCGGAAGAAGATCATCGATCTTCTTCCGCTTTTTTTTCCCCTTGTTGAGCCATGTTGTCTAAGTTGAAAATCCCCATCCTGTTTTTTTGCTCATTGGTCCTCACGCACTCGCTTTCGGCAGAGACCGCGAAACCGACCCCCGCGGCGGCTGTAATGGACTATGTGCTTCAGCCGTCAGACCTTCTGAGTATTCAAGTGTTTCAGGAAGAGAATCTCAAACGTGAGGTTCGGGTTTCCCAAGAATATTCCATCACGTTGCCTCTCATTGGAAAGGTTGATGTCAAAGGGAAGTCGTTGCGCCAGGCGGAGGAACTCATTCGCACGCTATACGACCGCGATTATTTGGTTAATCCGCAGGTCAATGTGGTGGTGATCGAATACTCCAAGCGTTCGGTCAATGTTATCGGCCAGGTCAACCAGCCCGGAGCGGTTTTGTTCCCTCAGGAACAGGGATTGACCTTGTTGGACGCCATCTCGCGTGCTGGTGGTTTCACCCGTCTAGCCAATCGTTCCCAAGTCAAGTTGACGCGGACCAATGCTGATGGGAAAAACGAAACGTATATCATCAATGCGGATGATCTCATTAAGGGCAATTCAAGCACCAATTGGTCGTTGTTGGCCAATGATATCATCTTCGTTTCGGAACGTATTCTTTAATAGAAAAAGGCTTATTCATGGATTCGAATTTAAAGCATAGCGCCAAGACCAATCAGGGGCAGGCGGATTATGGCTACGCTGGCAGTTACGCGGGTTATTCGGCTGTAGGCTATGGCGCTGAAAACTCGGTGCAGCGTGGATTTAGGGACTACACCCTTATCTTACGTGAGCGTATTTGGTATATCATCGTGGTATTCCTTGTGGTTTTTTCATCAACGCTGGTCTATACGTTCAGCCAGACTAAGATATATCAGTCTGTCGCAAGCGTGCAGATTTTCCGCAGCGACCCGACGATCATGAACAAGGTCGAACAGGTCGTTGATAACACGATCAGGGGAAGTGAGGACTTAAACACGGTGGTTGAGGTCCTTAGTAGTAATGCAATTATTCAGAAGGTTGCGGAACGTATTACAGGTGAGGACATGCGCCAATTTATGGCCCCTTACGAAAAGGGGAAGGGGAGCGATCCCGTCACACCGATCGAGGTGTTGGGTGATAATCGGAAAATCGTGCCGAGGCGCCTGAGTCTTATCATCAATATTGTCTATCGTCATCCTGACCGGCAAATTGCCGCCAAAGTTGCGAATCTGTTCGTTGATGAGTTTATCGCCTACAATGCTCGTGTGCGCATTGATGAGTCGATGAAGGCGGTGGAAGAACTCAAAATCCGCGCCGAGCAGCAGGAGCGCACTGTCAAGGATTTGGCTAACGAGCTTCAGACTTATCGCGAGAAGAACAACATGATCTCGCTCGATCAGCGCAAAGACATCGTTACGGAAAAGCTTAAAGCTCTCAATATATATGGGACGCAAACGGATACTAAGCTGAAAGATGCCGAGATTCGTTGGAAACAGGTGCAGGAGCGTCGTGCCTCAGGCGGGGAACTGACGGAGCTCTCTTTTATTTCAGGTCAGCCCCTTATTACACAGTTGGTTAACGAAGTCTCTACTAAGAAGATCCTCGTTGCGCAGATGAGAGATCGTTATCGCGAGAAGCACCCGATTATGATGGAAGCGATGAACTCGCTTGCGCAGGCCCAGCGTGAGTTGACTCAGGCAATTGACAATGCTGCCGCGACGATCGAATCCGAATATCAAAATGCTCGTCGCAACGACGAACAAGCTAGGGCATCCCTTGCCCGGGCGGGCTCTGAAACCATGGAATTGGATCGGGCTAACGTCGAATACGAGGAGCGTTCCCGGAAGTTGTTAATCAACGAGCAGTTGCTTCAAAATCTTATCGGGCGTATGCGTGATACGACGATGATCTCTACGATGGAAACGCAGAATGCGCGTGTCGTGGATACGGCAACGGCTTCCCCCGAGGATAACTATGTTTCGCCCAAGATTCCCCTTAATCTCGGCTTGGGTTTGGTCGGTGGCCTCGGCCTTGGTTTGGGCTTCGCCATCTTCGTCGCTTTCATCGATGACCGGGTGAAGAGCTCCTTTGATATCGAGGCAGTCGTGGGCCTTCCGTTGATCGGCATTATACCGCAGATCAAAAAGATGGAGCAGCCGGACAAGGCTCAGATCGTCGTCAACAACGCAGACCGTCAGGTATGCGAGGCGTTTCTCACGCTTCACTCCAGCTTGCGCCTCAAAGATGAGAGTAAGAATGCCCAGTGCATTCTTGTCACGAGCACCATTCCGGGTGAGGGCAAGTCCTTCACTGCAACCAATCTTGCTCTTACGTTTGCCGCCCATGGTGAGCGTGTCGTTGTGGTCGATTGCGACCTTCGTAAGCCTAATATTCACAAATCCTTCCGTTTGGAGAACCGCAAGGGTGTGATCGATATCTGTGCTGGCACGGCGACGATAGATGATGTCGTTATTCGCGGGGTGCATGCCAATCTCGACGTCATTCCGACGGGTGGCCGAGCGAAGAGCCCCACGCAGATCCTCAACGGAAAGAACTTTGAGTCGATGATCGCTGACCTTCGTAAGCGCTACGATCGCGTGTTCTTTGACACGCCTCCGCTCGCCGCGGTGAGTGATGCTCTTATCATTCTTCCGCTGGTCGATGGATCGGTCTTCACCATCTTCTTCAATAAGGTCCGTCGCAAGGCCGCGCAGTTCAGCGCGAAGAAGCTGCTTGAAACCAACGTGCCAGTCTTCGGTGCGGTGCTCAATGGTTTGAACTTGGCCGTCTCCGGATATTATTATGCCCAGTATTACGATAAGTCCTACAAAGATTACTACGTCGTGATGTCCAAGGACGATGCGACTCCGGAGCGTTAATCGGGACGCTCTTCATTTGCGGAGTCTTTCGCATAAATAAAAAAGGCGGACCTCATCAGGTCCGCCTTTTTTATTTATCTTTTGGCCGCAGCTCGGGCTAGGCGATCATTGATCGCCAAGGCGAGGGCTCCGTTGCCCGGGGCGAGCTCCGCATGGATATGCGACCAGCTACCGTCATCAATGGCCCGTAATTGGTCAAAAAGTCGGTGGGCGGCTTCGGTTAGGTCACCGCATTCGGTGGAGAGCCAAAAGACGTTTGTCCCTGTGATCTCCGCGGGTTTTTCAACAAAGAGCAGTGCTTCCGCTGTGCCTGCGTGTCGCACGTGGGTGTGGGTGAGCTTGCGAACCAATGTGAGCGGCGTGCGGGGGCTGTAGTGCCGTTCAAGCATGCCTGGGGCGACTGCCGCGGTGTTCGGTTGCACCTTGCGGTGATAGGCTGCGACTTTTCGCCCTAACACCTGTTCCAGTGCTTCGCGGGAGATCGCGCCTGGGCGCAACAACGCTGGGTGCGTCGGATCGCGTAGATCGAGAATGGTGGACTCGACGCCGATTTTCGCGGCACCGCCATCAAGGATATGCCCGATGCGTTGCCCCAAGCCATCGCGCACATGGGCAGCGGTGGTCGGGCTGACGTAACCGAAGGGATTGGCGCTCGGTGCGGCCAGCGGCTTACCGCTGCGCCGGATGAGTTCGCGGAAAAGCGGGTGGGCGGGCATGCGCACGGCGACACTCGGTAGTCCTGAGGTTACGATGGTCGGCACACCTGCTCGTTTGGGGAGCACTAGCGTGAGTGGGCCGGGCCAGAATGCGTCGGCGATCCTGCGGGCGGCCTCGTTCAGCACCGCGACCTCATCGGCTTGTGCGAGCGAATCTACGTGGACGATCAACGGATCATCGGCAGGGCGGCCCTTGGCCCGAAAAATTGACCGGCAGGCTTTCGCGTTGAACGCGTCCGCCGCGAGGCCGTAAACGGTTTCCGTGGGAGCCGCGACCAGTCCACCTTCCGCGAGCACTCGGGCCAAATAGGCGAGATTTCTCGGAGTGGGGCGGTAAATGCGTGCGGTGGCTCTTGCGCTCATGACATGAAAAAGGCCGGAGGGATGAGCTCCGGCCTTCGCTGAAAATTCCTTACCGGTCGCTTAGAGGGCGAGCAGGTTATTACGGGACTGTTTGATGGTCTTCGTAACGGCGCGCTGCTGCTTGGCGGACAGGTGGGTGTATTTACGCGGCAAGATCTTGCCGGTATCGGTGACGTAGTTGCGCAGGGCTTGGGGGGTCGTGAACGGAATCTGTTCAGGAGTGAGGCTCTGCTGGGTGGTTTCGGTCGTGCTCATTTGAAAAAGGGGAGCATGAAAACCTGTGCAACCAAGGGTTGTCAACCCGCAATCCAGTGCTCACGTTGGCTCCCGATTTGCCGTTTTCTACCGTCCCCGTAGCTCAACTGGATAGAGCAGCGGTTTCCTAAACCGCGTATCCCGGTTCAAGTCCGGGCGGGGGCACCAGCTTTCAATTCGCATTTGCGCCAATGCTGCGCAACTTTTCGCCCCTTACACCGTCAACTCTACTCCATCCGTATGCATTTCCCCCATCGTAAAACCCTCCGCGCGTCTCATCGTGCGTTCACCCTCCTCGAAATCTTAGTGGTGCTGGCCATCATCGGCCTGCTCGTCGGCCTCACGGTTGGCAAGTTTACTGGCATCCTCGATAAAAAGCAGAACGAGGTCGCCGGTCTTTTCGTGAATTCGAGCATGAAGACACCGCTCGTCGCCTATCGCATCGACATGGGTGGTTATCCGTCCACGGCCGAGGGACTTCAGGCACTGGTTACTCCTCCGCAAAACCGCGGGGATAACTGGAAAGGCCCCTATATCGACGCCTCTGGCGGAAAGCTCCCCGTTGATCCTTGGCAGGAGCCTTACATCTACCGTTATCCAGGCGTGAAAAACAAAGACGGTTACGATCTTTTCTCCAAGGGCGCCGACAAGATCGAGGGCACGCCTGACGACATCGGCAATTGGTGATCAGGCGGCGACAATCTGCACGGGGCCTTATGGCTGCAATCGCTCCGAGATTCGCCGGCGGACGGAGCGGGTTCACTCTGCTTGAAGTCCTCATTACGGTCGCCCTGATCGCACTGCTGACCGGCGTCTTGGTGGTCGGGACCAGCCGTCTGTTGCACGAGCGTCCGAAGAGTGCGGATGAATTATTCTGGGCCGCCGTGGGTGAGGTTCGAAAAAATGCCCTGCTTAACAATCACGACGTGCGCCTGAGTCTCGACACCAAGACCCACCAATTCGTCGCGTCGTCCGTCGGAAGCCCGGAGGCTCGCTATCCATTCGTTCCGAAAGAGACCGCGGAGTTGGAGTTTCTGGCGCCCACCTCATCCGGAACGCTCTCGGCCATTTTGGTGGGCGGAGAATTGGTGGAAACGCAGACGATCCCCTTCGTGACCTTTTACGGCGATGGCACCTGCTCATATTTCCGAGTGCAGCTGAAAACGCGAAATGGCGCGCAGGTGCTGCAGATCGACCCGTGGACTTGCGCGCCGATGCTCATGGCCCAGCCTTCCCGATGAACTGTGTGCGCAAATCGGGCTTCACCTTGATTGAGGTGCTGATCGCCATCGCGATTCTCGCGACTGCGGCCGTCGCGATCGCGGTGGGTTATATCAACGTGCTCAACGGCTACGAAGTCGCGCGCCGCTCGACGGTGAGCGATCCCGAGATGCAGTTCGCCCGTGCACAACTGCTCGCCCAGCCCGATGTGGAACTCGCCCGTCAAGGCGGTGAGTTTGACGCGAACGACGGTCGTCACGTGCGCTGGACCGCGACCATCGAGCCCACCAACGAGGCGGATCTTTTCACAGTGACTTATGTGTGCGAGATCGCGGGCACGAATGCGCTCAAGCCGCAGCGGATGCAGCAGGTGTTTCGAGTGCTTCGGCCGACTTGGTCTCTGGCGCCGGATCGCGCCACGCTGCGCACCGCATCCCGTGACCGTATTCTTAAGATTTTGGAAGGGGTGAACAAATGAAGCGGCGGCGCGGGTTCACCTTGCTGGAACTGCTGATCGCCTTGGCGCTCACGGGGCTGCTCATGGTTGCACTCAACTCGTTTATTTTTTCGATGGGCGAACTCTGGGGCCGCAACACCGATCTGCGCCTCTTCGATCTGCATGTGCGCTCGGTGACACGTTTTTTGGAACACGAACTTCGCGCCGCCGCACGTCCGCCAGCGGGCGTCGCCGATCAGGCTCCACTCACGGTTCAAGAGGTTCGCACCCAAGGCGGCGCGACGGAGACATTGCTCACCTTTGAACTGTTCGAAGGCAGCCGTATTTTCACGTGGCCGGGCCAGCCGTTACCCGAGGTGGTTTGTTCGCTGTCGGTGCGCGAAGGTGCCGGCTTGCTGTTTCTGTGGCACTCGCGGCTGGAGAAAAACTTCACCGACCAAGCACCTCGTGAAACCGTGGTGTCTCCGCTGGTGACGGGAGTGAGTTATGATTATTACGACGCCAATTTCAAAAGCTGGAAAACCGAGACGCAGCCGCTCCGTAACGCACAGGGCGAATACGAGGCGCCTCAGCGACTGCGGCTGAAGTTCGCCTATCGGACGCGTTCGCAGGAAGTCTTGATCATGCTCCCCACGGTCACGCAGGGCCTGCCGGCCTTTTGAGATGAGCACCCGGAAAATACAGCTTACGAAAAGTGGACGGCGCTCACGGGCGTGCCGTGGTTCCGTCCTGCTCATCGTGCTCGTCACGCTGGTTTTTGCCACGTCTGCGCTGCTGCTCTTCATCGAGAAGGCGAGCACCGACCTGCTCGTGCCCATTCGTGAGGCCGACGCGAGCCGCCTGCGCGTGGAGGCTTACTCGGCGCTCGAGACCACGTTGGCGGTCTTGGAGGATTTTCGTGTAGTGGCCGAAGGTCTGCACAGTCCCGCTGAAGGGTGGGGCGATCCGCTGGGATTTGCCGGTTACGAACCGGGCGAGGGGCGCACTGTCGAGGTGACGATGGAGGACGAGAGCGCCAAGTTGCCGCTGCCCTCCGTGAAGCCCGACGTGCTCGTTACCCTGCTCAAATACTGGCAGGTGTCGCAGACCGATGCCGAACGCATTGCCGATGCGCTGCTCGGCTGGATGAAGAAGGACTACACGCCCACCTCGATCGGGGCGCCCACCGCGCGAGATTACGATGGGGCGGCGCTGCCCTTTGCGCCGCCGGGGCGGTCGTTGCGATCTTTCACGGAACTCGGCGCGATTGAGGGTGTGCGCCAGGCGTTCTTCGACGAAGCGGGCAACCCCAACGAACTCTACCGGCATTTCACGGAAACGTTTTCCCTCTACCGTTATAAATCACCCAACATCAATGGCGCGCGTCTTGAGCCTTTGCTGGCGCAGCAAATTTTCGACGACCAACAACAGCGGCGCGTGAACGAATATCTCAATGGCGCGGGTGCTTACGCGAGCCAGGGACCGGGGTTCTTCAAGAACGAGCGCAGTATTGCGGCGGTCGCCGGTGGCCAGCTTTCGAAGATGGGCTATGGGATGACCGTGCAGGCCTTGCGAATCACGGTAACGGTGAGGCAGGGCCCCTCGTCTTTCCGCCTGACGACCGTGGTGGCTCCTGCCGATCAGGGGGCGAAAGTCGTGCCCGCCAGCAACTCCACCACGACCGACACGGATTCTGCGGAGAACACCGATAACGCCACTGCTACGTCCGACACCGCTGCCAAAAAAACCACGCAACCCGCTGCCGCCTCTTCTACTCTTAACACCCCCACAACCGCTGTGCCTAAGGCCGTTGATCTTAAATACCCGTTTACGTTTCTCGAAATCCGTGAAAACGATAAGCCGGTTCCCCCTCTCGCCTCTTCCGCCGAACCGACTGCATGAGTCTCTCTTCGCTTAAACGCTTTTTACCCGCCGCGCCGCCCCGCCAGGTGGTCCTTGTGTCGGACACGCTCTTCTTCATGCGCGCCATCCCGGTGACGGAAGGCGCAACCGCTGCCGAAGTCGCGGCGCAAGCCGAGCTGGCGATCGAGTCGCTCGCACCCTTTCCGATCGCGCAGCTTTATTACGGCCACCACTGGCTGCCCGGCGCGGTTCACGCGTTGATTTATGCCGCCTACCGTAAGCGCTTCCCCGCCGATGAGGTTGAGACCTGGGCCGGTGCCGAGGCGGTGCTGCCATCCTTCGTAACGGTGCTCAACAAAGCCGACGTGCCCAAGCCCGCGACGGTCTTGGTTGTGCCGGGCGCGGCGGGGATGACCGGACTTTATTTCGCCGATGCCAGCGGCGTGCCGACGCACGTGCGCGTGGAGCCACTCGGGGCTGAGGCAACCGATGATGACCGCATCAGCGTGCGTGAAAACTTACTGCGGGCATTCCCGGAAAAACTTCACGTGATCGATGCTGGGGGCGAACCGCAGTTCGATCCCGCTTCGCCCCAGGGCGAATTTGTCTTCCGCGCAGGCACGCTGGAAACGCATTTCGAGGCCGCTGACGTTGCCCCGCTCGACATCCGTGACAAAGGCGAGTTGGCTGATCGCCGTCGTGCGCACGCGCGCGACCTGATTTTGTGGCGTGCCTTCCTAGGGTGCGTGGCACTGATCGCCCTCGCGGCATTGCTCGAAGTTGCGCTGATCGGCACCTCGATCTGGCAAAACCAGCGCCTCGCTCTCGAGGCGCGGCAAAAGCCTGTGGTCGAGAGCATCATGACTTCGCAGAGCTTGGCGACCCGCATCGAGGAGCTTTCGACAAAGCGCCTGCTGCCTTTTGAGATGCTTGCGCTCATCAACACCGTGCGTCCCCGCACGATCCAGTTCATGCGCACGGTGACCAAGGGCCTTTATACTTTGGAGGTCGAGGCGCAGACCAGTTCGACGGGCGACATCGACGTGTGTCGGTCCGCTCTTAACCGTCTCCCGGGTTGCGAAAAGGCGGAGGTGCTTGAACCGCGAAGCCGCGACGGGCTCTCGACTTTCCGCTTGGTGGTGACGTTCAAGCCTGACGCATTCAAGGCGGTCGATGAGCCTTCGGCCACACCTACGCCGACGCCCTCCCCAGCGCCGACTGCACCTGCGCCCGCCAAAGGACCGCAACCCGAGCAGCCGAAATCGGAGGAAGAATAATCATGAAAGCGTATTTCCTTAGCCGTCTCCTTCGTGAGAAGGTCCTGATCCTCGCTTTCGCCCTGATGGGTGCGCTGATTTGGCTTTCCGGTGTGAGTGATCGTGTCGGTGCCCAGTGGCGCGCCATCAAGGCCACGACGACCGATCTCGACGTCCAACAGCGCTGGCTCTTGCAACGTGCGCGTATCGAGCGCGAGGCGACGCTGGCGATCGAGCACCTGGATCCGGCGAAAACCTTCGATAACGTAAGATTGCAGGGCGAGCTCAACGGGCTGGCCCGCGCGGCAGGATTATCCAACTACGACGTGTCTGACAGCCGGACGGAGCGCACGAGCCAGTTTGCGGTTCACTCCGTCCAGTTCTCCGTGCGTAACGCCGATATCGGAACTCTTATCAAGTTCTATCAGTCACTGGCCCAGCGCGCGCCTTATCTCGGCTTGGAGCAGTTTGCCTTGGCGAGCAACCGGGCGAATCCTAACCAACTCACCGCTTCGTGGCGCGTGACGTCGGTCGAGATCGCGCGGTGATGATGGACGCCTCGCGTTGTCCTCTCGGTTAGCCTGCGTCGTCCGCGCTCTCGGGTCCTTAGGCTTCCTTCACCAGCCAGCGCAATTCGGCGCGCCCGCCCTGATCCTGCGCGAGCATTTCCGACAGCCAGGTGGCGGCCGGGGCCAGCTCGCGATCTATCTGCCAGGGCGGGTTGATTACCACCAGGCCGCAACCCTTCATTTTCATCGGGTGCGCCGGCCCGACTACAGTCAGCTCAAACGAGAATGTCGGTGGCAGCTGAAGCACGATGAGGTCATCGAAAAACGCATCCACGCGTGCACGTTCGGTCAACGGATACCACACGATGATGGTGGCCGCCGGTGCGCGTTTCAGTGCATCGCCTACCGCCCGGGCAACTTGCTCAAATTCATCCTTCGCCTCGAAAGGCGGATCGATCAGCACCAGCGCGCGTTTTTCAGGGGACGGCAACTGTCCGCGCAGTCCCGTATAACCATCGGCTGACTGGATGCCGACGCCGCTCGACCGGGCAAATTCCGCCCGCAACGCCCCGGCTTCATCCGGCTGTTTCTCAAACAGCGACAACCGGTCTTGGGGCCGTGCTAACGCCCGCACCAGCCGTGGTGAACCCGGATAAAAACGCGGCATCGCCTCCAAGTTGCCGAGCTTCTGGTCGAATGCCTTCACCTGCGCGACGTAGTCCGCGAGGACCTCGGGCAGATTCGCACGGTTCCAAAGACGGCCGATGCCCTCCGGCCACTCGGGCTTGCGCTCGAGCGTGTCGCCCCGAGCTGCCGACGCGAGGTCGTAGCGACCACGTCCGGCGTGCGTGTCGACGTAGAGGAAACCACGCTCTTTCCGCTGCATCGCGCGCACGATGCGCACGAGCACGGCATGCTTCATCACATCGGCGAAGTTGCCCGCGTGGTAATGGTGGCGGTAGTTCACGCGACGGAGGCGACGGGCACCTTCACGACGGTCTTCCTGACCACCGAGGCGGGCTGTCCGGCGGCGAGCGACGGCTTGTGCGCATCAACTGGGTAAAACACCGCAAGCTCGCCCGTGCGCATGCGCAGCACCGAGCCATCGGGATATCCTTTGAAAAACAAAAGGTCCTTCGCCGGCGTGTGGTCTTCCTCGACCTGCAACCGCGACACGTCGGTCACCTCCATCAACTCGTCGCCGGTCACGATCACCTGCACGTCGATGTAAACGCGATGTGCCTCCCAACGTCCCTCGACAACCGGTTTGGCGACGTAGGCCTGTTCAAGGGCAAACACGCCGTCTCCCAGTTCAACGCGTTCGGTTTCGCCCATGGGCACGGCCTGCAAGCGCTGGTGTGCCGCCGAACCGGGGCGGAGGATTTCCTCCACGTAGGCCAGTGTCCGTTCAAACGAAGGACTGCCGGCGAGTTGCGCGCGAACCGTGGCGAGTGAACCGAAAAGTGCCATATGCCGCCGACTCCAACCCGCCCCCCCGCGAGCTGGCAAGAGCCGAAACCCGTCCGGCCCTCAAATTAAGGTTTGGTTGAGGACGGCCGCTTGAAGATTTCCTCCGGCAGCTTCGGGTTGGGCTCCATTCCATCGATGATGGTTTCCTGCGTTTTTTTCCCGTTTTGAAAAAGGACCAGCTTATGGGGCAGCATCACTCCGGCGACTGGCCGGTAGTCGCTGTAATCCGTCCGCATAATCACTTCGGCATCGCCGCGCCGGCGCACGACATCGGTTCGCACGATCAGGTAACTGTCCACATCCAGATAAACGAAGGAGGTTTCCGTGAAGTTCCGTGTGACCACCACTTTCATCAACTCGCGTCCCTCCAGTTCCACCGTCCCCGCGTAATCAAGCGACACCCGGCGATCCGCGCCGCCCAGCAACGGATCGTCGAACTCGGCGTCGGCCTTGAACTCCTCTGCGGCGTCACCGCTCAGGACCGTAATACGCCGCGTCTGCGAATCTGCCCGCCACGGTTCCGTTTTTCCGTCCCATATCTGCACGATGGTGCGCGTGCCGGAGGTGACTTCCGTGCGAATCAGATTGGGCCGTGCCGCCCATATCTTGAACCGCAAGTCGCCATGCTCATTGCGGGTAATGCCGGTCGCCTTGAACGCTTTGAGCGCATTCACGTGCGCTCGCCCGCCCACCATTTCGGTGTGAATGCGCGCCAAATCTTTCGCGAAGTCCGCGCGGGTTGGTGACACCAAGCCGACCATCACCGTAAGAAAAACTAAAATAAAACGCACCACGCCCATCAATCGGACACGGACCGCTCCCGCTCTCAAGCTTTCAGCATAAAACCACGCCTGCTTATTTGCCCTTAAGGGTTGCCGCTTTCGCCCATGCTCATTCCTTCAGACATCCCGATGTCCGCACCGGTTATACGCATCTTCTCCGACCTTCATTACCGTGACGGCGGAAGCACGCTGCAACGCCTTGAGGCCCTGGCGCCGTTGTTCGTGGGCGCGGACCATATCGTCCTCAATGGCGATACCTTGGACACCCAAGCCGTCGCCGGTCATCCGCTCGTTCCGGAGGCGCGTGCCTTCTTTGGGCAACATGCGCCTCAGGTGACTTTTCTCAGCGGCAATCACGATCCCGACATCTCTGCGCACGCCGAGCTTTCGCTTCATGATGATCGCGTGTGGATCACGCATGGTGACGTCTTCTTCGAGGACATTGCTCCGTGGAGCAGCCTGCGCGCGGAAATGGCCCAGCGGCTGGAACGCCTCATCCGCGATATTCCGCCGGGGACGTTCGATCGCGTGGAAACGCGCCTGCACCTCAACCGCCTCGCCTGCCACGGGCTGCCCGAACCGCACGACCGTTTTGACCGCAGTCTGCTCACCCGCGCCTCCCGCCTTGCGCACATTCTCATCCCGCCGCACCGCCCGCTCCGCATGCTCGATGCGTGGCGTTCGACTCCCGAGCGCGTGCGTGTTCTCGCTCGTCTCCAACGTCCCCGTGCTCAACTCGTCCTCGTGGGGCACACCCATTTTCCCGGCGTGTGGCATGCTCGGGGGAACGGTCCCGTGGTCGTCAATACGGGCTCCTTCTGCCGTCCCTTCGGCGGCCTGTTCGTGGAGCTGTGCGGCGACCATGTGCAAGTCGTGCGTATCACCCAAAAACGTGGCGAGTTTCGCCGGGGGCGCGTGATCGCCGGGTTTTCGCTGGCCCCCTGAGTCTCCGCGGTTACTCCTTCCCCATGGCAATGGAGTTCGGCTGGTGGGACAAATCCCCTGAAGAGGGCAAATTTCAAATTCTTGTGCGTATTCACGGCGGCAAAGCCGAGTGGACGCGTCACCAAGGACACAACACGGGCTGGGATCCGCACACCCCGGACGAGTCTGACTGGGATCGCCTCATCGGCGAAGCCCAACGCCGCGTGCCGCGCCGTCTGATTTCGCCCAAACAGTTCGAGGACATAGAGGCCCTGCGCACCAAAGCGCTGCGATAACGTCTCCCCGATGCGCGACCGGCACGTGCTCATCACCGGCGGCTCCAGCGGCATCGGGCTCGCGCTCGCCCGCCAAGCCGCTGCCGCCGGTGCCCGCCTGAGCCTCGTCGCCCGCAACTCCACCAAGCTTGCCGCCGCTTCTGCGGCTGTGCGTGTGGAGACGCCCGGCGCGCCGGAGGTCGTCACCGTCCCCGCCGACGTTGCGGTGGAATCCGACGTGATCGCTGCGGTGCGCGCCGCCGAAGCCGTGCACGGTCCGGTGGACATCCTCATCACTTCGGCGGGCGTGGCTCATCCCGGCTATTTCGAGGAGCTGCCCACGGCGGTGCACGAGCGGACCATGGCCGTGAACTATTTTGGCACACTCTACGCCGTAAAAGCCGTGGTGTCCGGCATGCGCGAACGCCGACGTGGTGCGATCGTGCTCGTCTCCTCAGGCGCGGGCTTGGTTGGCCTTTTCGGCTACACGGCCTATGCGCCCAGTAAGTTTGCTCTTCGCGGTCTGGCCGAGTCGCTCCGCGCCGAACTCAAGCCGGCCGGCGTCACCGTGACCATCGTTTACCCGCCCGACACCGACACGCCTCAGCTCGCGGAGGAGAACCGCACGAAGCCGCTCGAGACCAAGGCGCTAACCGCCACGGCAGGTCTCTGGACCGCAGACGCCGTGGCCCGTGCGACGTTAGAAGGCGTGCGTCGCGGACGTTTCGCGGTGACACCGGGCGCCACGCTGACCGCGTTGGCCTGGTTCCATAGTCTGATCGCGCCGATCTTGCGTTGGAGCTTCGACCGCATTGCCGCCCGCGCCCGGTAGGGTCGCCCCTTGCGGGCGGACCGCTTGGGCGTGCGTGAGGTGAAATGAGGTCCGCCCACAAGGGGCGACCCTACGGCGGAGATTTTTCACCCGGCCTTGATCGGCGCGGAGGCGGCGCGGGCGAACACGCCATACTCTTCGTCGTGAATAAAAACCTCCGTGAGTTCGAGAGCCTCGGTGTCGGTGCATGGCGCGGTTCGTGCGTAGGGTCGCCCCTTGTGGGCGGACCGGTTGGGCGTGCGTCCGGTGAAACGAGGTCCGCCCGCAAGGGGCGACCCTACGGCGGAAAAATTTCACCCGGCTTGAATCGGCGCGGAGGCGGCGCGGGCGAACACGCCATACTCCTCGTCGTGAATAAAAACCTCGGTGAGTTCGAGGGCTTCGGTATCGGTGTATTGGCGCGGCGGCGACTTCATGAAGTAACTGGAAGGTCCATCGAGCGCACCGGAAAGCCCGCGATCCAGCGCGAGTTTGATGCAACGCACCGCGTCGATGACCACGCCGGCCGAGTTAGGCGAATCCCAGACCTCGAGCTTCACTTCGCACTTCAACGGCACGTTCCCAAACGTCGTTCCTTCCATGTAAATGTGGCACCACTTGCGGTCCTTTAACCACGGCACGTAATCGCTGGGACCGATGTGGACATCATCAGCCGCCATGGGATCGCCCAACTGGCTCGTGACGGCATTGGTCTTGGAAATCTTTTTCGAGTCGAGCCGCTCGCGCTCCAGCATGTTCAGGAAATCCGTGTTGCCGCCGAAGTTGAGCTGGTAGGTTTTATCGAGCCGCACACCGCGTTCGCGAAAGAGGTTCACCAGCATGCGATGCGTGATGGTGGCGCCGACCTGCGACTTGATGTCGTCGCCGATGATGGGCAGCCCGCGCTCCATGAAGCGGCCCTGCCAGTAGGGCTGCGACGCGATGAAGACCGGGATGCAATTAACGAAACCACAGCCCGCCTCGAGCACCTGCTCGACATACCACTTGGTCGCCATCTCGGACCCGACCGGCAGATAAGACACGACCACATCGGTGCGCGTTTCGCGAAGAATGCTCACGATGTCAGCAGTCGGGCCGGGCGCCTTGGTGATTTTTTGGCTCAGGTATTTTCCCAGGCCGTCGTGAGTCATCCCGCGATGCACGGGAACGCCCAGCGGTGGCACCGTGGTGAACTGGATGGTGTTGTTAGGCTCGGCCAAGATCGCCTCCGAAAGATCCTTGCCGACCTTGTTGGCATCGATGTCGAAGGCGGCGCTGAACTCGATGTCGCGCACGTGATAGCCGCCGAGGTTGACGTTCATGAGGCCGGGCACGCGTTCATCCTCGGGGGCGTTGCGATAAAAATGGACACCCTGCACCAGCGACGAAGCGCAATTGCCCACG
This sequence comes from uncultured Opitutaceae bacterium, assembly GCA_967755175.1. GTDB lineage: Bacteria > Verrucomicrobiota > Verrucomicrobiia > Opitutales > Opitutaceae > Rariglobus. The sequence continues at coordinate 33,102 of CBRAFO010000013.1, read as the reverse complement.
CCAATAAGAGCGACACGCACCTTCCGGGGAGATGGATGAAAGGCGGACGGAGCAGCGACGGCCAAGGCGGATTCGGTGGGTGAGATCATAGGAAGTTCGGTGGCGCTTCACGGATCGACGAGCACGCAGACCTCCGGCGTGTTCACGACGCTGGCGCAAGGTTTCGGAGGTGCCGCGTAACGGCGCACCATGCGCGCGCAAAAGTCGGCGTATTCCTCAATAACCAGCGGAGCGCTTGTGTGGTGTGGCTCCACGCCGCGGTGCTCGGGGGTGAAACAAAAAGTGAGAGTCACGTCGAACTCGGCGAGCGCCTCCATCTGATGATCGAACCACGCTTCGGCGTTCGGGCGAAAACTGTCCGCCCAACTCAAGCCGGTGCGCAGGTGGCGAACGCCTAGCGACCGCATCCACTTCACGGCATTGTCGAGACGGTGGTCCTCAAAGTGGAACCACTGACAAATGCCCATCGCCGGAGTGTGTTTTTGGAAATGTTCGAGAGCGGGTTTCGGCGTGCCGTCCTCGCGGATGAGACCCATATCAAAGTGACGGTAATACGAAGAACCTTCCGCCTCACGATGGCGAGTCGTTGCGGGCCATTCCTTGGGTAGATCGTAGAGGCTATACCAGTGGATGCGTGGCACGCGGCCCACGAGAAGTTCAGCGGTGCGGTTGACTCCGAAGACCTGAACCTCGTCGGCACCGAAGGTTGATACGCCCACTTCGGTCACCCAGATGGGCAACGTGGTCACGGCCTGGATTTCCTGCAACTTGGCCGGCCAGTCGTTGATCTGCCACAGATTCCAATCGAGCGGGAAGCCGTGGACCGCGACGACGTCGAGTTTTTCGAGCACTCCGAAACCGGCCATGCGGCGGATGAACAATGGGTCGATCGGGGAGATGCCGCCGAGCACGCGAAGGAGGTGCGGGTTTTCCGCAGCGACGCTTTCGGCGGCGGCCTTTACCATCGAGGCGAAGGCGCTCCATTCCGGATCAACCTCAAACGCCCAATGGGATTTGTTGTTCGGCTCGTTCCAAAACATCACTGCTTCGACCATAAATGAAGACGTCGCGGTTATAACGAGAGGTCCGACGATCCATCACGCGGGTGCCTCGGCTTCCAGTATGTCAGGGGTGACGATCCCTACAAAGCAGGCTCGTTCCCACCTGCTGAATGGGGCGGTTTCCGAAACGTCATCCGGTGTTGTAGACCCGCAGTCACCCGGTCTCTGTTTCCGTCTTTTTCTGCTCAAGCGTATCGAGGATCTCCTCGGGCGAGACATCTTTTTTAAGTTCGGAAAGCTGCGGGTCCCTGGACTCAGGAAGATCGAGCTTTTCAGCGATGGCGGTTACCATGCTGAGCAGGCGAGTGATCTCATGTTCGGCGAGCAGGCTGATGTGTAGGTCCAGGTTCGAACGTTTATCGGCTTCCTCGGAGAGCCGATTCTGAGTGATCAGCACGAAGGTGGACAAAAAAATCGCCTCAACCGAGGCCGCCATCGCGAGTATCACCAGCGTTGGGTCCCACTTCGGAAATGAGGTCCACTTGTTGGCAACGATCCAGAAGCCGAAAATCAAAAAATGAATGTAAACGGACCATATGCTGCCACTGAACCGGGTCATGGCGTCCGCCACGTGTTCATGTCGCGTTTTACTTTTCTCCTCACGCTTGTGCCGTTCGAGCAGGGCGGTGATGTTGCGCTCAAGAACGGTTCCCAGACCGGTTGCGGCACGGATGGGCGGCGATGATCCGGGCGGGGTTTTCATCGCCGAAAAAATACCAGCAATCCAGCAAACCGCCACTCGCTCACGCTCGTAGCTACGAGCGTGAGCGAGTGGCGGTCGGGAGTGCGGGGCAGGGATAAGCGGGCATCACGAACGCCGAGCACGACCGGTGGCCGAAAGCAATTCAGCGTGGTTGCACGCCTGAATCGCTGCGGACGATGCCGAGGGCGCGCAGAGATAAATCTCATGTCCCGGGCGCGAGATGATTTCCAGCCCGGCGGTGCGCATCAGCGCGTCGATGCACGCGTGATTGGGCGCCCACCAGTTGGTGGCGTCACCGGCGATCGCGTGTTCGATGAAGGCCATTTTGGGCCATCCGGGTTGAAGGAAAGCGTCGCGTTCATCGATTTCCAAGTCCGCGGGCGCGGCCTCGATGGCATCGCCCGGCATGGTGAGGCTTTGAAACACGAGCAGTCGTTTCACTTTTTCCGCGACGATATCGAGTGCGAGTAACGGATGCCGCAGGTGATAGAAGACGCCCATAAACAGCACGAGGTCGAAGCGCTCGGTCCAATGCGCGAGATCATAGATCTGCCCTTGGCGAAGCGTGATGTGATCCTCCAAGTTGAACTGCCGCGCGGCCCAGGCGGCCTGCCGCAGAAAATGCGGATCAACGTCGAGGCCGGTCACCCGCGCACCGCGCTTGGCCAGTTCGATGGCGTAGAAGCCGGCGTTGCAGCCGATGTCGAGGACAGTCCAACCACTCAGGTCATCAGGGAGGTGGCCGGCGATTTGTCTCCACTTGAAGTCGGGGAAATCACCGAGCGGATGGTCCGGTGCGGTCTGCGTGCCATCGGGCAGGTGCAGATTGTGAAACCAAGGGCCATAGTCCGCCGCCTCCGCAGCCATGCCAGCGGCGTGAACATCCGAGGTAATCATATAACGCGCGGTGCTCATGGATGCAGGGAAAGCGAAGCGGGGAGGGCCGTCGAAAGGGGCAGGGCGCAGGCTTCGAGTAGGTAACTCTCTAACTCGGCCGCACGGTGCGCAGCGGTGTGGTGCGCGAGCACGCGCTGACGCGCCGCGTGGCCGATTTGAGCGGCTTCCTCGTCTGAAACCTCCCAGAGGAGGTGCTCTACCTCACTGCTCGTGCGGGCGATGAGGATCTCACTCCCGGGTGTGAAGAATGTTTCGAGGCCCGTCCATTCGTCGCTGATGATGGGCGTGCCGCATGCTGCGGCCTCAAAGAGACGCACGCTGGGCGAGTAGCCCGCGGTAATCATGTCGGCCCGCGTGAGATTAAGCGTGAAGCGCTGCCGGTTATAGAAACGACGGTGTGCGGCGGGCGGCAGGTGCTCGATGCGCGTGACGTTGGGAAGCCACGCGAGGTCCGCGGGATACTGCGCGCCCGCCACCACGAAACGCCAGGCGCTCATGTGCACGGCCGGTGCCAGCATCAACCGCTCCAGCGCGGGCTGTCGGTCCGGGCTGTAAGTGCCGAGATAGCCGAGGTCCCATTGCGGCTCGCAGGCTTCAGGATAATACGCAGCCTGATCGACCGAGCAGTAGAGCGGACGCGCCATGGGTGCGCCCCATTCCTTTTCCAAGTGGGTGAGCGTTGGGCCGCCCGTGAAGGAGAGATAAAGTTGATAACGCGGAATCAACGCTGCCGAAAGATAGCTGGAGTTTCCTTGGCGAAGTTTGGCCAGGGTGACGGGCGTATCGATGTCGTAGAACGCGGTGACTCCGCTGGCGTTCGCGATCACCCACTCGCCGACTTCAATGCCGTCAGGCACATAGGAGCCAACGATCACCGCATCGGCGGTTCGGACTTCCTTCGCGTAACGGGGAAGTTCGTCCAGCCCGCCATAGAGGCTCAGATGCGCGCCGGTGATCTCATGCAAATCCCGGTTCTCCGCATACCACGGCACGTCGCGTTCGATGAAGTGAACTTGATGTCCGCGTCGCGACAGCTCGCGCACCAGCCCGCGATAAGTCGTCGCATGGCCGTTGCCCCAGGAGGACGTGATGGAGAGACCGAAGATTACGATTTTCATCAGACGCGCACCTCCATTGGCCGTGCTTTCCATGTTTCCCGACCTTCGATCAGCCATTCCAGTTGAGCAACGCGGTGGGCATACGTGTGCTCGCGTTGAATACGGCGCATCGCAGCGGCGCCGATGATCCCCGCCTTGACGGGGGTAAGTGCTTCCAGGTGCTCGGCCACCTCGGCGGAGTTGTGTGCCACGAGCACTTCCTTGCCGGGCTCCAAGAAGAGTTCGATGCCTTCCCACGCATCGGTGATCAAGCAGGCGCAGGCACCGGCCGCTTCAAAGATCCGTGTGGGCGGCGAGAAACCGTAGCGGGCCATGCTCTCGCGGTTGATGTTAAGCACGGCCAGCGGACTGGAATTAAACGCGTTGTGGTCTTTGGTATAAACGTGGCCCGCGTAGGTGATGTTGCGTGGGAGCGCGCGGTCGCCCCAGCCACTTCCACCGAGCAGAAAGCGGCGCGAGGGAAGGGCGGCGGCGACGTTGATGAAGAAATTTTCCACGCGAGTTTCGCGGTCAGGGAGACGGTTACCGAGGAATGCAAGATCGCTCGTGAAGCGCGCCTCCGCAGGGACGGGGAAATGCACGTGCGGATCGAGCGCGTTGTAGATGGGCACGCATTGGACGGCGCCAAAGGCCTTGTAGGCATCGATCACCGGCTGGCCGCCGCCGTAGGTCAGGATGAGATCGTATTCAGGCACGAGTGCGCGAAACGGGTCCGCGGGATCGCCGCTCATGCGGTCGAGTGTGGCAGGTGCATCCACATCCCAAAAAATGACTGTGGTGCGCGGCGTTTTGAGATCCAGGACGGCCGCTTCGAGGAGCGCGTCATGCACGCCGACCCCGCTGGCCTTTATTACGAGATCGGCGCCGCGTGCGCTCTTGAGCGTCGCGAGCACATCACCGGGAGACTCGGCCGGATAAACCACGACCTTGGCCCAATCGGGATCGGGGATATCGCGATGCGCTTGTCGGTCGTAGGCATCGGGCTCGTAGAACGTGATCTGATGTCCGCGCTCAGCGAGCGCGTGCAAGATGCCGCGATAGTAAGTCGCGGCGCCGTTCCAATAGGCGGATACCAGGCTCGATCCGAAGAAGGCGATGTTAAGGCGACTGTTCATTGCTTCTAATTTAGATGGGCGCGAACGCGGGGGAGATCAGAACGGAAGCAGGTAGATCGGCGGTATCTCGCCGTGTCTTCCGGATCTGTTTGGGCGGCGCCAGCGTGGAAAAGATATCCAGCAATTCATCGACGCGGTGGACGCACGTGTGACGGCCGAGGATCGTTTTCAATCCGCTGCGCGCCATGCGGCGGCGCAGACTCGTCGAGCCAAGCAGCTGCTCCAGCTGCGCGGTCATCTCCCTGCCGTTTTTCGCACGGCGGAAATCATTGGGCGAGAACAGCCCTTCCGAGTCCTCCCACGGCGAACACACCAGCGGCAGACCGCACGCCAGTGCTTCGAAGGGCCGAATCGTGGGGATGCCAGGCAGGGCGTTCACGTAGGGACGACGCGGCACATGCACCGTCACCTTGAACCGCGCGAACACGTCGGGCACATCGAAGTTGGGCAACCAGCCAGCGTATTCGATGCCCGCGTCGGCGAGCGCAGCACGGGCCTGATCCGGATAACGCACACCGTAAACCCGTGCCTTCAAACCGAGCGTCTTCACCGGGCCGAGCAGGAACTCCTTCAGCTCGTCGCTGCGCTCCTCGTCGCCCCAGTTGCCGACCCACACGAGGTCGCCTTCGCAACGGTTCATCTCCATCGGATGGAACCGACGTGTATCCGCGGCTTCATGCCACGTCCACGCGCGTTTGGTGATGCCTTGCGACAGGTAGAGATCGCGCAGGATCTGACCATAGGCGAGGACGCCATCGTAGTTGGTCAGGTCGTATTTCTGAATGCTTTCGGGCGCGGTGACGAGGCGGTGATGAGTATCGTGAAACAACGCGACAAACGAACTGCGCCGGCGGGCGTTGCCGATGCGTCTCACCAACTCTGGCGAGTTCCATTCGTGAACGATCACCAGATCCGCATCCGCCAAAACCTCGTTGGCATCAAAACGGGCGAGGTCGTAGCTCACGCTGCGCAGCATTGGATACGCGGCGTGAAAACGCTTGATCGGCTCGTCGCCGTGGTTGGCGCGGAGGTTTTGCAGGCTCCATCCATCCGTCGGCTCGAAGACGATCACGTCGTGACCGCGCTCCATCAGTTCGGTGGCTATGCCACGGAGAAAGTGCGCGTTCCCATGATTCCAATCGGAGATAAGCGAATGATAGAAGAGGCGGATTTTCATGCGAAGGTGGGAGAGTAGATCGTGTTTTCCGCCGGCTTCAGCGGAGCCAGCAGATCCCCATAAGCATCGAGATAGGCAGAGGTCATTCGGTTGAGCGTGAACGTCTGCGCCCGACGCCGCGCCGCGCCGGCCATCTCTTCGCGAAGGGCCGGATTTACGATCAAGTCGGTGATGGCCTCATACAGTGCCTCCGGATCATCGGGCGGCACGAACAGCGCGGTGGAGCCCCAGATCTCACGCAGGCTGGCGATGTCGCCCAATACGAGGGCGCAACCGGCCAGTGCCGCTTCTAAAACCGAGAGACCAAACGGCTCGTAGCGGGCGGGCAGCGCGTAAATGGCTGCGCGTCGATAATGCTCCTGCAACTCCGCCGCGGAGCGGTAGCCGAGCAGTTCGACCTTCGGTAAAAAGACATCGCCGCGTTGCGGATGACGGATGTCGCCGGCGACACGCACGGGCCAGGACAGGCGAGGGGCGATCGAGGCGAGTCCGGACGCATTCTTGGCCTCATCCCAAAGGCGGCCGACGCTCAGGATGAACGGTTCTTTTTCCACGGAGAACGCGCCGCCGCAGTCGTCGCGTCCGTTGTAGATCACGCGGGCATTGGCCGGCATGCCGTAGTGGCGGGCAACTTGTGCCAGCATCGAGCGAGACGGCGCGAGGACGAGATCGGCCTGCTGAAGGCCGGCACGAACGGCGTCCTGATACGGCATCCACGCCGGCGGAGGGCATTCATTCTTCACGGCCTGCCACCACGAGAACACGCAGGAATGGGCGACGACGACGGTCGGTGCCTTCCACGGGAGCGCCGCATGCACGTAGCTGTTGAGGTGAATGATGTCCGGACAATGTTCACGTTCCAACGCGAGCAACCACTCGCCGGCGGCGGCGACATCGCTCCACGGATCCTCCATCCACTCCAGCTTGAAACGGCTTTCGCACAGCTGAATGCCTGGCCCGAGCTTCTCCACTGCCTCGCGCTGACGTGGTTGCACAGGAGCGCCCATGGTCGCCAGCACCACTTCGACGCCCTGACTGAGAAGTCCGCGACTAAGATCGAGCGCATAAGTCCAGACTCCGCCGATGGTGTCGGCTGTCATCAGGATACGGCGGGGCAATTGGGGCAGTGAGTTTCTCATGGGGGCGTGTGCTTGTAGTTAGTTATAGGTTACGAGTGCTTTTAAAAATCCGGCCGAACGGTCCCGCATCGCATTGAGCGCTTCGGGAAGTTCGCCCAGTGCGAACGAGTGGGTGTAGAGAGGGGTGGGATCGAGGCGGCCCTCGGCGACGGCAGTGACCGCGGCGACCATGCCATCGATGTAAACGCGCGGATCGCGTTCGTGGGCGTTGATCACGTCGAGACCGCGCCAGTTCCAGAGCTGCATGTTGACCTGCCGCGCGCCGTCCTGGTGATAGCCAGCGATGATCAGGCGACCGCGTTCGGCGGTGAGTTCGCCGGCGAGGTCGATGGGCCATTGCAGGCCGGTCGCCTCGATCACGCGTTCGCAGCCGGTTCCGCCAGTCAACGCCTTCACGTCGTCGATGATCTGCTGATGGTCGTTCATCGGGATGACCTCGGTCGCGCCCATGCGGCGTGCGATGGTCTGGGCAAACGGCCGATGCGCGATGGCGTAGGTGCGCGCGCCCGCACGGGCGCAGAGCTGGGTGAGCAACGCGCCCAGAAAGCCGATGCCGACGATGGCCACGTGTTGGTTCGGCCGGATGTCGCAACGGCGAAACACATTGATCGCACAACCGAGCGCCTCGCCGGGGAAGGGTTGCTCCTGCACCGCCTCGGGCAAACGCACCACTTGGTCGGAGCCGCACACGTCGAACTCGGCAAACGCATGGTGGGAAAGCGCCGCGACGCGGTCGCCAACCCGCACGTTGGCCACCTCGTCTCCGATGGCGTCGATCACGCCCCAGCCTTCGTGGCCGGGGCCGCCGGGGGAGAGCGGATACGTAAACCACGGACGGCCCTCCCACACAGGGAGATTGGATCCGCACACTCCGCAGCCCTGTAAACGCACGCGGACTTCACGGCTGGCGGGTGTCGTGAAGGCGCGGTGCGCGAGTATCACGTGGCCGGGGGAGTTGATCACCGCTGCCTGATAGGTCGGCTTCATGCGACACGCGCAGCCGGTTCGAACGATACATGCCCGTGGGATTCAGCGAGCCAGCGATACAGGCGGGTGACGCCATCGCGCACGCCGACTTTCGGCGACCAGCCGGTCGCGCGAACAAACTTGGAGATATCGGAAACGTAGTAGCGCTGGTCGGCCGCGCGCCACTTGGAAAACTCCAGTTTCGGCGCGGCGCCGTGGAGCGCCTCGATCAGGTTCATCAGCTCAAGCAAACTCGTCGTGCGCTGGGGACCGCCGCCGATGTTGAAGGCTTTTCCGCTCAACGAGCCGATGCGGGCCTGCGCGAGTTTCAACGCGTCCACGAGATCATCGACAAAGAGCACGTCGCGCACTTGGCAGCCGTCGCCGTAGAGAGTGATCGGTTGTCCGGAAAGCGCGCAGAGCAAAAAATGGGCGACCCAACCTTGGTCTTCGTTGCCGCATTGATGTGGGCCGTAGATGCAGCTCATGCGGAAGACCGTCGCGAGCACTCCAAAGGTGCGTGCGTAATCGAGCACATACTGGTCGGCGGCGCCTTTTGAACAGCCGTAGGGACTGTGGAAATCCGGTGGACGATGTTCGCCGAAGCCGGTTCGCCGCGCGGGATCGACGGGCAGATAACGTCCGCCGATCGTGGTGAGGGCGACATCGTTGAGGTGTCCGTAAACCTTGTTGGTGGACGTGAAAACGAGACTGGGGCGGTCGGTGCCGAGGCGAATGGCTTCGAGGAGATTGAGCGTGCCGCGGGCGTTGATCTCAAAGTCCTCCACCGGTTCCACCAAGCTGGTCGTCACGGCGACTTGGGCGGCGAAATGATAAACTTGGCTCACCCCGCGCACTGCGTAGGCGACGGCGTCGGCATCGCGGATATCGGCATGAATAAACTGGAGGCGGTGACCGTGTTTTGCCTTCAGCCACGTAAGGTTGTGGTCCACTCCGGGACGCGAGAGGTTGTCGAAAATCCGCACCTGACGACCTTCGGAGAGGAGGCGGGTGGCGAGATTGGTTCCGATGAAGCCAGCGCCGCCGGTGATGAGAATGGGTTTGTCGAACTCACTCGATACGGCGAGCGACGGAGCTTCGCTGGCGCTCATACTGTCAGCCCCCGCGAGGTGAGTTCATGACGTGCTTCATCGCCGCGGTTGATGGCGCTCTGTCCATCGAGCCAACGGGCCAGTTCTTCCAGGCCTTTTTCAAAGGTCACCCGCGGCACATAACCCAACACGCTTCGCGCTCGCGAGATGTCCGCGAAACAATGTCGGATGTCGCCCACGCGGTAGTGCTGCGTGATCTCGGCGCCGATGTGCTCTTTGTCCAGCAGACGCGAAAGGCGGTCCGCCACCTCGCACACGGTGTAGTGTTGTCCGCTACCAATGTTGAACACTTGATCCGCCGCGCCGGGCACTTCGAGGGCGAGGCGGCAGGCTTGGGCGATGTCGCGCACGTTGACGAAGTCGCGTTGTTGCGCGCCGTCCTCGAAGATCGCCGGCGGCAGGTCGTTCAGATAACGCGACGCGAAAATCGCGAGCACGCCGGTGTAGGGATTGGAGAGCGCCTGACGCGGGCCGTAGACGTTGAAAAAACGCAGCGCGACAGTGGGGATGTTGTAGGCCTTGCCGACCAGCAGGCACATGCGCTCTTGGTCAAACTTGGACAGGGCATAGATCGAGGACAGCACCGGTTCCTTCGTCTCCGGAGTGGGCACGGGCAGGAGGGTATCTCCGGTGGACGACTGCAGCTCCCACTCGCGCGCTTTTAACTGTTTCAAGGAACGGGTTTGGCCGGGCATCAGGATGCCAGCGCGGTCCCGGTAAAGCCCCTCGCCATAAATGCTCATGCTCGACGCGACGACCAGCCGCTCGACCGGGTCTTGCACCAAGGCCTCCAGCAGGACGGAGGTCGCTGCATTGTTGGCCCGGACATAGTCGCTTATCCGATACATGCTCTGGCCCACGCCCACCTTGGCGGCCAGGTGATAGACGGCGTCCACACCGTCCAGCGCGGCGCTTACGGCATTGGCGTCCTCCACGTGGCCAACCATCAGTTCTACCTCGGGATCGAGGTAGTCGGGGCGGCCGGCTTCCTCGCCGTGAACTTGGGACGAAAGCGAGTCGAGCACACGCACTTGGTAGCCGTGGCGCAGCAGTTCATCCGCAAGGTGGGAACCGATGAATCCAGCGCCCCCTGTGATAAGAATTTTTTTCGACATGGCGGGGGAATGCGAAGGTGCCGGTTGGTTAAATGCGCGCGTGGCGCTTCCGATCAGGGGCTGCGTCACCGGCAGATACTATCAACGAGAGCATCCCCCGCACATCGGGGCGCCTTGCGCTCTGCAACCCCGGGAATGCCACGGCACTTGCACAGGAAAAATCCGGGGAGGGGCTAGGGGGAGCCGGTAGCCATTTGGGCCTATCACCAATCCAAACGGGCACAAAAAAACCTTCCTGGCCTAGGAAGGTTTAAAAAAACTGGTGGTGGAAGCCGGAGTCGAACCAGCGAACGCGTGAGCGGGAGGATTTACAGTCCCCATCCTTTGGCCACTTGGATATTCCACCAAACAGAACGGACAAAAAGGCGCTTACCCGTGGTGAGTTCAAGTCCGAATTTAGCTAATTTCAGCCGGGTCGAACGACTTGCTTAAGACATTGTCCGCAACACTGTAAGATTTCACACCCGCCAGCCGCCATGGACCCCGAGATGACCGAAGCCGTAGGCACCAGCCTCCATACCCACCTCCTCACACTGGGTGGCTTCATTCTGGCCGTCTTTGCCATCGCCCGTCTCGTCGGCGAAAAACGCCCGCCCAGCAACACCGTGGCTTGGCTGCTCGTGATCGTCCTGATCCCTTACATCGGCGTGCCGCTGTTCCTGCTGTTTGGCGGACGCAAGATCCGGCGCCTCGCCAAACGCAAACGCCCCGTCATGCCCCGGGTGCCCGGTGTGCCGGCGGTTTCCCCGCTCATCGCCGCTCTGCCCACCGCACACACCCTGGCCTCGACTGGCGCGGGCGAACCCTCGGGCGGCAACACCGTGCGCCTCCTCACCACTGGCGAACAGACCTATGCCGAACTCGAAGCCCTTATTAAAGGCGCGCAAAAATCGATTCATATCGCGGCGTTCATCCTAGGCCGCGACGACACCGGCCGACGTCTCGTAAGCCTGCTCGCGAAACGCGCCCGCGATGGCGTGAAGGTGCGCCTGCAACTCGACGGCCTCGGCTGCCTTTTTTCCAGCCGCAGTTTCGTCGATCCCATCCGCGAGGCGGGCGGCGAAGTCGTGCGCTTCATGCCGGTGATCCCGCTCTCGACCCGTCGCTCGGCCAACTTGCGCAACCATCGCAAAATCGCCATTTTTGACCAACACACGGCGATGGTCGGCGGTCACAATCTGGCCCGAGAATACATGGGGCCGACTTTCCTGAAAAAGCGCTGGAACGACTTCGGCGCGATCATCACCGGCCCGGCGGCCGCGCTGCTCAACGAGGTTTTCCTCGCCGACTGGTCCTTCGCCAGTCGCCAGTCCATCGATACGCTCCATCGTGAACTCGACCCCTCGGCCGTTCGGGCCGAAGGCGAAAGCGCGGTGCAGGTCGTCGCCAGCGGTCCGGACGTCGCCGGCGATGCGCTTTACGAGGGTATCCTTTCGATGATCCAAGAAGCCGCGCAAAGCATCTGGATCATCACGCCCTATTTCATTCCGGACGAGGTGCTGTTGCGCTCCCTCATCGTGAAGGCACGAGCCGGGATCGATGTGACCTTGATCATCCCGACCAAGTCCAACCACCCCATCACCGATTTCGCGCGCCGTCATTATGTGCGCGAGTTGCTCAAAGCCGGGGCGCGTGTGCGCCTCCACACGGGCAAGATGATGCATTCGAAAGCGATCATCGTGGACGAACGCATCGGCTTGCTGGGTTCGGCCAACTTCGATCTGCGCAGTCTCTTTGTGAACTTCGAGGTCGGCGTGTTTCTCTATTCCGAGGCCGACGTGTGCGCCATGCGCCTCTGGGCGGGGGAACTGTTGCGCGACTGCATCGCGCCCAAGGTCGAAACGCATCCGCGCAACCGTCTGCTCGGTAACATCGCCGAAGATCTGAGCCGGTTATTCGCACCGTTGCTGTAGGCGGGATTTAATCGGCAATTCGTGTCCTTTCCGAATGTAGGAGCCTGCTTGCAGGCGATGTTGGACATACGCGGAGTTTCACGTCTTCGCACGCCGTTCATCGCCTGCGAGCAGGTTCCTACATTCGGATTCGGGCAGCGCGGCGCTCTGCACCGCGCTCACTCATACCGCAGCGCCTCGATCGGATCGAGCCGGGCAGCTTGGATCGCTGGATAGACGCCGGCCATCACGCCTGCGATCACGCTGAACGCAAAGCCCACCAGAAAAGCCGAGCTCACCAGCAACGGACGACTCCCCGCGGGCAGCAGTCCTTGCAGACCCGCGATCACGCCCACCGCTACCGCGATGCCGAGCACGCCGCCCAGTAAACTCAACGTCACCGCCTCGGCTAGAAACTGGCAGAAGATGTTAAACGGCGAGGCGCCGACCGCCTTGCGCACGCCGATCTCGCGCACGCGTTCGTTGATCGATGCCAGCATGAGATTCATGATGCCGATGCCGCTCACCAACAGCGAAACCCCCGCGATGGCCGCTCCGCCGAGCACGAAAGCCGCCTTCATCTGGTTGTAGGAGGCGAGTTGTTGCTGTTGCGTGCTCACTTTGAAATCCAGCACGCCTCGGTGGCGGTGATAATACAGATTCGTTACCGCATCGACCGCCTCATCGATGCGGGCGACGTCCCTGATCTTCATGTTCAGCCAGCTGAGACGGACCGTGTTTTGCAGCTTCGTCGCCATCGTGGCCAAGGGGATGAAGGCGATCTCGTTCTTCTGCCCCATGACGTTGTAGCTGCCGTAAAACGATTCGTAGTGTTTCAGCAGGCCGACCACGAGGAACGGGCGTCCGTTGATGTTGATGTAGTCGCCGACCGGATCTTCCTGGGGTTCAAACAACTCCTCGGCCACCTTCGATCCGATGATAACCACACTGGACGCGTCGTGCTGATCGAGGTCCGTGAATGGGCGTCCGCGGGCGACCTCGTAGCGGTTGATCTTCAGGATGTCGTTTTCCACGCCTTGCACGCGCTGCGCAGACCGACGTGTGCGGCGGGTCATTTGGGCATTGGAGAGGTCGATCTCGGGCGACACGTAGCGCGCGTCGCGAATCAGCGCCCGCATGCCGCGAGCGTCATCCAACGTGAGCCCGGTCGAAAGGCTCGCCAGCGGACGCTGCCGCTCGGGGACGCCGATCGCGGAGGTTACTATCTTTTCGACGCCTCCCGCCTCCTCCAAAGACACCTTCCAGGTTTCGAACAGCCCTTCCATGAAGCCGGTCGTGATGACCATCGAGGCGACGCCCATCATCACGCAGGCAATGGTGAGCGCGGACCGGAGCTTGTGCGCCCAGACTTCGCCAAGTCCGTTGAGAATGCCGGTGAACCCATTCATGCGTTGCGCTCCTTGATGCGGCCATCGAGCACATGTAATTGGCGGGGAAAATGGGCGGCGATCTCGGGCGAATGAGTCACCAAAATGATGGTGCGCCCTTGGGCGTTAAGCTCTTTGAACAGGTTCAGAATCGCGGCGGCGGTGTGGCTGTCCAAGTTGCCGGTGGGTTCATCGGCCAGCAGGATGCGAGGCTCGTTGACCAAGGCGCGGGCGATGGCGACGCGCTGGCGTTGTCCGCCTGAAAGCTCGCCGGGTCGGTGATGCGCGCGTTCGGTCATGCCCACGCTCGCCAAGGCCCGCTCCACGCGTTCGTCGGCATCAGCGGGCGGCATGGGATGATAGGAGAGCGGCAGGCGCACGTTGGCCCGCACGGTGAGGCGCGGCAGGAGGTTGAACGCTTGGAAAACGAATCCGATCTTCTCGGCCCGCACTCGCGCGCGACCCGACTCGGTGAGCACGGATACCGGCCGGCCCTCGAAGAGGATTTCTCCCTCCGTCGGTGAATCGAGGAAGCCCAGCAGGTGCATGAGCGTGGACTTGCCGGAGCCCGAGGGGCCGAGGATGGCGACGAAGTCTCCCTCGTTGATGGTGAAGTTCGCATCGGCGAGGGCGTTGACCGTGTTCTCGCCCATCCGATAGCGCTTCGAAACGCCGGCCAGCCTGAGGACTTCAGCTGACATCGTCGTCGGTGTTGCTCCTGTCCTTTGGCGCGACCTTGGCGGCGGGCGGGCGTTTGGTGGACACCTCGTCGGTTTCTTTCAGGCCATCGGTGATCTCAACGAACCGGTCGTCGCGCACGCCGATCTTGACGATGGTTTTGACTGGCGTGATGGCGGGCGGAGCCGGACGCACATAGACGAAAGTTTCGTCGGTCTTGTCGTCGAAGAACACGGATGTGGTTTCGAGCGAGAGCGCCTTTGGGGCGGCGCCGACTTGGATGTGCACGCGAGCGGTCATGCCGGGTTTCACGCGGGGGTGAGATTTCTCGATGGTGATCTGGACGGGGAAATCGCGCGTGCGGGCGTCTCCCGCAGCCTTCGCGGCGGCCGGTGAGATAAAGGTGATTCGTCCAGTCGCGCGCGCCTCGGGAACGGATTCGAAGGTGATGTCAACCGGCTGGCCGAGCACGAGGCTGGCCGCGTCGATTTCGTTGAGCGACAACTCGACGCGCAAGTGCTTGAGGTCGGCCAACTCGATCAAGGTCACGCTCTCGCGGCCGGCGTCCGCGCCCGTGACGACCATTCCCGGGCGAGCGGTGACGCTGAGCGCGGTGCCCTCGTAGGGGGCCGCGATGGCGGTTTTGGCGAGCGAGCTCTCCAGCAGGCGCAGGCGGGCGTGTTGCGCCTCGAGGTCGGTTTCGGCGAGGCGGCGGTCGATATCGGCCTCTTGTTGCTCCTTGATGTTGACGAAATTTTGAGTGGCGAGGCGGTCGATGCGCTTGAACTCAAGCGTCGCGCGCTCGACTCGCAGCTGCGACGAGGCGATGCCCAGTTTGGCTTCGTCGATCTGCACTTGGAGCGTGCTCTGGTCGAGTGCGATGAGCGGCTGGCCGGCGTGGACCGTGTCGCCCGGATTAACCAGCACGGTGGCGATACGACCGCTGACTTCCGAGCGGATGTCGGTCGAGAGGATGGGCGTGATCGAGCCGTTGGCGGTGACCGTTTGCACCAAGTCGCGCCGCATGGGTTTGAGCCACGTGTAAGTGGCGGCGGCATCGGTGCGAGTGGAACGCGCATAAACGCGCCAGCCGATGCCGCCGAAAACCAGCGTAACCACCACGATGATCCAAAGAAGACGTTTCATGATAAGAGAGCGTGACCGTAATAAACGAAAAGACCCGACACGCGTCGGGTCTTAAAGTTCATCAAGCTTGGAGCAGCTTGTAATTTACCGCATCGGTGAGCGCCTCCCAAGAGGCGTCGATCACGTTATCGCTCACACCGACCGTGCCCCAGATTTCGCCGTCGTCACCGCTCTCGATGAAGACGCGCGTGCGGGCGTTGGCGCCGGCGCGGCTGTCGAGGATGCGCACCTTGTAGTCGCGCAACTGGAGCTGCTTGAGCTGCGGGTAAACGCCTTCGAGCGCGAGGCGCAGGGCTTTGTCGAGCGCGCCGACCGGGCCAGTGCATTCGGCGACGGTGTGGGCGGACTGACCGTTGATCTTCAGCTTCACGGTGGCCTCGGCGATCAACTCGCCCGCGCGACGCTCGACGGTGACGCGGTAGCCTTCAACTTCGAAAAAGGTCTTCGCTTGGCCGAGGGCGCGGCGGATGAGGATCTTCAGGGACGCGTCGGCCGCTTCGAATTCGTAGCCGCGGAATTCGAGTTCCTTCAGCTCATCGATGAGGGTCTTCATCGCGGGCGATTTTTCGTCGAGGTCGAGGCCGAGTTCCTTCGCCTTCATGGCGATGCTGGAGCGGCCGGCCATGTCGGAGACGAGCACGCGCGTGCGGTTGCCCACCAGCGACGGATCAATGTGCTCGTAGGATGATTTTACTTTTTGCGCGGCGTTGGCGTGCAGGCCGCCTTTGTGGGCGAAAGCCGAGGCGCCGATGTAGGGCGCCTTGGTGTCGGGCTTCAGGTTGGCGAGTTCGTCGAAGTAGAGCGAAAGGTCGCGGAGCTGGCCGAGGTTGGCCGCGCACCGGGCGGTGCGATCCATCTTGAGGAAGAGGCTCGGCAGAACGGTGAACAGGTTGGCGTTGCCCGTGCGTTCGCCGTAGCCGTTGGCGGTGCCTTGCACGAGGGTCGCGCCGGCGCCAACGCCCGCGAGGGTGAGCGCCACGCCGAGGCCGCTGTCGTTGTGGCAATGCACGCCGACCTTGTCGCCGCCGAATTCGGAGACGACGCGGGTGACGATGGTCTTGAAATCATCGACCAACGTGCCGCCGTTGGTGTCGCAGAGAGAGAGGTTGCTCACGCCGCCCCGGATCGCGGCGGCGAGGGTTTGGATAGCGTAGTCGGGGTTGGCGCGGTAACCGTCGAAGAAGTGCTCGGCGTCGTAGATCACCTCGCGGCCTTGGGCGGTGAGGTAGCGAGCGGAGTCCTCGATCATCGCGAGGTTTTCTTCGAGGGTGGTTCGAAGGATCTCGGTGACGTGGAGGTTCCAGGTTTTGCCGACGATCGTCAGGACGGGCATGCCGCTGTCGAGGAGGGTCTTGAGCTGGCCGTCTTCGGAGGCTTTGACGCCGGCGCGTCGGGTGGAGCCGAAGGCGGCGAGGCGGGCGTGCTTGAGCTTCAGCTTTTGCGCCTCTTGGAAGTAGGTGATGTCGCGCGGGTTGGAGCCGGGGAAACCGCCCTCGATGTAGTCGACGCCGAACTGGTCGAGTTTCTCGGTAATCAGGAGTTTGTCGGTAACCGAGAAGCTGATGCCTTCGCCCTGCGTGCCATCGCGCAAGGTGGTGTCGTAGATTTTAACGGCGGAACTCATGAGGAGTGCGGAGGTTTGCGCGTGCGGAGCCCGCTGGCAAGCGGGGGTTTCTAAGCGGGCAACGTGCATGATTTCGCGTTGCCGGTGATTATGCGTCCAACAACCCTCTGCGGATGAACAAGCGCGTGGCCGGTTTCATCAAAGAGCATCTGCTGCCGGCGGTCTTGTGCGGAGGCATCGCGTTCGTCGCAGGTCTGACCCCTTGGGGCCAAATGCTGAAAAACGGGTCGATGGATCAGCTCACGTTGTTGAGGTCGCATTTTCAGCCTCCTGCTGACACCCGCCTGGCGGTGGTCGGCATCGATGATGGTTCTCTCAACCTGTTGGGACGCTGGCCTTGGTCGCGCAACGTGCACGCCCAGTTCATGTATTCGATATCCTTCGGTAAACCTGCCGCGGTGGCCTGGGATATCCTGTTTACTGAACCGACAGAGGATGACGTCAACATGGTCGAAGGAGCCAAGGCGCTGAACGGCCGTGCGATCTTTGGAGCCTACACCAGTGACGAGAACCCACGCCAACCGGAGGTCACAGAAGATCTTACCCAAGCCCTCACGCTCATCGAGGGTGACCCAGCGCAGATCCCCTCGTCGGACTTCGCCGTCCTTCCGGCTTCCGGACTGCGTGGCGTGGGGCTTTCGGCTTTTTGCGACACGCCGGGGGATCGCCGGAACGTGCCGCTTTTACAACGGGTAAAGGGACGGGTTTTCCCCAGTCTTTCTCTGCAAAGTCTGCTCGTCTATTGGCAACTCAAGCCCGAGCAGGTGCGCATCGTTTTGGGCGACGCGATTTATCTCAAAAGTCCCACTATCTCCCGCCGTATCCCGATCGATGAGCATGGTGGTTATTTCGTAAACTACCGGTTTGGCCAGAAGGGAGCCAACACGCTCAGCTATCACGAGCTTCTCGTCGGCTACACCGAGCACTTCATTGGCCAAAAGCCTCACGCGAACCTGCCTTCGGTCGAAAATAAGATCCTGTTGGTTGGCCAGTTCTCGACCGGATTGTCCGACAATGGAGTGACCCCGTTTGGGCAAGCGACGCCGTTGGTGCTCGTGCACGCCAACATCGCGCAAAATGTTTTGCGTGAGGACTACGCGCGCAGTGTGCCTGATTGGCAGGTGCTGTTAGGCGCGATTGTTGTAGGCGTCTCCGGACTGATCTTCCTGACGAAACGTAAGTTTTATCAGCAGATCATCTACGCCATCGGTATCCCCGCGATTTACTTGGGCGTGACTGCGCTGTTGTGGATCAAGCTGAGCTTGGAGTTCCCGTTGGTATGGCCGGTGGCGGGCTTCATCGGACTCCAGGTGTTCATGATCGGTCGAGAACTCGTGCAGGAGCAATTAGCCAAGCAGCGCATCAAAGGCATGTTCGGCACCTACGTCTCGCCGGATCTCGTCAACCGCATGGTCGAGTCCGGCGAATCCCCGCAGCTCGGCGGACACGAGGAAAACATCACCGCCTACTTCTCCGATATTCAGTCGTTCTCCGCCTTTTCCGAAAAACTGCCTCCGGACCGGCTGGTCGAGTTGATGAACGAATACCTCACCGCCTGCACCGACATCGTCCTCGAAGAGGGCGGTTCGCTCGACAAATACATCGGCGACGCCGTGGTCGCGATGTTTGGCGCCCCGATCCCGTTGTCCGATCATGCGCTGCGCGGCTGCATCGCCAGTCAGCGCATCCAGCTCAAACTCGCCGAGCTTCGCGAGAAATGGAAATCAGCGGGTGACCGCTGGCCCACGGTTGTTCACGAGATGCGTTCCCGTATCGGGCTCAACAGCGGGCCGGTCATCGTCGGCAACATGGGCAGTCGCACGCGTTTCAACTACACCATGATGGGCGACAACGTGAACCTCGCCGCCCGCATGGAATCGGGGGCGAAGACTTGGGGCGTTTACTCGATGTGCACCGACGCGACTCGCGAAGCCTGCGTCCGCGACGGCGGAGATCGCGTGGTCTTTCGCGCGCTCGGACGTATCGTCGTCAAAGGCCGCAGCTCCGCGGTGCCCATCTTCGAAATCGTCGGACTCAAAGAGCATGTCGCCGACAAAACGCGGGAATGCATTCGCCTCTTCGAGCAAGGACTCGCCCGTTACTACGCCCGTGATTGGGACGGTGCGCTCGCGCTTTTTGCCCAGAGCGAGCAGCTGGAACCCAACCAGCCGGGTGTCACATCGGGCGTCACGACCAATCCGTCGCATGTCTACATTGAGATCACCCGCCGTTATCAAATCGCTCCACCGCCCGCCAATTGGGAAGGCGAATACGTCATGACGGTGAAGTAGCTTCCTGCGTTCACCGCTGTTTGATCACCGCGCTATCAGCCGCACCGCCTAATCCCGAGCGGGCACCATAATGCGCAGGCTGCGAGGGCGCACGATGACCTCCAGGTTGGCGCCTGTGTGATGGGTTTCGCCATCGGTGTGGATCAGTCCGGGCGCCGTGCGCTCGATGGAGAAACGAGCCCCGCGGAGGCGGGCGACCGACGGGCTGCTGTCGATTTTCTTGAGAAACAGGCGGGCGGTGAGCGGCGTGGCGTTGAGGAGGTTGACGCGTTTGATCACCGTAAGATCGAACTGCCCGTCGTCGACTTGCGCGCCGGGCGCGATGAAGCAGTCATTCCCGTATTGGTCGGAGTTGGCTACGGTCAGGAGAAAGGCGGTCGTTCGCAGCGAGACGACATCGGTGCGGATGACGCACGTTTGCGCACGATAGGTGAAGATCGCCGCGAGTGTGGTGCGCACGTAGGAGAGCAGGCCTCGACGCGAGAGGTGATTGAAACGGTCGGCGATCTCGGCGTCGAAACCGAAGCCCATCGCGTTGAAGAACGGGATGCCGTTGACCTCGCCGGTGTCGATCATGCGCACGCGGCCTTCGACGAGCGTGCGAAAGGCTCCCTTGCCGGGGCCGGGAATCCCCAAGTGACGACCGAGACCGTTGCCCGAGCCGCACGGGATGAGCCCGAACACGGCGGGCGTGCCAACGAGCCCGGCGGCGACTTCGTTGAGCGTGCCATCGCCTCCGATGGCGACGACCAGTCCGCAGCCGTCGTCCACCGCGCGGCGGGCGAGCTCCGTGGCGTGGCGTGGGCGTTCCGTGAGGACCACATCGGCGTCGAGCGAGCGTTCGCGGATGAAGGCGCGGGCGCGTTCGAGCAGGTGCGGGTTCTTGGCGTTGTGGCCCGAACGAGGGTTGAAGATGAACCGCGTCTTAATCACAGAATGGTTACGTTGGCCGGAGCGGGCCGGGTTGGCACGGGCAAAGCGGCGACTTCGTGTAGATCGCGTTCAAAGCCGTCGATGACATGCGTCCAAGAAATACCTTCGGCGGTGCGGCGGGCGGCTTCGCCGAGACGACGGCGGAGCGACGAGTCGGCAGCAAGGGAATTGGCGGCGTCGAGCCAGGTAGCGTGGTCGCCGAAGGGAACCGTAAGGCCATTTTCACCACTTCGGATGTAACGGGCGGGGGCGGCGTAATTGAAGGCGAGCACGGGCAAGCCGCTGGCCATCGCCTCAGTAACGACGTTGCCGAACGTCTCGGTGAGGCTCGCGTAGAGAAAGGCATCCGCCGATGCGTAATGTCGGGCGAGGTCGGCGCGCGGCAAAAAACCGGTGAAGTGAATCCACGAATACGCGCGGGAGAGTTTCTTACGCAGCGGGCCGTCGCCAACGATGACGAAGCGGGCGTTTGGCTGGTTCGCGCGGATGCGTTCAAATGCCGCGATCAGGAGCGGGTAGTTTTTCTCGGCGGCGAGGCGGCTGACATGGACGACGACCAAATCGTCGGGAGCGGCTCCCCAGGCGCGACGGAGATCTTCGTCGCGATGCGCGGGGGAGAAGACCTCGGTGTTCACGCCGCGGGAGAGCAGGCGCATGCCGTGGAAACCGTCGCGGGTGAGCTCGATGTTGAGTTCGGCGGTGGGCGAGAGAGTGATGCGGGTGCGGTTGTGAAAATACCGTAGATAGGCGAGCGCCGGGCGGGTAAGAAAGGCGAAGCCGTAATGGCGGCTGTAGCTGTGAAAGTTGGTGTGAAAACTTGAGGTGAGCGGGATGCCGAGTTTGCCGGCGGCGGAGAGCGCCGCGTAACCGAGCGGGCCTTCGGTGGCGATGTGGACGAGATCAGGCCGGTCGTTACGCCAAGCTTTGAGCAGACGTCCGCGCACCGGCAGGCCGGCGCGAAGCAGCGGATAACCAGGGATGGGCACACCCGGGCAGAGGAGCTCGTCGTAGAGCCCGTCGTCGCGAGGGCGGTCGCATGAGTTCTGGCGCGGCCGGATAACGGTGACGCGGTGGTCGCGATGGGCGAGTCCCTCGACCAAGTGCGAGAGGGTCATGGCCACGCCGTTGATCTCGGGCGGGAAGGTTTCGGTAACGAGGGCAATTTTCACGCAAAGAGCGTTGGAGCCTCACCGACAGTCCGGGGCGAGGGGAAACCGAGGAGGCGGCTTGAAATCACCTGTTCGTAACAGAAGGAATGTCTCGCGAAGGAGCCGAAGGAGGCGAAGGAATGAGCAGACAAATGAAGGGAACGATTCATGTGCTGACAGGGCCGACGGCCGTGGGGAAAACCGAGCTGGCCTTGCGCTGGGCGGAAGCGAACCGTGCCGAAATCGTGTCGTGCGACGCGCTGCTATTTTACCGGAGCATGGACATCGGCACCGCCAAGCCCACGGCGGCCGAGCGTGCGCGTGTGCCGCATCACCTCATCGATTTGTGCGAGGTGCACGAAAGCATGGATGTCACTTATTACGTTACAAAGGTGCAGGAGGCCGTGGCTGACATCACGGCGCGGGGGAAGCGGGTATTGGTCGCGGGCGGGAGCGGGTTTTACCTGAAGAGCTTTTTCGCGCCGGTGGCGGACAACGTGGCCGTGCCGGCGGAGCTGCGCGCGGAGATCGAGGCGAAGCTCGCGGGCGAAGGATTGGCGGCGTTGGTCGAGGAACTGAAAGCGCTGAACCCGCAGGGCCTGGGCGCGCTCGACGTGGCAAATCCACGGCGGGTGACGCGGGCCCTAGAGCGGTGCCGCGCCTCCGGAAAAACGCTCGACGTGCTCGCGGCAGAGTTTGCGGAAATACCGGCGCCGTTTGCGGGGTGGGATGTGCGGTGCACGCAGCTTGATCGCGAGCCGGCGGACTTGGATCTGCGGATTGCGCGGCGGGTCGATGCGATGATCGCGGAGGGGCTGGTCGATGAAGTCGCGCGGCTGCGTGCGGCGGGGCTGGAGCGGAACTTGAGCGCGTCACGGGCGATCGGATACCGGGAGACGCTGGCGTGGATCGATCGGCACGCCGGGGCGGACGGCCAAGCCATCGGCTGCAAGCAGGCTCCTACATCTTCGGAGCTGGCGGCGGAAATTGTTAAAAACACGCGAGCGCTGGTGAAAAAGCAGCGCACGTGGTTTCGCACGCAGCTGCCGGAACATCGCGTGGTCGCGGCAGAGTCGGCGACCGTGGACAACGTGTTTTGAATCGGAGGATCGAAATGTAGGAGCGAGCTTGCTCGCGATTTCGATCCTCGCGAGCAAGCTCGCTCCCATCTCGAACCATCGCCTGCAAGCGGGCTCCTATATTCGGACTGATTACGCTTCGGCCTTAACGGGGCGCTTGCGCGCTCCACGCCGTTCACTCTTCCAGCTTGATTTTATAGCGTTCGAGCGAAGTGCCTTCGAGTCGGGCGAGTTCGGCGAGGGCGATGCGGAGATTAACCTTCGCCAACAGCTCGTTGACGCGGGCGGTGTCCAGATCCTTACGGGAATCCTCGACAAAGCGGTAAGTGGAAAGACCGGCTTCGTAGCGGGCTTTTTCGGTCTCGAATTGCTTGCGGCTGAGCTCGGTCGCAAGCGCGGAGACCGTCACGGTTTCGCGGTTGGTTTCGACGGCGCGGACCGCAGCGCGGACTTGGAGGAGCAAGCTCTGGTCGAGTTGCTGAATGGAAAGCTCCTGACGTTCTAGGTTGGTGCGGGCTTGGCGGTAGCGGGCTCGCTCGGCGCGAAGTCCCCACGGAATCGAGAGGGTGAGATCGACCTGCCAGTTGTAGAATTGTCCGGCTGTGGCGCTGTTGAAGGCGCTGCCGGCACTTTCGCGATCATCGCCGTTGTGGCCGATGGCCGCGCCGAGATCGAGAGAGGGTAGCCGGTTGTTTTTGGCGACGGCGAGGTCGAGCTTGAGTTGTTCGGCGACGACTTTGCTGGCGGCATAATCGGGTGCGTTGCTGAGGGCGAGCGCATAGGAGCGATCGAACGAGACGTCGGGCGCAGGCGTCTCGGGCAGGCTCACGACGCCGGGGCGGGTGTTGAAGGCGAACCGACCGATGAGATTGAGCAGGGCGTCTTCTTCGTCGGTCACCGATTGCTGGGCGAGAAGGAGATCGCGACGAGCATTGGCAACGCCCACCTCCGACTGAAGCACGTCGAGTTGCGTGGCGACGCCGGTGTTGAGTCGGGCTTTGTTTTCGTCGAGGAGCGTCCGGGCGACTTCGAGGCTGAACTTGCGGACGGCAAGTTGTTCGCGGGCGAAGGCGAGGTTGTAGTAGGCAGACTCCACGTTGCGAACGACGGCGAGGACGACGGCTTTGAAATCGTAGTTGGCGCGAGCGACGCCGAGGCGGGCGCGTTCGATGGCCGCACGGTTGATGGTCACGCCGAAGCCTTGGAGGAGCGGCTGGGTGATGGAGAGGGAGACGTCGCTGTTGTAAACCGGGTTGAAGAGCGGCGGCGCGGTGTAGGGGCGCTCTTTGCTGCGTGTGAGAGCAGTGCTGGCTTCCACTTTCGCTCCGGAGATGAGGAGTTGGGAAACGCCGAGGCGGGCTGACTGCTCTTGGGTCGTTGAGGAGGTGCTGCCGGTGTGGTTCTTGATGCCGGCGAGGGACGCGGTGGAGAATAGAGTGGGGTCGTAAGCGGCGTCGCTAATGACAATGGCTTCGCGGGCGTTGCGCGTATCGAACTGCTGGAGTTGCAGGTCGAAGTTGTGATTAAGCGCGCGAGCGATGCACTCTTCCAGTGTGAGCGGCGCGGGGACGGGGGCCTCCTGGGCAAAGGCGGGGAGGACAACGAGGAGCGCGAACGCGGCGCGGATCACGAGCAGGCGAATCATTAGCGGGGGTGGGTCGAAAGTTGGAGGGCGGGGGTTACTGGCGTTCAAACTCGGTGTCGGAGATACGTTTTAGCACGGTGAAACCGGCTTGTTTGGCCTTGGAGACAGAGATGGGGGCGAGAAGTTTCGGAGTATTGACCTGCTGGACGGCGATACGCGTCACCGCTTGGCCGCAGGTGGGGCAGGAGTTTAGGGCGGCGTCGGAGGCATCGTGCCGGTGGTCGAATCCTTCGCCGCAGAGCTTACAGGGGAGTTTGGCGGGGGCGTAGCGGTAAACGGGCATTGGAAAAGCCAAAAGGGGAAACCATGGGACTAATTTTGGCCAGTCCGCTTTGTGCGCGGATTTTGGCGGGCGCAAAAAAGGCGGGCCGTGAAAGGCCCGCCTTGGCGTTGAGGTAAGTGGCGATTGCCGGGGACGCCTCAGGGCGTCGCGGGAGCGGATTTGGTGAGCTCGGTGTCGACGATGGCGGCGAGGAGGGCACTGCCGTCACGAGAAGCAGTGAACGCGGCCAAGCGGTCGCGGGTCTCGGTAAACTTCGGCGAGGTGGGATCGGCCGGAGGGAGTTTTTTGTCGGCGGCGTAGACGATCAGGCCTTGCTCGCCGGTGGTGACCATCTTGGAGAGCTGTCCTTTTTCGAGCCCGTTGATCGCGTTGTAGGTGCTGTAATCAATGTCTTGGGGCGGGCTGGACAAGGTGAAGGCGGGCCAGCTCTTGGTGGTGAGTTTGGCGGGGATCACGTTGGTGGAAGCGGCGACAGCCTTGGCGAGGGTGTCGCCGGCTTTAAGGCGAGCTTCCAAGGCGGTGCGGAGGGTTTTACCGGCTTCGGCGAAGAGCTTGCGCTTCTCGGATTCGAGGTAGTCGACCGTCACGCGATCTTTGACTTCGGCGAGGGCGGGCTGGCGGGCTGGAATCGTCTCGTTCCAGACGAGGAGGGCGGCGCCGTGGCCGGTCTCAACAGGGTCGGAGAAGGGGCGCTTCGGGCCGGTTTTGAGGGCTTCGGCAGCGACGCGCGGGTTGCCACCGAGTTCGGCGGGAACGCTTTCAGCGTTGAAGGGCGCGAGAGCTTTGCGGGTGAGGTGACGGGTGGCGAGGAAGGCGTCGAGGGTCGCGGGAGTGATTTTGTTTTCGGAGAGTGCGATGGCGAGGTCGGTGGCGGCGGTGGTGGCGAGGGTCTTGGCGCGTTCGAGCTTGTAGGCGTCTTCGACCTGCTTGCGGGCGGCGGCGAAGTCGGCGTCAGCGTTGGCGGGCGCGGCGGGTTTATCGCCGGCGGCGGGCTTGGTGAAGCGAGCGGGGTTGGCGTCGTAGTAAGCGCGGAGTCCTGCGTCGGTGACGGTTACCTTGTCGATGAAAGCGGAGGCGGGGAAATCGATGTAGGAGGCGCCGACCTTGGGGGTGATTTCGTAGCGGGCGGCATTGTATTCGAAGTATTTGGACAGGGCTTCGTCGGTGACGGAGAGGGCCGGCTTGAAGCTATTGTAGTCAATGGTGACGGCTTCGAGGGTCCAGGTGGCGTCGGCGCGGTTGAGCTGGTTTTGGACGTCCACGGGGAGCACGTAGCCAGGACCGGAGAGGAGCTTCAGGACT
This sequence comes from uncultured Opitutaceae bacterium, assembly GCA_967755175.1. Classification (GTDB taxonomy): domain Bacteria; phylum Verrucomicrobiota; class Verrucomicrobiia; order Opitutales; family Opitutaceae; genus Rariglobus. Next base: position 7,290 of record CBRAFO010000013.1, on the reverse strand, counting down.
TGGTCATAGGTTACATCATCGGCGAGGACGCGGGTGACATCGCTCTCGTGGAGCTGGGGGTTGGTTTTAAGGCTGTCGCGGAATTCGGAGTAACGCTTCGCATCGAATTTGCCATCGGCACCGGCGAACGCGCGGAGGGTCTGGATGTGGCGGGCGAGGTCGTCGTTGGAGGGCGTGGGGAGCTTGAGTTCCTCGGCGAGGTGGAGGGCGGCCTGGCGTTGAAGCGCGTATTGCTGGAATTGGCCTTCGCTGCGGATTTGCATGCCGTGGAGCTGGACGCTCAGGCCGGCATCACCCATGAGGCGCTGCATGTCTTCGGACGCACCGAGATTAAGTCCAAAGAAGGGGCGCGCGGGCACTTGCTTCGCGGTGTGGCCAAAGCCCGAGGAGGCGTTGGTGATGAACACGAACGAGGTAATGACGAGGGCAAGAAGGGCGAGGAACAGCCATTTGAAGTGCTGTTGGAAGGTGCGTTGAATCCAGGAAATCATAGGGATAAAAGGTGCGATGCTGGGATGAGGACAGGTGGTTTCAAGAGTGGAATGTGCCCGGGACGCGAGGGGCGCGGATACCTCCATTCAGTCTGTTTCTTCCCCGTCTTAATCTTTCTCGCTCAGGCGTAGAGGCCTGACGAAAGAACAAGATTAGGAAAAAGACGACAGGTGCAGGATGTTTTTCCGGACGAGACGGGAATCAAACAGCTGCCACCGGGTATTCCCTGAAGAGCTCGTCGAGGCTTTTTCCGAAGAGCTCGGTGTGTCCGAGGTTTTCCATCGTCTCGTTGTAATGATGCACAATGGGATCGAGGTCGGCGAGCAGGGGGCCGTTGGGATCGCCGCCTAGATCATCGTCGAGGCGTTTGAATTCGCCTAGGGAAATGCGGCTGAGCGGGCGGGCGGGTTGATACCGATAATCTGTGGAGTCGTTATCGGGGGCAGGCGGAATCGGGGTGATGATGCCCATCTGCACCAGACGATTGATGCATTCATTAAGAATCTGGGTGGGCACTTTGAGCCGGGTGCTGAGTTGCAACGCGGTGCACGGGGGCAGGCAGGCTTGAAAACGTCGGCCGATCATCAGGAGAACGATGAGGGAAAGGCGTTCGCGCATCGACTCGGCAAGGCTGCTCCACGCGGCCTGGCTGTTGCGGAAGTTGACGTTCTGGACCGCGTAGCTGACCTGCCCGCCGAGCAGAACGAAGAACCAGAAAACATACAGGCCGAACATGAGGATCGGCAGGAGTCCGAGTGAACCGTAGAGGCTCTTTTGAAGGACGACGCGCTTGAGATAGAGGAACGCGAGAAAGTTGTTCAGCACGAGCAGCGCGGCGACCACCAGCGCACCGGTGAGGGCGGCGCGCCACCAAACGTGAGTGTTAGGAATGGTGCGATAGAAGATCGTGAGCATGGCCACGAGCATCACGAGCGAGCCGGCGGGCAGAAAAAACTTCATCGTCGCGACCACCTCGGCACCGAACGGGATACGGGTCTCGAAGGCGTTGAACACCGCGCCAGCGGAGAGGCCGGTGAGCGCGGCGAAAAAGAGCACCGCGCCCAGCGTGAGCACGGTCCAGTAGAGGACAACGCGCATGACCCAAGAGCGGCCGCGGCGCACGCCCCAGATTTCGTTGAAGGACGTCTCCACCGAGGTGAACAGTTGGAGGACGATCATGATGAGCGTGATCGCGCCGACGGCACCGACCGCACCGTTGCGCGTGCCGGCGATAAATCCGTCGATCATCTGGACGAGTTCCGGGCTGCGAGCGCCGGCCGAACCCGGCGGGTGCGTGGTGGCGGAGACGATGGTGCCGGAGGTGGCGTCGGCGCCGGCAGGTAATTGGCCGGCGGTGTTGAGCTGTTTGATCTGCGGCGCGATCTTTTCTATGATGTTACTCAGCGTCTCGGCAGCGAGATCGGGGTCCTGCTTGTCGAGCATGAAGCCGGCGACGAGCATGGCGATGGCGACGAGCGGTCCGAGACCGAGGAGCGTGCTGAAACTCAGGGCGGCGGCACGGCTGGCCGACTTGGTCTCGATCAGCCCGGTCAGCGTGATCGAGGCGATGCGAGAAATGGCGTAAAAGCGTCCGCGCAGGGACTTGTCGCCGAGATAACGAGGCTGCCAGATTTCCGTGCGATAAATGGCCGGCAGCCTTTTCCAGAACGGGGCGGACATAACGATGTCCTTAGGTGGTTATCGCGAAAAAGGCGTAACCGAGCATGCCCGCAAGCCCTAGGCCGGCCGCCAGGCCGATGCCGACGAAGTTGATGAAAACCGTGCAGAAATACAGACCGGCCGAACCGATGGCGAACGCGGCGAGCGGCATGGTCTGGCCTTGGGTCCACAGGAGAAACCCAACGAAGCCGATGCCCATCGTGGAGCTGAAGCGAACGAGCGGGTAGGCTTGGGTAACTTGCAGAATGAGCAGCAGGGCCAGTAGGAGATTAAATCCGCCCAGCAGGGCCAACGGGTGCTGGATGAGGGTGGCGGGCTCGGGATGGGAAATGACGTCGATCGCGGGAAACATCAGTGCCGCGGCGCTGATCACGAGCAGGGCGATGGCGGAGTAGAGTCCGATGGCGGCGGCGCGTTCGCGGGCGATGGCGGGATCGAGTTTATCTTGGGTGTCGGCGGTGCGGCCTTCGGCAGCCGCAAGCATGTCATCGACCGTTATCGGGGCGGCGTTGGCGTCGTCGACGTTGACGGTTTTGAGCTTGGTCTTGCCCTTCAGTTTGAGGCTGACCTTTTCGGGGAAAATGACCGCCACGAGTTCGGCGTTTTCCGCCATCGGAACCCACTGTTCCTTGGTGGCGTCGTAGTAGAGCGTCTCCTTGGTGATCTGGCCGGTCTCCGCCAACGAAACGAGGTGTTCGTGGGTGAAAGGGCCGCGGGCTTCGGTTTCGGACGCGTTGCGAATGTAGAATTCCTGCGTGGCCATAGAGGGGATGTCTGGGAGGGTGCGCCCGGGCAAAAAGCGCGGCAAGTGTTGTTTTACCGGTTGATCGGAGGGGCCTCGTCCCAAACGGACTACATGCGATTGACCGTGCGCAGGCCGAGAAGGTCCAGGCCGGTCTCCAGCACGACCAACGTGCGGGCGCACAGCAGCAGGCGGCGCGCGCGAACGGCGAGATCTTCGACCGCGACTTTGTCGGCTGCGTAGAACGCGCTGAATTCACTCGCGAGCTCGTAAAGATAAAGTCCGAGGAAGTGCGGACGCAGGCTGGACGTGGCGAGCGCGACGGCGTCGGAGAACTTCACCAGCTTGCGGGCGAGCGCGAGTTCGGCGGGCGTCTCGATTGCATTGGCGGCAACTTCCGTGGCAGCGTCGCCGGGCGTGGCGTCGAGCTTGCGGAAGATGGAGCGAATGCGCGCGACGGCGTAGAGCAGGTAAGCCGCGGTGTTGCCTTCGAGGGAGATCATCTTGTCCCACGAGAATAGATAATCGCTGGAGCGATTTTGGGAGAGATCGGCGTATTGAACGGAGCCTACGCCGACGATCTCGGCGATCTGCGCGCGTTCGGTCTCGGGCAACTCGGCACTGCGTTCATCCACGAGACGACGGGCGCGTTCGACGGCTTCGCGGAGGAGGTCCTTCAGCTTAATGTTTTCGCCGGACTTGGTCTTGAGCGGCTTGCCATCTTCGCCGAGGACCGTGCCGAAGGCGACATGCTCAAGGTGCGGAACCTTGCGTCCGGTTTTTTCGAACCATTTCTGCGCGGTGAGGAAGAGTTGCTGGCAATGGTCGCCCTGGCGCGAGTCGATCACATAGGCGGCCGCGTCGGCTTTGAGGTGCTCGGTGCGATAGAGAATCGTCGCGAGGTCAGTCGACGCGTAGTTGGCGGCGCCATCGGATTTGCGGACCAAGAACGGCTGCTCCTTGAAGCGCGGATGCTCAGGATGGAAAACGACGAGCGCACCTTGGCTCTCGGCAGCCAAGCCGCACTCGGTGAGTTCGCGGTAAACTTGGTCCACTTTGTCGTTATAAAAACTCTCGCCGAGCGTGTAGTCGAAGCGGATGCCGAGCAGGTCGTAGATCTGCTGAAAAGCGGAGAAGCTGACTTCGCCGATTTTTTTCCAGATAGCGGTGTTTTCAGGATCGTGCGACTGGAGTTTGACGAGCTCCTGCTGGGCTTCCTTCAAAATGGCGGGGTCTGCTTCGGCAGCCGCGTGGCCCGTCTTATAGAGGCGTTCGAACTCCACCAAAGGCTCGGCGGTGAGGGCGGCATCGAGGTCGGCGGGAGCGGTAGCGAGGGCCTGCTTGTAAGCCCAGATAATCTTACCGAACTGCGTGCCCCAATCGCCGATGTGGTTGTCGCGGATCACTCGGGCGCCACTGAACGCGAGCAAGCGGCAAACGGCTTCGCCGATCACGGCGGAGCGCAGGTGTCCGACGTGCATCTGCTTGGCCGTGTTTGGGGAGCTGTAGTCAACCACCCAGGTTTGCCCGGCGTAAGCGGCGGCGGCGCCGGAGGCGAGTTGTGCGCGGGTCGAGAAAGCCCGCAGCCACGCCTGAAGCGCGGCGGGTTGCAGGGTAAAGTTGATGAAACCCGGGCCGGCCACGGTCACGACGGTGGCTTCGCGCACCTCGGCGGGGAGGGCGGCGACGAGCTTCTCGGCGAGGGCTCGGGGGTTCTGTTTCGTGCGCTTGGCGTAGGGCAGAACGCCGTTGGCCTGAAAATCGCCGTGCTTCGGATCGGCGGTGCGCACCTCGGGCGAAAAGTCGGCGGCATCAAAGCCGGCGGTGGCCGCGGCGGTTTTCAGGGCCGCGTCAAAGGTGGCGGCCAGATTGAACGAAACATGCATCCCCACACTCAACGAAGCTCGCGCATGACGGCGCAAGCGTGGAATTGGCCGGTCATTGCATGGGTGAATCCCCCAATTCTACGAGGGGGAAGTGGGTAGTTTTGGCTCGACATTCCTAGGTGGTAGGGGTTGATTCTAAACTTTTCCGGCCATCGGCCCGACCCGCTATTTTACATCTACATACTACATGACCAAACGCACGATCCCTTCCCGCAGGTTTATCAAGCCGTCGTTTAACTCGCTGATTGAAAAGAAACGTGATGGCCAGGAATTCAACCAAGAGGAAATTCGCTACATCATTGATTCCACCTTGGATGAGGAGATTCCCAAGCACCAGCTGGCTGCGCTTTTGGTGACCATTTTCTTCCAGCAGATGTCCGCTCAGGAAACCGCGATCCTGACCGAGGAGCTGATGCTCTCCGGCGAAGTGATTGACCTGTCGCACATCGCCAAACCCAAGATCGACAAATACTCGACCGGCGGCGTGGGCGACAAAACGTCCCTCGTCCTCGTTCCCCTCGCGATGGCCAGCGGCGTGGTTGTTCCCATGATGAGCGGCGTCGAACACGACTACATCATCAGCCCGCTCCAGAAGCTCTCCTCGATCCCCGGCTTCAAGAGCCACCTTTCGATCGACGCCTTCTCTTCGCAGCTCGCCCGCATCGGCGGCGCGATCGTTGACCAAGACCCGAAACTCGCCCCGGCCGACGCCAAGTTCTACGAACTGCGCAAGGAAACCGGCACCATCCCCAGCCTCCCGCTCATCACCGGCTCCGTCCTCTCGCGCAAACTCGCCGAAGGTTCCGAAGGCCTCGTGATCGACGTCAAGTGGGGCAACGGCTCCTTTATCAAGGACCTCGAGCAGGCCAAGCAACTCGCCCGTTCGATGACCCGCGTGGGTCGCTCGCTCAAGCGCCGTTGCGTCGCGCTCGTCACCGACATGAATCAGCCGCTCGGCGATTCCGTCGGCACCGCCCTCGAAGTCAAAGAAGCCATCCAACTCCTCAAGGGCGAAGGTCCCGAGGACATGAAGGAGCTCGTGCTCAAGCTCGGCATGGAAATCGTCCGCCTCGCCGGCGTCGCTGGTTCGACCCTCTCGGCCAAGCAGACCGTGCAGCGCCACCTCACCGACGGCTCGGCCCTCGAGAAGTTCAAGGAACTCGTCAAAGCCCAGGGCGGTGACATCTCCTACATCGACAGCCCGGAAAAATTCCCGGCCGCGAAACACATTCGCAAGCTCCCCGCTCCGAAGCGTGGCTACGTGCATACCATCAACGCGGCGATGATCGCCCGTGGCGTGCATCTCCTCGGCGCCGGCGTCGAGAAACATGGTGAGAAGGTCGATTACTCCGTCGGCGTTTCCGAGATCAAGAAGGTCGGCACCCAGGTCAAACAGGGCGAGCCGCTCATGATGATCCACTACAACGACGAGTCGAAGCTCGAGACCGCGCTCAACTACTTCAAGGACGCCTACCGCCTCGCGCCCAAGCGCCCTACGCCTCCCCCGCTCGTCGTCGAGCGCGTCGCGTAACGCGGTTGTTAGTTCTTCATTCCTCCAAAGCCGTCCGATTTTTCGGGCGGCTTTTTTATTCTAGATTCCGGGATACGAGAGGCGAACGTCCGACATCGACGACGCATTGCTTTGGGCCAATTCGCTACCGCAAGCTGCTCTGGGCTCGGGTCGTCCGATGCGGGATTAAGCATCGACAACCCTCTGTTCCCTTGGACGCTAGCGCCTGCTATGGAATCGCTGGAACACCTCTTCGAACAAAACAAGATCTGGGCCGACGAAATCTCTGCGGTTGATCCGGAGTTTTTCCGGAAACTCGCTCGTCAGCAAAACCCCGAGTATTTGTGGATCGGCTGTTCCGACAGCCGCGTGCCCGCGAATGAGATCGTGGGTTTGCTCCCCGGTGAACTCTTCGTTCACCGCAACATCGCCAACGTGGTCGTTCACACCGACCTGAATTGCCTGAGCGTAATCCAATTCGCGGTCGATGTGCTCAAGGTGAAGCACATCATCGTGGTCGGTCACTACGGCTGCAGCGGCGTGCGTGCCGCGCTCCGTTGCGACAAAGTCGGTCTGGCTGACAACTGGCTGCGTCACGTGCAGGACGTGAAAGAAAAGCATGACGACTGCCTGTGCCGATTGCCCGACGAGACCGCCCGCAGTGCGCGTCTGTGCGAATTCAACGTCATCGAGCAGGTCGATAACGTCTGCAAAACTTCGATCATCCGCGACGCGTGGGAGCGTGGTCAGACCGTCACGGTGCACGGCCTTATATACGGCCTGCGCGACGGACGTCTGCGCAATTTGAAGTGTTCAGCGTCGAGCATGGCCGAGGCGGCGGTGAGCTACAAAGCCGCGGTCACCGAGTTGAATCACGCCTGAGTCTCGGCAGAGGGCGGCGTGTCTGATCCGAAATAGCTGATCCGAAATGTAGGAGCCTGCTTGCAGGCGATCTCCGAGCGTGGGAGCGAGCTTGCTCG
>CBRAFO010000012.1:0-58055 GCA_967755175.1 uncultured Opitutaceae bacterium | reverse complement strand
CCCGGTCCAGTGTGCGCCCGCGCTTTTTTCGCGCGCCCGTGGGGATTAAAAACCCCCTCCTTGCCCGTGCACTGGCTGAGCGCGGCCTCGCCTGCGTAGCCTGGAACGTGCGCAGCCACGACTCGTTCGCGCGCAACCCGGACGAGATCCTGAAACGCATGCGTCCGCAGCTTCGTCCCGGAGCCATCCTGCTCATGCACGAAGGCCCGCGCCTGCACGCGTCAGTGCGAGTCACCGCAGTCGAACGCGTGCTCGAACAACTGAGCGCCCTCGGCCTGCGCTGCGTAATCCCGACCAACGCCCAACTGCGCTGAGTCCAGCGCCCCGAGTCCGAAAATGTAGGAGCCTACTTGCAGGCGATTCCGAGCGTGGCATGGGCATCCTGCCCATGATCCGATCCCACGTGCAAGAGCTCGTGCCACCGAAAACAAAAAGGCCGCCCGAATGTCGGGCGGCCCTTTTTGCTAAGAATCTCGCGTCCGGCGCGGATTGTTTACGAGAGACCTTGAATAATTTTGATGATCGGCAGGAAGAGCGCGATCACGATGGTGCCCACCACCACGGCCATGAACACGATCATGATCGGCTCGATAATGGACGTGAGGCCAGCGACGGAGTTGTCCACCTCGTCATCATAGGTATCGGCCACACGATTGAGCATCTCAGGAAGAGCACCGGTCTCTTCGCCGACTTCGATCATGGACGTCACCATGGTCGGGAAGACCTTGGTCGAATCCAAAGGACGGGCCACGTTATCGCCCTCTTTCACGCGGTCGTGAACGATGTTAAGCGCGTCGGCCACGTGGACGTTACCAGAAGTATCACGAGTGATGAGAAGCGCTTGAAGGATCGGAACACCCGAGGCGAGCAAGGTGCCGAAGGTGCGCGTGAAGCGGCTGACCGAAGACTTGAGGAAGAGCGGACCTACGCCGGGAGCGTGCAAGAGAATCCAGTCCACCGTCCGCGTGCCGCCACGGGTCTTGTGGTAGGCTTTGAATCCAAAATAACCGACGATACAGATGCCGATCGTGACGAAGATATGTCCTTTGATGAACTTACTGACTGCGAGAACCGCAAGAGTGAGCGCGGGCATCGATTGGCCCTTCAGCATACCTGAGAAGATCTTCTCGAATTGCGGAATCACGAAGACCATCAGCGCGCCCACGATGGCGACAGCGACGAAGACGATGATGACCGGGTAGGTCATGGCAGACTTCACCTTGCCCTTAATCTTCTCCGCTTTCTCCATGAAACGCGCCAGACGCTCGAGCACCGTGCCGAGCACGCCGCCGGCCTCACCGGCTTTCACCATGTTGACGTAAAGACGATCAAACACTTTGGGATGTTGAAGGAGGCCGTCCGAGAAATTGCCACCCGAGCGGATGCTTTCGACGAGCGAAACAATAACTTCTTTGAAGAGGGGATTCTTCTCCTGACGGGCCAGCGTCTCCAAGCTGCGCATGATCGGCATGCCGGCGTTGACGAGGGTTGCGAGCTGCCGGGTGAAAACCGTCAGGCCGGCATTGTTGATAATACGACCGAACGTCATCCCTCCTTTTTTCTTTTTGGCCTTAGGAGCGTCGCCCTGAAGCACAGCAGTAGTGGGCTTACGAACGTCTTTTTTGGTTGCGACGGAGGCCTTGGCGCTGCCTGCGCCACTACCTTCGGGTGCGAGCGCGGTGGGGATGAGGCCCATCGCCTTCAATTCGGCGGCGGCTTGCTCGGACGAGGCGCTTTCAACCACGCCTTTTTTTTCTTTGCCCGAGGCCGACTCGATGGCGCTGTAGGTGAACTTTGGCATAAGGGGTAAGGGTATTAAAAATTAAGTAGGGCAGATAAGATCGTTGGTCGATACAGGAAACAGAGGCGCAGCGATCAGGTGTATTTGATGATTTCTTCGATGGACGTGGCGCCGTCGAAGATGGAACGGAGGCCGTCGTCACGCAGCGTGCGCATGCCTTGTTCGAGCGCCTTTTGTTTGATCACCATGGTGGAGGCGCGTGCTACGACCAAGTCGCGCACGGCTTCGCTCATGCGCAGCCACTCGTAAACGCCCATACGTCCCTTGTAGCCCGTGTTGCTGCAATGTTCGCAGCCCTTGCCGTAGAAGAACTCACGGTTACCGATATCGACCGGATCGATACCAAGCTGGTGAAGCAGAGCAGCCGGCGGTTCGTAGGAAGTGCGGCAACTCTTGCAGATGCGGCGAACAAGACGTTGGGCGAGCACCGCCTCCAGCGACGAGGCGATGAGGAATGGCTCCACGCCCATGTCGACGAGACGCGTAACCGCGCCGGGAGCGTCATTGGTGTGAAGGGTTGAGAGCACCAAGTGACCGGTCAGGGACGCCTGAATGGCAATCTGTGCGGTTTCCAAGTCGCGGATTTCACCCACCATGATCACGTCCGGATCTTGGCGCAGGAAGGAACGCAGAGCGGCGGCGAACGTGAGGCCAACGGCATGATTCACCGGCACCTGCATGATGCCCTCGATCTCGTATTCCACGGGATCCTCGGCCGTGAGGAGCTTCAGGTCCGGGGTGTTAATGACGCGCAGGGCGGAGTAAAGCGTGGTGGTTTTACCCGAACCGGTGGGCCCCGTTACGATGAAAATGCCGTTGGGGCGTTTGATGATTTCAGTGATGCCCTCATACACATCGGTCGGCATGCAGAGCGCGGTGATGTCGAGCTGCACGGCGGATTGGTCGAGCACGCGCAACACAACGGATTCACCGAATTGGGTGGGCAACGTGGAAACGCGCAAATCGACCGGGCGACCGCCGAGCGTCAGCTTGATACGTCCGTCCTGCGGGATGCGGCGCTCCGCGATATTCAGGCTGGCCAGCACCTTCACACGCGAAGTGATGGGAAGCGCCAGATGTTTGGGCGGAGGAGCCATTTCATAGAGCGCGCCGTCAATACGGTAGCGGATTTTGAACTCATGCTCGAAGGGCTCGAAATGGATGTCCGACGCCTTGTCACGAATAGCTTGGCCGATCACGAGATTAACGAAGCGGATGATCGGCGTCTGGCCGGCCATCGATTCGAGATCGTGTTCGGACAACTCCTTGCCCTGCGGACCATCGTGGTCATCGCTCGACATCTCCTTGAGGAGGTCATCGATGGTCGCGTCGTCCTCACCATAGTGCAGCTTGAGCAAGCCGTCGACACGGCCCGGGTCCGCAACCACCAACCGGACATCCTTGCCGAGAGCGAACGTCAGGTCGTCGATGACTTGGCTATTGAACGGGTCCGTCGCCAACAGATCGATGCTCTGGGCATCGGAACGGATTGGGACCACGCCATACATACGCGCAAGGCTGCCTTGGATGGCATTCACCATGTCGGAGGGGATATCCCCTCCGTGGTTCTCCATGTATTCGCAGCCAAGGTGTGTGGCAATGGCGCGCAGGAGCGCAGGCTTCTCGACGAGCCCCATTTCGATCAGTAGATCGGCAATAGGCTTGGCGGTGGCTTTGTGCTCTTCGTTGATGTCGTTGAGCGTGGCCGGCGCGACCAAGTGCTGGTCGCGGCAGAGTTCAAGGATGGCCTGACTGTGGCTTTCGAACATAGGGTAACTGGCGTGAGCCGAGGGGGGAAAGCGATTGCGGTTGAAAGAATTAGAGTTGGCGAAGCTGGGTGCCCATCGCGAGGAGTTTTTCCCGCATCACTAAGGGATCCTGTGCCTTTTCGAGAGCTTCGTCAGGTAAAACCAAATCTCGGTTAACGAGACTCATCAGATGGGCGTCGAGCGTGATCATACCGAGGTTGGCACCCGTCTGGATATCCGAGGAGATACGAAAGGTTTTGTTTTCGCGGATGAGCGACGCGATCGAGGTCGTGTTAACCATGATCTCGTAGCTGGCGATGCGGCCTCCGCCTATTTTCTTACACAGGACTTGGGAAACCACCGCCACGATCGACGAGGCCAGCTGCGTGCGAATCATGTCCTTCATGTTTGCCGGAAAGGCATCCACGATACGATCAATAGTCTTGGCCGCGCCATTCGTGTGGAGGGTGCCGAAGACCAAGTGGCCGGTTTCAGCCGCGCTGATGGCAGCCTCGATCGTCTCAAGGTCCCGCATTTCACCGACCAGAATGATGTCAGGGTCTTGACGAAGCGCGCGACGGATCGCTTCCGAAAAGCTGGGGACATCAATGCCTACTTCGCGCTGTGTAACGATGCAGTGTTTGTGCGGGTGATAATACTCAATCGGATCCTCGATGGTGATGATGTGCCCATCGCGGGTTTCGTTGATGTAGTTGATCATCGCGGCCAGCGTGGTGGACTTGCCGGAACCGGTCGGGCCGGTCACCAAAATGAGACCGCGCGGGCGGTAAAGCAGCTCGCGAACTTTGTCCGGAATACCGATTTCCCGAAGGCTGAACATCTTGTTCGGGATCTGGCGCAGGACCAAGCCGTAGTTGCCCTTGGCCCTCAGAACACTCACGCGAAGGCGAGCCTTGTCCATATAGGCAAAACCGAAATCAGCCCCGCCGTTCAGCTTCACATTTTGCTGATGGTTATCCGGCGTGATCGAAAGCATCAGCTTTTCGGTGTCGGCCGGGGTGAGCAGCGGTCCGTCGATAGGCACCATGCCGCCGCTGAGGCGAAGCGTCGGAGGCTGCCCAACCTGCAGGTGCAGGTCGGAGGCGCCCTGATCCACCACCAACTCCAGCAGGTCGTTCATTTCATAGCTCATAACGGCAGATAGCAAAAACCGGGCTTAACTGGCGTCGCCCACCGTGATTGACACGACTTCATCGATCGAAGTCTGGCCGGCGAGCACCTTGCGAACACCGTCTTCGCGCATCGTGCGCATACCCAGAGACCGGGCCTTTTCGCGCAGTTTGGCGGTGCCGACGTTGTCGTAAATCATGCGCTGGATCTCCTCGTTAACCACGAACATCTCGAAGATGCCGGCGCGACCACGATAGCCGGTGCCGTTGCAGTTCTGGCAGCCTTCGCCGTGCATGAAAGTCGCGGTGGCCGCCTGCTGCGGGGTGATGTTAAGCGAACGCAGTTCGTTCGAATCCGGGGTGTAAGGTTTTTTGCACTGCTTGCAGATCTTACGCGTGAGGCGTTGGGCCACGGCGGCGCGCAACGAACTCGACACAAGGAACGGCTTCACTCCGATGTCGATCAGACGGGTGATCGCACCCGGAGCATCGTTGGTGTGCAGAGTGGAAAACACCATATGACCGGTCAGGGACGCATTGATGGAAATCTCAGCCGTTTCCAAATCGCGAATCTCACCCACCATCACGATATTCGGAGCCTGACGCAGCATCGAGCGAAGCGCCGAGGCGAAGGTCATGCCGACATCGTGGCGAACCGGCACTTGATTGATACCGGCGAGCACATACTCGACCGGGTCTTCGACCGTGATGATCTTGCGGTCGGACTTGTTAATAAAGTGTAGGCACGAGTATAGCGTCGTCGTCTTACCCGAACCGGTCGGGCCAGTGACGAGCATGATGCCGTCTGGCAGCGAAATGAGGCGCTCCACCACCGCTTGGTCATCACTGAAAAAGCCGAGTTCGGGCAGACCGAGCTGAAGTCCGTCCTTGTCGAGAATACGCATGACGATGCTCTCGCCATGTGCGGTCGGTAGAGAGGACACGCGAAGGTCGATCTGCTTGCCCGACATGTTGATCTGGATACGGCCATCCTGGGGGATGCGCTTCTCCGCAATCGAGATATTGGCCATGATCTTCAGACGAGAGATCATGGAGAGCTGCAGGCGCTTGGGTGGGTTCTCAATTTCGAGCAGAACGCCGTCGATGCGGTAGCGCACCCGGAACCGCTTTTCGAGCGGCTCAAGATGGATGTCCGAGGCGCGTCGCTGAATCGCTTCCAGAATGATCTGGTGAACGAGTTTGATGATGGGCGCATCGCCTTCTTCTTCCTTGGCCATTCCATCCACCGCCACGGTCGAAACTTTGGAATCTTCGGAACTGCCGACTGAGAAGTCGTCCAGCATCGCATCGAGTTCTTTGGCATCTTTGCCGTAAAAACGCTCGATGGTGTGCTTGATTTCGCTGACGGGCGCTACGGACGGCTCAATGGTCAACTTGAGCATGTGACCGAGGCTGTCGATCGCATCGACATCCAGCGGGTCACTGATCGCGACCTGCAGCACGCCACCTTCTTTGGACAGCGGGAACACCGTGTAGCGCACCGCCATCGCCCGGGGAATCAGCGCCATCGCTTCCACGTTGGGAACGCGGAGCGCAGTCAGATCAATCAAGGGCATGCCAAACTCGTCCGCCAGCAGCTTGCTGAGCTGGCGAGCCTCGACCGCGCGGGTGGCGATCAAGACATCAACCAACTTCGGCGGGGCGATGGTGAGATCGGTGTGCGCCGAGATCTGGTGATTGGCGGCATCGATCTGAGTTTGCGTGAGCACGCCCTTGTCTAGGGCGAGCTGTAGGACGAAATCATCGGCGGAAGTCACGTGAGGGGAATGGCGCTGGGCCGATCAGGGTAGTTATCGGGTAATTACAGAAAGGGTGAACTAACGGCTCAAGCTCATGAGGAATTCCGCGTTTGTTTTGGTTTTCTTCAAGCGCTGAATTAGCATATCCATCGCTTCGACCGGAGGAATGCCCTGCATCGCGCGACGTAAACCGTAGACGCGCAACAGCTCTTCCGGATGGTAAATGAGCTCTTCTTTGCGCGTGCCCGAGCGATCGATGTTGATAGCCGGGAAAATACGTTTGTCGGACAGTCCTCGGTCAAGATGGAGCTCCATGTTGCCCGTGCCTTTGAACTCTTCGAAGATCACCTCGTCCATACGGCTGCCTGTATCGATCAGCGCAGTGCCGATGATGGTGATGCTACCGCCGCCCTCAATGTTGCGGGCGGAACCGAAGAAGCGCTTGGGCTTCTGAAGCGCCGTGGCCTCGACGCCGCCGGACATGATCTTTCCGGAGTTGGCAGCCAACGCGTTATAGGCGCGGGCCAAGCGAGTGATCGAGTCGAGCAAGATGACGACATGCTCGCCCTGCTCAACCAGACGCCGGGATTTTTCGATGACCATCTCGGCCGCATGCACATGGCTCTCGGGAGCCTCGTCAAAGGTGGAGCTGACCACTTCGCCTTGGGTGTGCCGCTTGAAATCGGTGACTTCCTCGGGACGCTCGTCGATGAGCAACAAGATCAACTTCTTGTCGGGGAAGTTATGCGAAATCGAGTTCGCGATATTTTGAAGGAGCACCGTCTTGCCCGTGCGCGGCGGCGCCACCAGCAAGCCGCGCTGGCCAAAGCCGATAGGCGTGAGCAGATCAACCGCGCGCATCGAGATGTCTTTATGAATCTCGGGAGCCTCCAAGAGGATGCGTTGCAGAGGATAATAGGGCACCAACTCCTCGAACGGCGTGAGCTTGGAGGCTTCGTCCGGAGCCTTGCCCATGACGGCTTTCAGCCCCACGACCGCAGCACAACGATCACCCGCCTGCGGAGCTTGGACGATGGCCTCTACATGATGGCCGCGTTTAAGCCCGTAGCGCTTGATCAACGCCTCGGGCAGGTAAGTGCTCTCAGGATACAAACGATAGTTCGCCTGCTCGTGCACGATAAAGCCGTGGCCCTTGTCCGTGAGGTCAACCAATCCGCGGTCAGCAATCGGAATCTGCTTCTCCGAGGCATGGATGAAAATCCCCTCAAGCATCTGGAGGCGATTGGGCGTGCCCTCGAAAGGAACGCCCAACTTGCGCGCAAACCCAGTTAACTCGAAAAGGTTTAACGAGTAGATCTGGTCGATGTTGATCGGAGCCTCGCCATTGCCCGTCGCCAAGGTCGCGGCCAACGCATCGAGCGCGACTTGGTCGGCAAAACGCGCCGGGTTGGGCAGGTCACCGTAATGGACCGGAGCCAGCACCGGTGGCGGTGGCTGCGGAGGATGATGGAGATGCCCGCCGCCCGGACGGCCACCGCCGCCGTGCGGCTGATGCGGCTGATGAGGCTGATGCGGTTTATCCTTCCACTTGTTTTTCTTGTCCTTCTTGCGCTTCCACCAGGGACCACGGTCATCGTCGGGACCACCACTCTGCTGGAAACCACCCGGCTGCGCCGAACCGTTGTTGTTACCGGGGTGCGCGGCAGATTCTTGATCCTGCGCCTGCGGTGCGTGCGAAGGAGCCTCGGATGACTGACCACCCGACGAATCGGAGCTGGAGCTGTCGGAGTCGCTCGAGCTCGGCACGAAGGGCGCAGCTTCGCTAGGAGCGGGCCGCTCAGAGGACGGCACAAACACCGGGCGCTCCTGCATGGGCGGAGCCGACTCGATAGCGGCAGGGGCCTCGCGCTCTACGCGCTCAACACGTTCTACCCGCTCCATGCGTTCCTCGCGCACCGGCTCATAGGCCACGGCCGCCGGAGCGGGTGCCGGTGCAGGCACGAATGCGGGCGTCGGGGACTCGAACAAAGTCGGCTCTTGGGCACCTTCGGGGGCGGACTTGGCAGCGGCTTTCGTGGTCCGGGCCTTGGCTACCCGCGGCTTTTTAGGAGCATCATCGGAACTCACGGCGCGAGGCGCGCGCTTAGTCGTTTTCTTGGGTTTACCGGCACCGGGTTGGGCGGAAGCGTTCAAATCAGATTCGTCCATTTGTGGAAAAGAAGAGGGAAAAACTATGAGGCCGAATCCGTGCTCACCGAGCAGCGGACAGCCGCACCGCCAAGTGGTTCACCTGCAAACGCAAGGATTCCAGCGTGCCGTCGTTAGACAGAACAAAATCGGCTTTTTCTAGTTTCAGAGCCAAGGGCAATTGCTTGGAAATTCGTTGCCCAGCGAGCGATTGGGGAATTCCGCGCTCAATCAACCGGGCAAGTTGATTCGCGGAAGATGTCGATACGCAGACTGTAAAATCAAACCAATTTTCCAAACCTTGTTCAAAAAGCAACGGGGCCTCGATCACCCAACGGCTTTTTGGATCGCTGGCCAACAACGTCCTCCACCGTTCGTAAACCAAGGGGTGGAGCAACTCCTCCAGCCAAACGCGGTCGGCATCATTACTGAAAACATGCCGCGCCAGCTCCGGACGCTGAATCTCATGCTGTGCGTTCACGACATCCGGGAAACGCGCCGCGATTTTCGCGATCACGGCGGGGTCGGTCAGCAATTCCTCGCGAACGATCCGGTCGGAATCAATCCGCCTGAACCCCGCCTCTTCAAAGAAGCGCGACGCCGTGGATTTGCCACCACCCATGCCACCAGTAAGTCCCAATATCATTGCGATAAAATGAGGGGGCAGATTGGGCTTGCGCGAACATTCCGCAAATCATTACTCGGAACCCGCTTCGCCATAGTCTTGCGCCGTTTAAACCGACGCATCCCTTGGCCTCCCCACGATGCCCCTCACGATTGACACCACGCGCGCCGAGACCGTCACCGAAGCCACGCTTGATGTCGCCCGCAACCTGTTCCCCGGTTCGACCGAGACGTTCACCCGCGAGTTGTTCGTCACCGTGAAGAAACTGTTTACGGGCGGCTACCTCGACTACCAAGCCTGCGACCTGAAATACCATGATTTCCAGCACACGTTGCAGGTGACCATGGCTTACGTTGACCTGTTCGGCGCACGTCAGGCCTCCGGCGAACCACCCTTTACGCATCGTCAATTCGAGCTCGGCCTGACCATCGCGCTTTTACACGACAGCGGCTATCTCAAGCTCCGCTCCGACCTTGAAGGCACGGGTGCCAAATACACCTTTTGTCACGTGCTGCGCAGTTGTGCCCTTGCGGCATCCCTCCTCCCCACGCTCGGCGTGAAGCCGGAGGAAATCGATATCGTGCTCGGAGCGATCCGCTGCACCGGCCCGTCCACCACCGGGATGGGTTTGCGCTTCAACCGGCACGACGACCATGTCCTCGCAAGCATGGTGGCGACTGCGGACTACCTCGGGCAGATGGCCGCGGCGGATTATCCCGACGAACTGGAGCTGCTCTTCAACGAATTTGCCGAGTCTGACGCCTTCATCGCCATCCCTCGGTCGCAGCGTATTTTTCAATCCGCCCAACAACTCATCAGCGGCAGCACGACCTTCTGGGAACGGGTGGTTAAGCCCAAATTGGAAAACGATTTTCTCGGCGTTTACCGCTTTCTCGACCGCCCGGACGGCAGCAATCCCTACGTCGACGCCATCGAACACAACCTCGGCCTCATCGCACGCCGCCCCGCGCTCGCCGCTCCCTGACCATGCTCGCCACGATCTCCTCCGCCGCACTGCAAGGCATCGATGCGGAACTGGTCCACGTGGAGGTCAACTCCGGCGAAAGCGGAGATCCTAAACTAATTTTGGTCGGCCTGCCTGACGCGGCGGTAAAAGAGTCCGACGACCGCGTCGTTTCTGCGTTGAGCAACAGCGGATTCAAATCCCCGCGCACGCGCACCACGATCAACCTCGCGCCCGGCCACCTGCGCAAGGAAGGCCCGTTCTACGATCTCCCCATTGCCCTCGGCATCCTCGTCGCCACCGAGCAGATCGCCCCCAAAAACATCGACGACTACCTCATCGCCGGCGAACTCAGCCTCTCCGGCGCGACCCGCCCGGTGCGCGGCGCTCTCGCCCTGGCCCGTCTCGCCAAACAACTCGGCAAACGCGGCGTGTTGCTCCCGCCGGTTTCCGCCGAAGAAGCCGCGCTCGTCGATGGAGTCGCGGCGTATCCGATCAAATCGCTCGACCAAGCGGTGCGTTTCCTAAGCGGAGAACTGGACCTGCAACCCGTCGCCCACGCTGCCGCCATCGCGATCGACGCGAGCCCCGACACATCCGTCGGCGATTTCGCAGAGATCAAAGGCCAGCATGCGCTTCGCCGCGCGATCGAGGTCTCCGCAGCCGGTGGTCACAACCTCATCATGATCGGCCCGCCCGGCAGCGGGAAATCGATGGTCGCGAAACGCATCCCGACCATCCTGCCCTCGCCCACGCTCGATGAATCGCTGGAGGTTCTCAGTATCCACTCCGCTGCCGGCCAGACGCTCAGCAGTGGCAGCGCACACGCCTTCGGTCGCCGCCCCGTTCGCGCACCCCATCACACAATTTCAGATGTCGGACTCCTCGGCGGCGGCACCATCCCCGGTCCCGGCGAAATTTCACTCGCCCACCACGGCGTGCTCTTCCTCGACGAGTTGCCCGAGTTCAAACGCAGCGCCCTCGAAGTCCTGCGCCAGCCGCTCGAAGACGGCCACGTCACCATCTCGCGCAGCGCGGGCAAGGTCACGCTGCCGTGCAGTTTTATGCTGGTCGCCGCGATGAACCCCTGCCCTTGCGGATACCTCGGCGATCCGAAGCACGAATGCCGCTGTTCGCCCGCGCAAATCCAGCGTTACCGCGCTCGCATCAGCGGCCCGCTCCTCGATCGCATCGACCTCCATATCGAGGCGCCTGCGCTTTCGATCAACGAGCTTCGCCAAGAACAACCCGCCGAATCCTCCGAGGTGATTCGCACCCGAGTGCAAGCCGCCCGCGAACGCCAACTCGCCCGCTTCGCCGGCACGCGCACCACATCCAACGCCCGCATGACTCACGCGCAAATTCGCGCGAACTGCGTGATCGACTCCACGCTCGGCGATCTTCTCCAGCAGGCGATGGAGCAACTTTCGCTCTCGGCCCGCGCCTTCGACCGCATCTTGAAAGTCGCCCGGACCATCGCCGACCTCGCCGCCTCCGACCGCATCGAGGCGCCGCATCTGCTGGAGGCCATCCAATACCGGAGCCTCGACCGGAATCTGTTCTACTGAGCAAGTGGCGTCGCGGGCGGCAGACGCGCCCGCCCGGAGAGGTCCGCCCGCGAGGGGCGACCCTACGTCAGATTCACCGGATCGACGTCGAGCACTTGGGTGATCTCGTCGGGCCAGGCGAAGGCGGTGCGCAATGCGTTCAGATCGGCAATCACGCGCGTCACGCCATTGGTGAAATACCACACCTGGTAACGATACTCGTCTTTGATTTTTTCGATCGGTGACGCCGACGGGCCGCGCAGCTCGACGCGCCCCGCCAGCTCTTTTTCCACGTGTCGTGCCCACTGCTCGGTAAAGAACTTCAGCTTCTCCTCGCTCGGTCCGCGGAAGAGATGGTGGATCAAATGGCGATACGGCGGATACCGGAAATCCTTCCGCATCTTCAGCTCGCTCGCGGCGAACCCTTCGAAGTCGGCTTGGCGGGAAAACTGGATCGCCTCCGCCTGCGGTGTGAACGTCTGCACCACCACCTCGCCCGCCCGGTCGCCGCGTCCGGCGCGCCCGGCTACCTGCACGAGTAACTGAAACGTGCGCTCGTTGGCCCGGAAAT
This sequence comes from uncultured Opitutaceae bacterium, assembly GCA_967755175.1. Taxonomy (GTDB): domain Bacteria; phylum Verrucomicrobiota; class Verrucomicrobiia; order Opitutales; family Opitutaceae; genus Rariglobus. The sequence goes on along the minus strand of CBRAFO010000012.1, from coordinate 45,761 downwards.
CCGGGATGTGCATCGAGATGTCCGCGTCGATCAGTCCGACCAGCGTCACGTTGGGAAAATCGAGTCCCTTCGCGATCATCTGCGTGCCGATGAGGATGTCGATTTTGCCCGCGCGGAAGTCCGAGAGGATTTCGCGGAAGCGGTTCTTCTTCGACATCGTATCGGTATCCATACGCTCCAGACGCGCCTTAGGCAGCACGCGACGCACCGCTTCCTCGACGCGTTGAGTGCCCATGCCTTTCCAACGAATCTCAGGCGCACCGCACGCCGGGCAACGCGCGGGAGCGTTCGCTTCCTGTCCGCAAAGATGGCAGCGCAACCGCTCATCGCTGCGATGATAGGTCATCGTGATGCTGCAATGCGGACACTCCTCCACATGGCCGCATTTCGTGCACTGCATCGAGGGCGAGTAACCGCGACGGTTCAGAAAGAGGATCGTCTGCTCACGCTTCTCGAACCGGGCGTGCATCGCATCGACCAGTTTGCGCGAGAGTGACGTGAAGCCGCGTTGGCGCACGATCTCGATGCGCATGTCCACGATGTCGATGAAGGGAAGTTTACGCGCATCGACGCGCTCGGGGAGGCGGAGCAGGCGGTATTTTCCGGCCTGAGCGTTGGCATAGCTTTCCAGCGAAGGCGTGGCCGAGCCGAGCAGGCACAGCGCGTTGTTCAACTTGGCGCGCATCACCGCGACGTCGCGACCGTGATAGCGCGGCGTCTCGTCCTGCTTGTAGGCGGGCTCGTGCTCCTCATCGACGACGATGAGTTTCAGGTTCTGCACCGGCGCGAAGATCGCCGAGCGCGCCCCGACGACGACGCGAGCATCGCCGGTGGCGAGCGACATCCAGCCGTCGAGCCGTTCGCCTTCACTCAAGTGACTGTGCCAGACGACGCACTTGTGGTCTGGCGCGATGGCTTCGAGGCGGCCGCGGAGGCGCGCAACCGTCTGCGGCGTGAGCGCAACTTCGGGCACGAGGAAAATCACTCCGCCTCCCGCCGCCAGCGCGTCGTGGATCGCGCGCAGGTAAACCTCCGTCTTGCCCGAACCGGTCACGCCGTGGAGCAACGTAACGACGAACTTGTTCTCGGCCAAGGTGGCAGCGACTGCGTCCACGGCGGCCTGCTGGCCAGGGTTAAGCGCGTGCGGTTGCGAGGCGACGATCTCACCCGTTGACCAGTTGTCCGCGTAGGCGATGCGCTCGACGCGATGCGACTCCTCGTTGACGAGACCTCGTTTGACCAACGCGGAAACGACGGCGGCGGTGGCGCCGAGGCGGCCGAGGACGAGCGACTTTTTCTGCGGCTTAAATTGCTGGGCGAGGAACTGATAGAGCTTCGCCTGCGCGGGTGCGCGTTTGGCCAACGCGGCGAGTTCGTCCTCGGGAATCTGGCGTGTGACGGAGAGGAGTTTTTCTATTTTAAGACTGGCCGCGTTGCGCACGGCGGCGGGCAGCATCGTCTCCATGATCGAGTCGTGCTTGGCGGCATAGTAACTCGACATCCACCGAGCCAGCGCGAGCAAGTCGGGCGGCAAGGCGGGAAACGGGTAAACCAAGTCCACCAGCGGCTTCAGCCGGTTGATCGGGAAGTCGATCGGCGCGCCCACTTCGGCCACGATGCCGAGGTGCAGCCGGTTCATGATGGGAATGCGCACGAGCGAGCCCACCGCGACCTGCGCGCACAACGTTTCCGGCACCCTATAATGCAGGATTTTATCGAAGCCCGCGAGGGGATGCACGCCAACCGTCATGGCGGTGGTTGATGCACTCCCCGCCGGAGCCGTGCAAGCGCGCCGACCGCGAATTTATTACCAGCAAACATCACTTACATCGCTCCTGTAGCAGGCGGCCAACCCGCCATCGTTGCCCGACAGTCAAAAATGGTGTCCGACAGCCAAAGATGAGGCGGAACAACGTAAAATGAGGCCAAACAACTCAAAAACAGTGTCGAACAAGGCGCCAATGTTGGCGGACAGCGCAAAAATGTTGCCGATCAGAGCTCCTATGAGGCCGAACAGAGCTCCAATGAGGCGTAACAAGCCGCCAACGTCGGCCAACAAGTCTCCAATGTGGATGAACAAGCCAACAATGTGGCCGAACAAGACTTCAACATTGGCGGACAAGCCGACATCGGGGGCCGACAACCCATCCATGTTGCCCGACAACGGCTCTACTTTGCCGGTCAAACCGCCAACCGACCTGATTCCTCCCGCCCTCTTCCACCGCAACAAGGCCTCTGAAGTGGGTGCGCCAACGTTCGACATCAGTGCCAACCGAGCGCCTCCGACGAACCAGTTGACAGTCACCAGCCCCCCACTGAGATTTTTGGCGTGAGCAACGACGCGGCCCGCGAAAAATTTAAGGTTTACCTTGCCAGTAAAGGTCTCCGCATGACCAACCAACGCCTCGCGATTTTCGAGGCGGCGTTCGCACGCAAAGAGCACTTTACCGCCGAAGAACTGCTCGATCACGCCCGCGCCATCGATGACTCGGTCTCGCGCGCCACGGTGTATCGCACGCTGCCGATCATGACCGAAAGCGCCCTGCTGCGTGAGGTCGATATCGGCACCAATCTCAAATACTACCTGCCTAATACCAGCAACAACGCCCAGGTCGCCCAAGTGATCTGCGTCGATTGCGACAAGATCTTCGAGATCAGCGCTCCGTTCATGGAGTGGTATGGCAGCACGGTTTCCACCAAGCTGGGACTCACCCCGATTTCGCAGCGCCTTCAGGTCAGCGCTCATTGCGACGTGCTCAAGCAAACCGGTGTTTGCAAAAACCACGCGTAAAACCCGCCATGTCCCGCAAAGACGATCCCGCCTTCGACATCTCCTTCTACGAGTCCGTGCTCAAGCGCGAGCCCGGCTATGAGGACGTGATCGAACTGCTAGGCGGCCTCTACACCAAGGCCGGTCGCATCACCGACGGGCTCAAAATGGACCGCAAGCTCGTCAAGTTGCAGCCCGACAACGCCACCGCCCGCTACAATCTCGCCTGCAGCCTCGCCTTGTTGAAGCGCAAAGCCGACGCGATCCGCGCCTTGCTGGAAGCCGTCGATCTCGGCTACACCGACTACGATTGGATGACCCAAGATCCCGATCTTGAGAGCCTGAAGAACGTAAACGAGTTCAAGGCCCTCGCGGCGAAGCTCAAGCCGCACAGCTGAAGCTGAGGCACCCGTCGCATCGAAGGTTTTTCCTGCTTCATCAGCATCGTCATTGGTCATTCGTCATTTTCCCATGCCCGTCCTCGACTACGAACCGCTCGTCCTCGCTCCCAGCTCCGCCACGCCGAAGCTCACGCCGATTCAGGAGGAAATCCTCGCGCTGAAACGTGAACGCAACGCGGTCATCCTCGCGCACAACTACCAGATCGAGGCGATCCAACAGGTGGCCGACTACGTGGGCGACTCCCTTGGGCTTTCCTATCAAGCGCAGGCCGCCAAGGCCGACGTGATCCTTTTCTGCGGCGTCCATTTCATGGCCGAAACCGCCAAGATCGTGAACCCCGCCCGCACGGTTCTCCTGCCCGATCTTGAGGCCGGTTGTTCCCTTTCCGACTCCTGCCCCGCCGAGCGCCTCGCCGCCTACAAGCAGGCCAACCCGGGCGTTTACGTCGTCGCTTATATTAACTGCTCCGCGGGAGTGAAGGCCCTCAGTGACGTCATTTGCACGAGCGGCAACGCGGTGAAGATCGTCAACCAGATCCCCGCCGACAAAGACATCCTCTTCGTCCCCGACCAGAACCTCGGCCAATGGGTCTCGCAGCAGACCGGCCGCAAGATGCGCCTCTGGCCCGGCAGCTGTTACGCCCACGTGATGTTCACCACGCAGGCGGTTGAAAAAGTCCGCGCCAAGTTCCCCGGCGCCCCCGTGGTCGCGCACCCCGAGTGCGTGCAAGCCGTCCGCGATCTCGCCGACGAAGTCTGCTCGACCGAGTTGATGGTGAAGTTCGCCAAGGAAAGTCCCGCCAACGAAATCATTGTCGTGACCGAGAGCGGCATGCTCCACCGCCTGAGAAAAGAGGTTCCGCACAAAACCTTTATCGCCGGCCCGACCGACAGCTGTGCGTGCAACGACTGTCGTTTCATGAAGATGAACACGATCGAGAAGGTGCGCGATGCGTTGAAAAATCTATCGCCCGTAATCGACGTGCCCGAGGCCACCCGCACCGCCGCCCTCGTGCCGATCCAACGCATGTTGGATTGGAGCAAACGGTAAGTAGGTCGAGTCCGTGTAGGGTCGGCCCTTGCGGCCGGACCGGGTTTGAATCCGTGCCGCGATCGCCAGCAGCCGGACGCACGCCTTGAATCGAACCAGGTCCGTCCACAAGGGCCGACCCTACACGGACATTCATTAGCGGTTGCCCGGCTGCGTCCTCGTCACCACACGAGAACCATGTCGTCGTCACCGCCGCTCGACCGGAAAACCGCCCGCATGCGCTGGGGCCGTGTATCGCTTCCCGGCGCACGATATTTCCTCACGTTGTGCACGCAAACCCGCGCCAATGTCTTAACCCAAGTCCAAGCCGCCTCCGACGTGCGGAGCGCACTCGATACGCTTCAATCCGACGGCGATGCCGAGGTATTGGCCGCCTCATTGATGCCGGATCACCTGCACGTTCTCTTCACGTTAGGCGCGCGGTTATCGGTCGGCCAAGTCATGGCCAAACTAAAGGCACTCTCGCGCAATAAAGGGCAGGCATCGTGGCGATGGCAGCAGGACGGGTTTGAACATCGCCTGCGTCCAGACGAAGCGGTCGAGGATTACGCGTTTTATCTCTTCATGAATCCTTACCGCGCCCGCCTGCTTCCGATGACCGAACTGTGGGCCGGATGGATATGCCCCGAGCCGACTCGATTCAAATTCCCCGCGCACTTAAACCCGCAGGGAACGCCACCAGCCGAATGGCTGGACGACTGTAACGAGATCGCCGTGCGGATCACGACCGGTCCGATGTAGGGTCGGCCCTTGCGGCCGGACCGGTTCGACTTCGCGCATCGCTTCGCCGTGCTACCGTGCCACCGAGGTCCGGCCGCAAGGGCCGACCCTACACCGCTCGATCATCGCAGCCCAAACACCTGCTGCAACATCGTCTCCAGATCGCGGCCGGGCTCGTATTCACCGCGACGCAAGACAGCGATGGACTTACACCGGAAGTGCTTGAGCGCGTTGGCATCCACGTCCGACAACCGGACTTCGTTCGTGCGGAATCCGATCACGTCCGATGCCTTCAACGGCGTCCAAGAAAACGGCAGGCCGGTGGCGTTCACCTTGACCGACCATCCCGCCACCCCGGCCATCGGCACTTCCTCGGTGAGCAAGTCCGGGTAGCGCAGCACAAAGTCCGGCACTTGGTTCGTGGCGATACGCACGCGAGCCACCATCGGCAGTTGCGCGAAATACTCTTTGAAATCGTTAACTCGTCGCGCGCGGAACTGGTCGAAGAAATCCAGCGGATCCACGCCCATCAGATTCATACCATTGTAGAGCCCCTGCTCATTGGGACTGCCGAACTTTTTCCACTCATACCACGATTGGAACTGCCGCGTCGCCACCACCCCGATCTCAAAGTGCAAGTGCGCACGTTCCTTCGGGATCGTGTAACCGCCCGACGTCCGCCCCATCGTGGCGATGACCTGCCCGCGCGTTACGGTATCACCCGCTTTCAAGCCCGGAGCGACCGCACTGAGGTGCGCATACAACGTGTAAACCGCCGGCTTCAGGTCGGAGTGCTCGATCACGATATAGCGACCGTAGCTGCTCTCGCCCGCGCGCATATTCACATGCCGAACCACTCCCGCCATGCTCGCGAACACATCATCGGCCGGCTCCCCCCGTTTGTCGCGGGCGACCGGCTTTAAATCAGCACCTTCGTGAAACTGACCGCCTCCGCTGCGCACGCAGCCGAACTGCCCCGACTCCACTTCGCCAGACACGGTGGGCTGCACGTAAGCCTCACGCCCTTTGCCTTCGATATACGCGGTGTTCGGCGTAGGCCACGCCAGCTCGATGCGCGGGCCCGCCACGAGCATCGCCGGGCAAAGCAGCAGGACAATCCGACTCAGGGTTCGGCGCATCACTTACTTCTTCGCGTCTTCGAGCTTCTTTTGAAGATCCGCGGAGGTGCCGTTCAAGTTCTTGGCCAACGCGGGCAGCAGGTCATCCGGAATCGCGAGAAACACCGCGATGGCACCCGTGTTGAACGCACGGTCAATCATGCGTGCGCCCAACGGTTTGTCGTTGATGAACACGACGAGCCGCTTGCCCTGATTCGTGCCTGAAATGCGATAGAGATCCCGCGCGGCATCCGGGGTGAGGGTGAAAACGAGGAACTTCCCCAAGTCCGATTGGGCCTGCTGCACGCCGGTAAAATCATACTCGGTGATCACCGGCTTGTTATTGATAGCGATCTGAACGCCGCTCACCGGCAAGGTCACCGAGGCAAAACCATCACCGTCGGTAGATTCCACATAGAAACGCGCCACCGTGGTATCATAGTCCTTTTTCTTGGTGGACGTGTTGCAGCCCACGACCGCGGAAAACGCGGCAACGATGCCAATAAAAAGGAAGGAGCGCAGGAGGTGTTTCATGAGAAAAGCAGGAGCAGTTGGGATAAAATCGTAGGTGGCGACCAATGTGGGCGCACGTCCCCCCTTGGCAAGGACCGAGGCAGCCCGTGATCAGATTGGAGCCGCGTCGGAGAACGCCTGCATCAACTCCGCGCCCACAGTGTCAGCAATGAGCCGCCCGCGGGTAGTGAGTCGCAAATGCCCGCCGATCACCTCAGCGACGCCCGCCTCAGTCAGCCGCTCAATCTCCGTCGCCACTGCGGCCCATGGTGCCGAGGGAAACCGTCCGCGCAACGCAGCCAGGTCCACGCCCGCGTTCATGCGCACGCCAAAAATCAACGCATCTTCCGCCAGCAATGCCGGCGTGAGCGCCACCCGATCCTCCGTCACGCGGTCGCCACGAGCGATGTTGGCCTGCCATTGATCCAGGTCCGCGACGTTGCCCCCGCGCCAGCCCGCGTGTTGCGAAGCGGCCGATGGCCCCAGTCCCGCCCATTCGTGCATGCGCCAAGTATTCAGATTATGGAGGCAGGCGTGGCCGGGTCGCGCGAAGTTGGACACCTCGTATTGCGCGTAACCCGCCGCCTCCAGACGAGCCCAAGTCGTTTCGTAGAGCCGCGCCTCGTGTTCGACATCGAGTTTAACCTGCCCCTTGGACAGCTTGATCCATAACTTCGTGTCCTCCTCGAAGGTCAGGCAGTAAGTCGAAAGATGATCCGGCGCCAGCGCCAGCGCCTCTCCCAAGTCCGCGAGCCACGCCGCTTCGTCCTGACCGGGTAAGGCGAACATCAGATCGATGTTCACGCTCGCGAAATCCGCCGCACGGATACGTTCGTAAGCGCGGAAAATCTGCTCACGCGTGTGCTGCCGCCCCAGTCCGTCGAGCAACGCCGGTTGAAATGATTGCGCGCCCATCGAGATGCGCGTCACCCCGATTTCCTTCAGCGCCGCCAAACGCGCCTCGGTAACCGACGCCGGAGCCATTTCCACCGTCCATTCCTGCGGATCGCCCACCAGCCGCTCGCGCACGATGCCACCCAGCCGCCGAATATCTTTCGGCGAAAGCAGCCCGGGCGTTCCGCCGCCCCAAAACACCGTCTCGACCCGACGCCCCGCCCAAGAAACCAAGGCCGCCTCAGCGGCGATGCCCTGCATATAACGGTCGATGCCGTCCACGGTTGGCGTGGTCTGGTAGAACGCGCAAAAATCACACGTCGACGCGCAGAAGGGCACGTGCACATAAACCCCCAGCGGACCGTGCCGGTTGGCTTCGTAGACGGGTGAACTGATTTCGCTCATTGCCAAGATTGGGTCTTTCTGTTGCGTATCCAGCGACTTTTAAATCAGAAAAATCCCAATGAAAAACACCCACTTCACCCGCGTCAAAAGCGTCGCTCTCGCTCTGGGGGCCGCCGTCGGTCTTTTTTTCCTGACCGGCTGTGACGTCGGCATCACCAACCTCACTCCGAGCGTGTTGCCCGAAAACCCGTCGCAGATCTACACGATCTCGACTCGCGTGAAGCCCACCGGCGTCAACATCGTTCCCGGCAGCCTCACCGTGCGCATCATCATCGACGGCCAGGGATTCCCGATGCGCAAGAGCCCCCTCGGTGCGGACATCTACGAATTCGACTACCAGCTCCCCGCCGGCCGCGCCGAAATCGCCTACTACTTCCTCGTCAATTATAAGTTCGAGAACCAAGGCATCATCAGCGCCCGCGAAGAGTTCACCGACGTAATCCGCTCCAAGATCGTTGGCCGCTACGTCCTCTCGCTCGAAACCAACCGCGGCCCTGTCGGCGCCCGCGTCAGCATCGTCGGCCGTGGCTTCACCGCTCAAGACGCGGTGACCTTTGACGGCACGCCTGCTCGCACCGTTTACGACTCGCCCAACTCGATCAGCTTCTTCGTTCCCGCCGTTGATTCCGGCCGCAACTACAAGGTCGAGATCGCCAGCGCCAACGGCAACTCGCCCGTCGGCACCTTCCGCGTCGACTCCAGCGGCCTGAGCGTCAGCCCCACCGAACTCTCCCTCTCTCGCGGTCAGACCCAGACGGTTACCTTCACCCTCCCTAACCCCGCCCCCACCGGCGGCCTGCTCCTCGATGTCACCACCGACGCGCCCGAGAGCGTGATCATGCCTGAGGTCGTCGTTCCCGCCGGCAGCACCACCGCCAGCGTGGACGTCAAAGGCGGCAAGCCCGGTTCCGGCAGCCTCTTCCTGAAGGGCTTCGGCTCCGGCGAAATCACCGTGCCCGTCACGGTTAAGTAATTCTCCCTTTCCCAAAAAGGCCGGTCCCTCGCAGGACCGGCCTTTTTTGTGCCCTCACCTACCGCCCACTCACTCAATCACCACGACCACGGGGCGGTGATCGCTCGCCTGCCCCACCTCAGACGAATCGTGAATCCGGCCGGCTTGGCCGCGCACCTGTGACCATAATCCGGGTGACACCAGAATATGGTCCAACCGCGAATAAGAATCCTCACGCCGGAAAAAATGCGTCCACAGGTGCCCGCGCTCATCCGCCGCTGGCAACCACTCGGCAATGGTCGTCTTGCCCCGTTCCAACATCGCCCGCACCGGACGGCCCGCGTGCCCATCGTTGAAATCACCCGCGATTAAAAATCGTGCCGTCGCCGGCTCGGGAAACAGCGTCAACACGCGATCCCGAATCGCCGTCGCCTCCCCCGCCCGCTGCAACGCCGCATTCGGATCATCCGGCCTCTCCGTATAGCGGCTCTTCAAATGCACCACGAACAACGCCACTTCGCCACCCGTGGTCGCGAAGTGCACCTCCAGCAACCCGCGCTTCACTTTGGAAACACCGTCGAAATATTTGAAGGTAAGATCGGTGTGCTTTTTCACCGCCGCCAAGGGCTGCTTCGAGAGCACGGCGATCATCCGATCCTGGTCGTCCGCCTGCAAAACCGCGCGGTAGGGATAATCCATCCCGTCATGCTTCAGATCACGCTGAAGCTCGTTGAGAAACGGTTCGCCCCCGATCTCCTGGAGCGCGAGGACGTCGGCGTCGATCTGGCGGATCACCGCCCGCAACGCCGCCTTCTCCGCCTCGGGCTTCGGATACTCTTTGCGGTGCATGTCCTCCACCATCCGATCCGCCAGCGTGTAGTTTTCGACATTGTAAGTCGCGACCGTGATCGGCGCGGCGGATACCACCGCGGCCAACCATACCCAGCCACAGAACCACCGCACTGACCGCAAAGGCGAAAACACGAATGATGCGAATCCGCCCATGGTGATGATCACGCCGCCTTCGTCATCGCCGCCTCGCGCTCCACCAGCGTCGGATGCGAGTAATAGAACCCGCTGAACCACCGGTGCGGCGTCAGGTTGCTCAGATTCTTTTGAGCCAGTTTACGCAGCGCAGCCACCAGCGGCGCCGCCCCACCCACCGCGTCGCGGGCAAAGGCGTCCGCTTCGTATTCGTGCTTCCGCGACAGCAAGTTTCCGAGCGGCGAAAACCAGAACATCACCGCCCCGCTCAGCAGACCAAAGAGCAGGAAGCTCGGTGCCAGTTCATGCGCGGGAAAGCCAAACGCCGTGTTGAACCAGTCGCTGCGCGCCAGCCAGGCGATCGCCGCAAACGCTCCCAACTGAATCGCCGCGGACAGCGCGAGCGTCTTCGGAATGTGCCCGCGCCGGTAATGACCCACCTCATGCGCCAGCACCGCCTCAAGTTCCTCTGGCGTGAGCTGCGCGATCAACGTATCGAACAAAACAATGCGGCGAAACCGCCCAAAGCCCGTGAAGAACGCGTTCGAGTGACCCGAGCGTTTGCTCCCGTCCATGACCTCGATGGTCGAAGCCTTGAAGCCGGTTCGCTCCGACAACGCCAGTAGCCGCGTGCGTAGATCACCCTCGGGCAGCGGCGTGAGTTTATTGAAGAGCGGCAGGATGAGCTTCGGGTAAAGCACCAACATGAGCAGCTGCACGACGAACATCAGTCCGAAGCCCCACAGCCACCAGGTATTGCCGACCCAGTCCACCAGCGAAAGCAGCGCCCACAGCAGCGGGAACCCGATCACGAACATCAGCGCGAGTCCCTTCAACTTGTCGGACACCCACAGGCCCGCGGTGGATTTGTTGAAGCCGAACCGCTCCTCCAGGCGAAATTGCCCCCACCATTCAAAGGGCAGACCGGGGATGCTCAGCAGCATACCTGCAAAAAGAATAAACAACGCGTCGTCCCATTTGCCGGCCGGCGACCAAGCCGCCACGTGTCCAAAAAGCATAGGTAACACCTGGCTCGACAGCGCCAGCAGCAGCACGCCCGTGTCGAAGATCATCGACCACACGCCAAATCGGTTCTTCGCCAGCGTGTAATCGACCGATTTACGGTAAGTATCCGCGTCCATAATCGCCGCGACTGCCGCCGGTGCCTGAGCGGCATGTCGGCGCACTTCAGCGCGATTCATTGCAGCCAACGCTAATTCAGCCAGCAACTTGGCGATCAACAAACCCACGACGACAGGGAAAACCATCCCGCGACTTCAACGCTTTCCCTGCCGACGCCAACTCTCAATTTTTCGCTTCGGCACATCCGTTGCGTGACCTGCGCATCCATTGTCCGATCCCTCCGCGGCTTGGACAAAGTTTGGTTTGAAAACCCCTTCCCTGCCCGCAACGTTGGTCGGCTGTGGACGACAAAACCAAGCAAACGCCTTCCTTCGAGGATGCCCTCACCCGCCTCGAATCCATCGTGGAATCGATGGAATCCGGCGATGTGCCCCTGGCCGAACTCCTCGCCAAGTTTGAAGAAGGCAATGCGTTGCTCAAAACCTGCGAAGCCCGCCTCAAGGAGGCCGAGCTCAAGATCGACCAGTTGAAGAAGCAAAAGGACGGCTCGGTCGCCTTTGTCCCCTTCGAAACCAACCGCGGCGCCTGAGCGGTCCCGTCTCCTCGCCACCTCGGTCACCCGTCTTAACACGCCTCGATTTCGTATCCTTTGTTAATGAACACACCTGCCGACGTCACGGCCTCCTCGTCCAACCACCCGCGCCTCCTCGAAGGCATTCGCGGTCCCGCCGACGTCAAGTCCCTCTCTGCCTGCCAGCTCCCGCAGCTCGCCCGCGAGATTCGCGAAGAGATCATCGCGGTCACCGCCCGCAACGGCGGACACGTTGGCCCCAATCTCGGCGTGGTTGAACTGACGCTCGCTCTCCACCGCGTCTTCAGCACGCCCGACGATCAATTCGTCTTCGACGTCGCCCACCAAGGCTACGTCCACAAGCTCCTCACCGGTCGCGGAGGTGAGTTCTTCCGCAAGCTCCGCCAGACCGATGGCGCCAGCGGGTTCCTCTACCGCGCCGAGAGCAAGCACGACTCCTTCGGCGCCGGTCACGCCGGCACCGCCCTTTCCGCCGCCCTTGGCATGGCCACCGCCCGCGACCTCCGCGGCTCCTCCGAACACGTAGTCGCCCTCTGCGGCGACGCCGCCTTTACCTGCGGCATCACCCTTGAGGCGCTCAACAACGTCGTCAGCTCCACCAAGCGCCTCATCGTCATCCTCAACGACAACGAGTGGTCCATCGCCAAAAACGTCGGCGCGATCTCCAAATACCTGAACCGCCTCTCCACCAACCCGACCTACAACAAGGTTCACCACGACCTGGAGCGGTTCTTCACCGGTCTCCCCGGCGGCAACGACATGCACCGCCTCTGGGTGAAGTGGAAGCGTGAGACCAAGGACTTCTTTATGGAGTCCTCGTTGTTCGAAAAATTCGGGCTCCGCTACCTCGGCCCGATCGACGGCCACAACCTCGACGAACTCGTCAAAAACCTCGAGTTCGCCAAAAACTGCGACACGCCCGTCATCCTTCACGTCCTCACGAAGAAGGGCAAAGGCCTCGACGCCGCCGTCGCCCACCCCGAGAAATTTCACGGCGCCAGCCCCTACGATCCCGTCACCGGCGAGAGCATCAAACCCGTCGTCTGCCCGTCCACGCCGGTCGCGCCGAATTATCAGGACGTCATGGGCAGGGCGCTCGTCCGCTTCGCCAAGGCCGACCCTGCCGTCGTCGGTATCACGGGTGCCATGCCCAGCGGCACCGGCCTCTCACACCTCGCCGACCAGTGCCCGAAGCAATTCTTCGACGTCGGCATCGCCGAGGAACACGCCGTCCTCTTCGCCGCCGGCCTCGCCACCAAGGGCATCAAACCCGTCGTCGCGATCTACTCCACGTTCCTCCAACGCGGTTACGACCCCATCGTCCACGACGTCGCCCTGCAAAATCTCCCCGTGACGTTCTGCATGGACCGCGCCGGCCTCTCGCCCAACGACGGACCGACCCACCACGGCCTGTTCGACCTCGCCTACCTGCGCCCCGTGCCCAACGCCACGATCATGCAGCCCAAGGACGAGGACGAACTCGTGGACATGATGCACACCAGCCTGCACCTCCCCGGCCCGGGATTCATCCGCTATCCGCGCGGCGCCGGTGTCGGCGTGAAAATCAAAGACGTCCCCACCCTCCTGCCTGTCGGCCAGGCCGAAGTGCTCAAACAGGGTTCCAACATCATGATCTGGGCGCTCGGCAGCATGGTGCAGGACGCACTCAAGCTCGCCGCCCGTCTCGAAGCCGAGGAACACCTCTCGGTGGGCGTCGTCAACGCCCGCTTCGTCAAACCGCTGGACCGCACGAACCTCCTCAGCCACGCCGCCTGCATCCCGCTGATCGTCACCATGGAGGATCACGTTCTCTCCGGCGGCTTCGGCAGCGCCGTTCTCGAAGCCCTCCAGGACGCCGACTGCTCCGCCGCCGTCGAGCGTATCGGCTGGCCCGATACCTTCGTCGAGCATGGCACCAGCCAGGAAATCCTTCGCGCCGCCCACGGTCTCTCGCCCGAGGCGATTTATCGCCGGGTGGTCAACCGCTGGCGCAACCTCAACGCCGCCCAAATCGAGGCGGACGTCTGAGCTCCATCGAGGTGTGTTGAGGGAGCTAAGCCCGGACCATATACGGGCTTACCGACAACGCGCGACGAGGAAGAAAACGGGATTCACCAACAGCCACAAAAAAGCCCGCCCTTGATCGGGGCGGGCGTTTCACGTCCTCGGATTACTTCTTATCGACGAGGCGGAAGGTGTAGGAGAAGTCCGCCCAATGCATCTCAGCGGCGGGCGTCGCGACGGCTGAAACGACCTCGATCGATTTACCCTGTTTCGTGGCGTAGGCCTGTGCCTCGTCGATAACACCCTGGCGCAGCTTATTCGTGTCCGCGAAAATACCAGCGTGGCTCTGGCGCGTGATCATGTAGGTGTTGCCACCCAAGGCGACCACCCCGCCCGTGCTGGTGTTGGTTCCGCACCCGGAAAAGCTCAGGGCGGAAACGAAGAGAAACGCGGACAGGATGTATTTTTTCATGGGGGAAAGGGAGTGGTTCGCTCGTGAGTCGGCGTCTATGACGCGTCAAACTGATCACTGTTTCTGAACGCCCCATCTTTCGAGAACGAGGGCGGTAAACGCTTCTGCATGCTCTTCTTTTTTTGAAATGGAAAGTGGTGCGGGCAGAGGGAGTCGAACCCTCTTCTCATGCTTGGGAAGCACACATAATAGCCGGTATACTATGCCCGCGTCTGTCAGAAGAACGTCCGCGATCAAACCGACCGCGCCGCCGCCTGCAATCACGAATAGTCACGCCGCGCATCCAACGCGCTTTTTAGTGTCACCGAATCCGCATACAGCACGCCACCGCCGCTCGGCAGACCGAAACCGATGCGCGTCACTTTGATCTCCGCGTCCGTCGGCAAGTGCTCGGTCAAGTAATGGCACGTGGCCTCGCCTTCGACGTCGTTGGACAACGCCAGGATCAGCTCGCGCACCTCGCCTGCGCGGGCGCGTGCCAGCAGCGACATTAAATTAAGATCATCCGGCGCCACGCCGTGGATCGGCGAGAGCTTGCCGTGCAACACGTGGTAAACACCGCGATACGCTCCCGAGCGTTCCAGTGCGACGAGGTCAGGCACATTTTCCACCACGCACACGATGCGTTGGTCACGGCGTTCGTCGGAACAGATCTCGCACAAATCGCCCTCGGCGAGGTTACCACACCGCGTGCAACGGCGAACACTCCGCGCCGCTTCTTCGAGCGCGTTGACCAACACAGGCAGATCGGCAGGTTTGCCGACCAGCAGGTGCAGCGCCATCCGCTCCGCCGACCGAAAGCCGACCCCGGGCAGCTGCTTCAACTGCTGCTGCAAACGTTCGAAAGCGGGGGTCATGGAATCGGAATAGTTGAGAGATGAAAGTTGAGAGCTGAGCGACCAAACCCCGAAGGCCGGAACTCTCAACTCTCAGCTTTCATCTCTCAACTTAAGCGACTTCGTCGCTTCTTCAGAACATCCCCGGCATCTGGAAGGCCGAGGTGACCTTCTGCATTTCGGAGTCGTTGAACTCCTTGGCCTGCTTGGCGGCGTCTTGAATCGCGGCCAGGAGCGTGTCGGAGACGAGCTTCGCGTCTTCCTTGAGGAACTCAGGATCGAGCGCGAGGGAGAGGAATTTGCCCGCACCGTTGATCTTCACCTTCACGGCGCCGCCACCGGTGGTGACGTCGATCTCTTTGGCTTCCATCTGCGTCTGGAGAGACTCGATGGACTTCTGCATTTTCTGAGCTTGTTTGAGGAGTTTGCCTACGCCGGCCATGGGAATGGGAGTGGTTGATTGGGTTGACTGACAGAATTCGAGAAAGGGTTAGAGGCTAGCAACCGGCACAAATCTTCAAGCCCCAAGTATTGCCGCGTAACCTTCGCGATAACTCGGGTAACGCGGACGCCAGCCCAACACGCGCTTGATCTTGTCGTTGGCAATCACCCGGTCCGGCGTCACCCGCCGACGCCCCTGCGCCGGTTCACCCGTAAAACGCGGCGAGGGCAGCCCGAGCGCCTGCGCGAGATAAGCCGCGATCTCGGCTTTCGGCGCCGCCCCGTCGTCAGCCACGTTAAACACGCCTCCCGCCACCTCTGCCGGTGCGTTAAACGCCGCCCAGATCGCGCCCACGATGTCGTCCCGATGAATGAGGTTAAGCCGATGCGTGCCCAGCCCGGCCACCTCGCCGCTTCCATCGCGCAACTGGTCTAGCAAGTAGTGCCGCCCCGGCCCGTAAATCCCCGCCAGCCGCAGCACGAAACGCCGCGCGCCTCCGGCCCACGCCAGGAGCAAATCCTCCGATTCAACGATGGCACTGCCCGCCGCACGCGTTGCATCGACCGAGGCCTCTTCGTCCACACGCACGCCACCATCCTGCGGATACACCGACGTGCTGCTCGTATAGACGAGCGTCCCTACCGGCACCTTTTCCGCCCACGCCAGAATCGATTTCATGCCGTCCACGTAACTGTGACGGTAACCCTCGAGTCCGCCACCGCCGGAGCTCACACAGTTCAGGACAAAGTCCGCCCCGTTCGGCAGTCGAGCGTGCCAGGAATCCGCCGCGAGATCGTCAACGATGACCTCGGCGCCCGCCTCGGCGAGCGCCCGGGCTTTCTCCGGATTACGAGTCAGGGCGGTCACCCGTAGCCCACGCGCCAACGCCTGCCGCGCCACTTCGCCGCCAACGTAACCGGCGCCAAAAATCACGAGATGTCGGGGCGTGGCAGAGTTCATAAGCACAAAGTCAAAGGTGCCCTTCCCACGGCAGGAAGCTTGAAAAGTAGAGCGGCAGCTTGCCGCGTTTCCGGGTCCTCGCCCGCCCGTCCGCCAACCCGCCGTCAGCCCTCGCCCGTCCTCCGTCGGTCGGTCCTCGGTCGGCCCCTCCAACGACCCGTTGGCGGTCCGCCGGCTATCCTTCGGCAGCCCTCCGTTCATCCTCCGGCGACCGAAACGCGGCAAGCTGCCGCGTCTACTCACCCGACCTCGTGTTTGCACTCGACAGCACGCGTTCATCGCCCGACTTTCACCGCTCGTTAGCCCTTCTTGCAGGCGTAGCACAATGGATAGTGTAGCGGTCTCCGAAGCCGTCGATCCGGGTTCGACTCCCGGCGCTTGCACCACTTTTAGATACAAAAAAGCCCCGCTCGTTTCTCACGAGCGGGGCTTTTGTTTTTATACGTGGGAGCGAGCTTGCTCGCGATGGTCGATTCTCGCGAGCAAGCTCGCTCCCACCACCGATCATCATCCTTAGATATGAATCGCTTCGCCGAGTGAGGCGGCCGCCGCTTCCATCACGGCTTCGCTGAGCGTCGGGTGCGCGTGGATCGTCTGGTGGATTTCATCGACCGTCGCTTCGAGTTCGATCGCGAGTCCATACTCGGCGATCAGCTCGGTGGCTTCGCTGCCGATGATGTGCGCGCCATAAATCTCGCCGGTCTTCGCGTCGGTGATGACCTTCACGAAGCCTTCGCTGTCGGCGGACGCCACGGCCTTGCCGGACGCGGTGAAGGGGAATTTGCCGACCTTGTAATCGAGCTTCTTTTCCTTGGCCTGCTTCTCGGTGAGACCGGTGCTGGAGACCTGCGGCTGGCAGTAAGTGCAGCCGGGGAACTTGGTCACGCGGTGGGGCTTGCCGTGGCCGAACATGCCGTTGATGGCGCTGACGGCTTCGAACGTCGCAACGTGTGCGAGCCAGGGCGGTCCGATGATGTCACCGGCGGCGTAGATGCCTTTGATGTTGGTCTGATAATCGTCACCGACCTTCACGTAGTTGCGGTCGAGCTCGATCTTCACGGAGTCAGAAATGACACCTTCGATGTTGGCCACCACGCCGATGGCGGAGAGGACCACTTCGGCTTCGACTTCCTGCTTCTTTTCGCCGGTGACGAAGTCGATTTTGACCGAGTCTTTGCCGACGCGGAAGTTCTCGCACTTGGTGCCGGTCAGGATGGTGATGCCCTGCTTTTCCAGCGAACGCTGGAGCACCTTGGACACTTCCTCGTCTTCCACGGGGAGGACTTGGTTGAGCATTTCGACGAGGGTTACCTTCGTGCCGAAAGCGTTGTAGAAATAGGCGAACTCAACGCCGATCGCGCCGGCGCCAACGATGACGATGGACTTGGGCAGCGTGGTGTTGCCGAGGGCTTCGCGGGAGGTCATCACGCGCACGCCATCAACGGCCAGATCGGGGATGCGGCGCATCTTGCAGCCGGTGGCGATGAGGGTGTTCTTCGTTTTGAAGAACTTCCCTTTGTGTTCGCCCTCGGTGATTTCGATCATGCCGGCGGCGATGATGCGCGCCTTGCCGGTGAAGTAATCGACCTTGTTCTTCTTAAGAAGGAACTCGATGCCCTTGGCCATCTGGCCGGCAACACCGCGCGAACGCTCCATGACCTTGGCGAAATCGAAGGTCACTTCCTTGACGGAAATGCCGAACGCCTCGGACTTCTTGATCTTCTGGTAGAGCTCGGCGCTCTTCAGGAGAGCCTTGGTCGGAATGCAACCCCAGTTGAGGCAGGTGCCGCCGGCCTTCTCCAGCTCGATGCAGGCAACTTTCTTGCCCAGTTGACCGGCGCGAATAGCGCCCGCGTAGCCCGCCGGGCCGCCGCCGATGACAATCAAATCGTATTCAGGTGTGTCTGCCATGATGGGAAAAGGGACTGGATGGGTTAACCGATGAAAGCGGAGACGGTCACTCCCGTCGCTTCGCCGGTCAAATTGAAACTCAGATGTCGATCACGTCGTCGGACTTGATCTTGCGCGAGGGGGACGGCCCCGGTCCGCCGCCGCCCACACCCGGACCGGGCGGACGCGGCTTTTTCCCGATGAGGTTGGTCAGAATCATGTTCGTCAGACTCACAATCAGCGAACCGCCGAGCGCATCCCAAAAGCCATCCACGGTGAAAGCCGGGTGCAATATCCGCGCCACCAGCAGAAACAGCAGGGCGTTGATGATGAGCATGCCCAGCCCGAGCGTGAGCAGGATGAAAGGCAGGCTGAACAGCACCAGCACCGGCTTCAGCACGGCGTTGAAAAGGCTGAGCAACAGCACCACGACGATGAGCGTCCCCAGCGTGTCGTAGTGGATGCCCGGGATCATCTTGGTTGCGATGGTCACGCCGAGGGCCAGCACCGACCACCGCACCAGCAGTGCGAAGAAAGGAGGATTCATCGCGCCACTCTCAAGCGGACGCCTTTCCGGGCAATGAAAATTTACCCGCACGACACGCGCCTCGACCTTTCCCCACGAATTCCTAAAACCCATCGCCATGACCAATAAGCAGCGGCTCGACCTCATCGAGAAACACATCCGTGAGCACAAATACGCCGACCTGCACACCCTCGCCACGCTCTTCAGCAGTTCGCTCTCCACGGTGCGCCGCGCCCTCGACGAACTGGAATTGCGCGGAGTCCTCCGTCGCCACCACGGCGGCGCCTCGCTCGTCGAGACCGATGAACTGGCCAAAGAATATGACTTCATCTCCCGCGACCAACGCCAGTCCGAGGAGAAGTTCTCCATTGCCCGCCTCATCGCCGACCAAGTTCAACCCGGCATGACCGTAATCCTCGACGGCGGCACGTCCATCTACGCCGTCGCCCGCCTGCTCGCCGCCAAGCGCCTGCAAGTTATCACCAACTCCCTTCCCATCGCCGGTCTCTTCAGCGAAATCGGTTCGCTCGAAACCATCGTCACCGGCGGCAGCGTGCATAACCGCCTTGGCGTCCTCGTCGGCCCGCTCTGCGAGCAGTCGCTTGAGCAAATCCATGCCGACATCGCCATCCTCGGCGGCGCCGGCATCACCGAAGCCGGCGTGTGGAATCACAACGCCCTGATCGTCGCCACCCAGCGCAAGATGATCGCCGCGTCCGAGCGCACCTTTTTTGCCCTCGATAGCTCCAAGTTCGGCCGCAAGGCCATGAGCCTTACGTCGCCGTTCAACGAGAAGTTCACTATCGTCACCGACCAGCGCCCCTCCGCCGAGGTGGCCAAAGCCATCAAATCCACCGGCGCCACCCTCGCTCTCGCGCCGAAGGTCAAAGCCTGATCGTCGCCCCGCCCGCCAACTCGTTCTCGTTCTCTTAATCGTTCTCTTTCGTCAGCCTCAGCATCCGAGCCCTCGGAGCCGAGAGAACGAGAAAGATTAAGAGAAAGAGAACGAAGAACGATGGCGGGCCCCGCATTTCTTGCGTTTCCCGATTTGCCTTCGGCCTCACCCCGCGCATCCGTAACCGCGTGGTCCGCTCCGTTTCCCCCGCCTCCTCCGCTCCTACCGCAACGAAACCCGAATGCATCCGCCTGCGCGGTGTCCGTCAGAACAACCTGAAGGGCTTCGACCTCGATCTGCCGCTCGGCAGCTACATCGTCGTCACCGGCCTCTCGGGCGCCGGCAAGAGCTCGCTCGTTTTCGACACGCTCCACGCCGAAGGCCAGCGCCGCTACGTCGAGACGTTCTCCGCCTACACGCGCCAGTTCCTCGACCTCCTCGACAAGCCCAAGGTCGATTCCATCGAGAACATCCGCCCGTCGATCGCCATCGAGCAGACCAACACGGTTAAAACCTCGCGCTCCACCGTGGGCACGATGACCGAGCTCACCGATTTCTTCAAAGTCTGGTTCAGCCACGTCGCCACCTGCTTCGACCCCGTCACCGGCAAGCCAGTCGAAGACGACACGCCTCAGTCCATCTGGGAGAAAACCCAAGCCGCCTCCCCCGGCACCCCCGTCGTCGTCTCCTTCAAAGTCACCAAGCCCGAAAAGCTCACCTGGCCCGAAATCCTCACCAACTTAAAAGCCCAGTCCTACGTCCGCGTCCTCCTGCCCGCGCACGAACATTCAACATCCAACGCTCAACCCTCAACGTCCAACGCCCCTCGCATGCAGGCGGCGCGTATCGACGATCTCCTGGCCGCGCCCGCCGACTCCGACCTTGGACGTTGGATGTTGGACGTTGAACGTTCGACGTTCCTCTTTGTCGCCCAAGACCGCCTCACGATCACCCCCGACGCCCGCTCCCGCTTCCTCGAAGCCGTCGAAACCGCCCTCCACTTCGGCCAAGGCCAAGTCCACCTCTTCGCCTCAACTTCCTCCAGCTCCGATCCCTCAACTCTCAGCTCTCAACTCTCAACTCTATCCCCCGTCGGCCACTACTCCCGCGGACTCCACTCGCCCGAGACCGGCCGCACCTTCCGTCCCGCCTCGCCCGCGCTCTTCTCCTTCAACTCCCCCCTCGGCGCCTGCCCGCAGTGCCGCGGGTTCGGCCGCATCATCGAGATCGACTACCGCCTCGCCATCCCCGACCAGACGCTCTCCATCGACGACGGCGCCATCAAGTGCTGGGAAGGCGAAGTTTACAGCGCGTCCAAAGACGACCTGCGCTCCATCGCCAAAAAGAAGAAAATCCCCACGAACGTTCCCTTCGGTTCGCTCACGCCCGAGCAGCGCGACTTCGTGATCAATGGCGAGCCCGGCTACGGCGAAAACGGACTCGAATGGCCCAAAGCCTGGTATGGTGTGAAAGGATTCTTCAGCTGGCTGGAGAAGAACACCTACAAGATGCACGTGCGCGTCTTCCTCTCGCGTTACCGTGCCTACAACGAGTGCCCGTCCTGCCACGGCACGCGCCTCCAACCCGAGTCCCTCTGCTGGAAATGGAACGGTCGAACCCTCCCCGAGCTCTACCAACTCCCCGTCTCCGATCTGCTGTCCCAGCTGACCAGCTCTCAACTCTCAGCTCTCAACTCTCAACTCCCCGACAACCGCAGCGCCGACATCGCCTACGAAAGCATCCTCACCCGCCTCCGTTACCTCCAACAAGTCGGCCTCTCCTACCTCACGCTCGACCGCACCTCCAAGACCCTTTCCGGCGGAGAGGTCCAACGCGTCAACCTCACCTCCTGCCTCGGCACCTCGCTTGTCGATACGCTCTTCGTCCTCGATGAACCCAGCGTGGGCCTGCACCCGCGCGACATCGACCGCCTCATCGCGATCATCCGCACGCTCACCGACGCCGGCAACACGGTGGTCGTCGTCGAACACGACGAAGCCATGATCCGCGCCGCCGACCACCTCATCGAAGTCGGCCCCGAACCCGGCACGCGCGGCGGCCACATCGTTTTCCAAGGCGACCTCCCCGCCCTCCTCGCCTCCGATGCCAGCATCACCGGCCGCTATCTCTCCGGGCGCGACTCCATCGAAGCCCCAAAAAACCGGCGCCCCGTGGATCGACGTGGGAGCGAGCTCGCTCGCGATTCCGATTCCGTCCCCGTCATTGGTCATTCCGGAGAGGGCGACTGGCTCACGTTCAAGGACGCGCGTAAGCACAACCTGAAAGGCGTCACCCTCCGCATCCCACTCCGACGCCTCGTCGCCCTCTCCGGCGTTTCCGGCTCCGGCAAATCCACGCTCCTCGACAACGTCATCCACCAAGGCCTGCTCTCGAAACGCCTTCTCCTCACCGAAGACCCCGCGGTCATCGCCTCGATCACCGGAGACGAAGCCTTCTCCGAGATCGTCCTCGTCGATCAATCGCCCCTCTCCCGCACGCCGCGCTCCAACCCCGCGCTCTACACCGAAGCCTGGGACTACATCCGCGAGCTCTACGCCCGCGAACCCGCCGCGCAAGCCGCCGGGTTTAGTGGCTCGTCCTTCTCCTTCAACAGCGGAGACGGACGCTGCGATCACTGCATGGGCCTCGGCTACGAACGCGTGGAGATGCAGTTCCTCTCCGACGTCTTCGTCCCCTGCCCGATCTGCGAAAGCAAACGCTTCAAACCCGAAGTCCTCGCCATCCGCTGGAACGGCCTCTCCGTTTCCGACCTCCTCGCGACCAGCATCGACGACGCGCTTCCGCTCTTCGCTAACCACGCCTCGATCCGCACCCGCCTCGCCAGCCTGGAATCCGTCGGACTCGGCTACCTCACGCTCGGCCAACCCCTCAACACCCTGAGCGGCGGCGAATCCCAACGCCTAAAACTCGTCAAATATCTCAGCGGCTTCACCGGAGATTCCTCAACTCCGAAACCTCAGGTTTCAGGTCTCAGCCCTCAGCCCTCCTCCGCGTCCACCCCTCAGGTCTCAGGTTTCAAGTCTCAGGTTTCCGCTCCCTCCTCCCTTCAAGTTTCAGGTCTCAGCCCTCAGCCTTCGTCCGGCGGCGCCCTGCTCCTCCTCGACGAACCCACCACCGGCCTCCACCGCCACGACGTCAAACGCCTGATCTCCGTCCTCCAAGCCCTCGTGGATCGCGGCCACAGCGTCGTGGTGATTGAGCACAACCTCGACGTCCTGAAATCCGCCGACTGGCTGATTGAAGTCGGCCCCGAAGCCGGCAGCGAAGGAGGCCGCATCATCGCCGAAGGCCCCCCTGAAGAAGTCGCCCGCGCCACCACCGCCACCTCCCCCTTCCTCCGCGAAGCATTAAACGTAGCTACGTTACCGAGCGCAGCGACAGGCTCTCACGTGAGCGAGTGGTCCGAATCCGACTCCCCCCTCGCCGCCGAAGCCCCCGCCCCCTACCGCTCCGCTTCCGCCCCCCTCGCCCCTCGCCCATTGCCCCTCGCCTCCCCCGCGTCCCTTCGCCTCGAAGGGGCGCGGGAGAACAACCTCAAAAACATCTCGCTCACCATCGCCCACCGCCAGCTCACCGTCGTCACCGGCGTGTCCGGCTCCGGCAAGAGCACCCTCGCCTTCGACATCGTGTTCGCCGAAGGCCAGCGCCGCTTCATGGAGTCGATGTCGCCCTACGCGCGCCAGTTCGTCGAGCAGATGCCCCGCCCCGCCATCGACCGCCTCACCGGCATTCCGCCCACCGTCGCCATCGAGCAACGCATCACCCGCGGCTCCCGCAAGTCCACCGTCGCCACCATCACCGAGGTCGCCCAATACCTGCGCCTCCTCTACGCCCGCCTCGGCGTCCAACACCACCCCGACACCGGCAAACCCGTCCAGCCGCTTACCCCCGGCCAGCTCAAAAAACTCCTCGCCACCGTCCTCGCCTCGCCCAAGGCCACCAAGGCGAAACACCTCTACCTCTGCGCCCCCCTCGTCCGCGGACGCAAGGGCCACCACCAGCCCATCGCCACCTGGATCGAGGACCACGGCTACGAGCTCATGCGTGCCGACGGAAAACTCCTCCGCGTCGATACGTTCCAAAAACTCGACCGCTACAAAGAGCACGACGTCGAAGTCGTCGTCGCCGACCTGAAGGAACCCCCAAGCAAACCCAAGAAGCCCAAATCCGTCTCCGGCTCTCAACTCTCAGCTCCCAACTCTCAACCTTCCGCGTCCGCCTCCGCACCTCAAGTCTCAGGTCTCAGCCCTCAGCCCTCTTCCGTCCCCTCCGACTCTCAACCCTCAATTCTCAACTCTCAACTGACCGAGGCCCTCCGCCTCGGCAAAGGCTCCTGCTTCCTCGCCCTCCCCAACGGCGACATCCTCTCCTGGTTCTCCACCACGCGCACCGACATCGAGACGGGCGAGTCCTTCCCCGAGCTCGACCCCAAGCAATTCTCGCACAACTCCCCGCGCGGCTGGTGTCCCACCTGCCGCGGACACGGCCGCGTCTTCCCGTGGATGCTCGAACCCGCCGACGACGAGGACAAAGACGATCCCGCCGCCCGCCTCCGCGAATTCGGTATCGAGTCCGGCGACGACGTAGCCGACACCGGCACGCCCTGCCCCGAGTGTCACGGCCAGCGCCTCAACCGCATCGCCCGCGCCGTCCGCCTCCACCTGGAGCCGAAAAATCTGAAAGCGAGAAACCTGAAACCTGAAAGTAAATCCCGAGCCTCCGCCTCCGATCCTCAACTCTCAGCCCTCAACTCTCAACTAGCAGTTCCCGGCAGCGTTTCGCTGCCGGAACTGCTTTCCTCCACCCCCGCGCAACTCATCGCCCTCCTCGGCGCGCTCAAGCTCGACGAACGCGGCACGCTCATCACCCAAGACATCGTCCCGCAGATCCAGGAGCGCCTCAAATTCCTCGACCACGTCGGCCTCGGCTACCTCTCGCTCGACCGCCCCACCGACACGCTCTCCGGCGGCGAAGCCCAGCGCATCCGCCTCGCCGCGCAACTCGGCACCAACCTCGCCGGCGTGCTCTACGTCCTCGACGAACCCTCCATCGGACTCCACGCCCGCGACAACGACCGCCTCATCGAGACGCTCCTCACCCTCCGCGACAAAGGAAACACCCTCCTCGTCGTCGAGCACGACGACGAGCTCATGGAACGCGCCGACAGCATCATCGACCTCGGACCCGCCGCCGGCATCCACGGCGGCGACCTCC
Organism: uncultured Opitutaceae bacterium; assembly: GCA_967755175.1. Classification (GTDB taxonomy): domain Bacteria; phylum Verrucomicrobiota; class Verrucomicrobiia; order Opitutales; family Opitutaceae; genus Rariglobus. The sequence continues at coordinate 21,018 of CBRAFO010000012.1, read as the reverse complement.
TCGCCCACGGCACGCCCGCCGAGATCAAAGCCAGCGAGAAATCCCTCACCGGCCTCTTCCTCGCCAAAGGCATCACCCATCCCCTCCGCGGGGAATACCGCCCGCTTCCGTCTCTCAACTCTCAACCCTCAACTCTCAACCCCGCGTTCCTCACCCTCACCGGCGTCCGCTTCCGCAACCTCAAAAACTTCGACCTCCGCCTCCCCCTCGGCCGCCTCATCATGGTCGCCGGCCCGAGCGGCGCGGGCAAATCCACGCTCTTCCGCGACGTCCTCCACCCAGCCGTCACCCACGCGATCAAGTCCAAGACCGCCAAACTCACCGGCAAAGAATTCGTGAAGTCCACCGGCTTCGCCTCCGAAGGTCCCGTCTCTCAACCCTCAACCCTCAACTCTCAACTCCGCGCCTCATCCCTCCCCTTTGAAGAGCTGCGCAACGCGCAGGCCTTCAAATCGGTCATCGAAGTCGATCAATCCCCCATCGGCAAAACCCCGCGCTCCACGCCCGCGACCTACCTCGGCATCTTCGACCTCATCCGCACGTTCTTCGCCTCGCTCCCGGAGTCGAAAATGCGCGGCTACTCCGCCGGACGCTTCTCGTTCAACACCGCTGGCGGACGCTGCGAAACCTGCTCCGGCGGCGGACGCATCAAGCTAGAGATGGCCTTCATGCCCGACACCTACCTTCCCTGCGACGACTGCCGCGGCACGCGCTACGGACCCGAGCTCACCGACATCCAGTGGAAGGGCAAAAACATCGGCCAAGTCCTCCAACTCACCTTCGAAGAAGCGGCGACCTTCTTCGACTTCCACTCCCAGCTCTCGCAAGTCTGCCAACTCATGGTCGATTGCGGACTCGGCTACCTCACCCTCGGCCAAAGTTCGCCCACGCTCTCCGGCGGCGAAGCCCAACGCCTCAAACTCGTGACCGAACTCGCTCACGGACTCGCCTCCTACAAAGAGCGCAGCCGAGGCATCGCCGTCAAAAACCTTTACCTCCTCGAAGAGCCCACCATCGGACTGCACCTCAGTGACTGTGAGAAGCTCATCAAAGTCCTTCATTCGCTCGTGGACCAAGGCCACACAGTCGTCGTGATCGAGCACCACCTAGACCTCCTCGCCGAAGCCGACTATATAATAGAACTAGGCCCCGTAGGCGGCCCCCAAGGCGGCGAACTCCTGTATCAAGGCCCCCTCCCCGGCCTCCTAAAACTCAAAAACAGCCCCACCGCCCCCTACCTCAAAGCAAAACTGAACAAAACATAAAGTGTGGCCGGCGCCCCCGCCGGCCAACGGGAGACGGACATCAGCGAACCCGCCCCGTCCCACTTGAATCACCCGCCACCGACGCCCGTCCCAGAAAGCAAAACCGGGTAACCACTAATGGGCACTAATGATCAATTATTCCGAACCTCCGAATGAGTGCCGATGAGTGAAGATTAGTGGTTTAAATCTCCGCCTCGTCTCCCCGGCAGATCGTTTTGTCAGCTTGGCGATAACGTAGCTTGAACGAAGCTCTCTCCGAGCTACGTTGAGCACATGAGCAAAGCCGAAATTCTCGCGGAACTGCCCAAGCTATCGGCACAAGATCGCAGCGATATCCTTTCGCGACTTTGGCAGTTGGAAGAAGCGTCCCCGCCCAGCGAGCACGAGCAACAACTCCTTCGCGAAGAGCAGGCGGCCTATGAGAAAAATCCGGATGCCGGTGCACCGTGGTCCGAAGTGGAGGCCCGCCTGCGTCGTCGGGCATGAAATGGCTGCTGCTGATTCGGCCCAGCGCAGAAGCCGACTTGGTCGCTGCTCGCGACTGGTATGAGCAAAAATCAGCAGGCTTGGCCCACGCATTCCTCGATGAAATAGCCGGAGCGTTCCAAGAACTCGTGAGGCAGCCTGAATTGCCGCGTCTCTATTTTCTCTATTTTCGACGCATTCTCCTCCGTCGTTTTCCGTATAAAGTCTTCTATCAAGTGATCGGCCAGCGTGTCGTTGTTTTCCGGGTGTTACACGTCAGGCAGGCGCATGGCCCACTCCTGACTTCGGAATAAACCATCCGATCCTTACTCGGTCTGAGGGGGATGGCATTCGTGAAAGTAGCATGTAACGGCCCTACCCCATGGCTCGACGCACACCCGGGAAAAATCGGTCTTCTCCATGTCGTTCACAAACCCCAGAAACGAATAGCCTGATCAACCTCAATCAGTCTGCTGCATCCCTAACCGACAGGTCTTATTAATCACAAAACGAATAAAACGTGTCACATCTGGAGAGTCGTTTTTACCGGTAAAACTGTCACCGCTCAGACGGGCTGCATTACCCTTTGATGCACCTTTACCCCCCGCACTCATGACCCGCACCCGCCATCTTTTCCCCAAGTTACTCGCTCTCGCACTCGCCCTGTTGCCCGCCGCCCATGCCGCCGATTTCCATACCTGGGCCCCCACCCCGCCCATGGGTTGGAACAGCTGGGACTGTTTCGGCACCACCGTCACCGAGGCGCAGACGAAGGCCAACGCCGACTTCATGGCGGCCAAGCTCAAGACCCACGGCTGGCAATACGTCGTCGTCGACATCGAGTGGTATCAACCGACCTCACAGGGCCACGACTATACCCCCGGCGCGAAGTGCGCGATGGACGGATACAGCCGCCTCGTGCCGGCGGTGGAGAAATTCCCCTCCGCCGCCAATGGCGCCGGTTTCAAACCGCTCGCCACCTATGTTCATTCTCTCGGCCTCAAGTTCGGCATCCACCTCATGCGCGGCATCGCGCGCCAGGCGGTGACGCAGAACACGCCCATCCTCGGCTCCGACAAACACGCCGCCGACATCGCCGACACTTCCAGCATCTGTGGTTGGAATCCGGATATGTATGGCGTCGATGTCCGCCGCCCCGGTGGCCAGGCATACTACGATTCGCTCCTCGCCCTCTACGCCGGGTGGGGCGTCGACTTCATCAAGGTCGACGACATTTCCCGCCCCTACGACGAGGTGCAGAAGCTGGAGATCGAGGCCATCCGCCGCGCCATCACCAAGACCGGCCGCCCCATCGTCTTCAGCCTCTCCCCCGGCGAGACGCCTCTCTCCCGCGGCGCGCACGTCGCCGACCACGCCAACATGTGGCGCATCAGCGACGACTTCTGGGACACCTGGTCCTCCCTCCGCTCCCAATTCAAACGCCTCCACGACTGGACTCCGCACCGTCGCGCCGGCGCCTGGCCCGATGCCGACATGCTGCCCCTCGGCCGCGTCCAGTTCGGTCGCGAGACCCACTTCACCCGCGACGAGCAGTTCACCCTCATGACGCTTTGGTCCATCGCCCGCTCTCCGCTCATCCACGGCGGCGACATGACCAAGACCGACGACTTCACGCTCTCGCTCCTCACCAACGACGAGGTCCTCGCCGTCAATCAGCGCAGCGAGAACAACCGCCAGCTCTCCCGCACCGACGACAGCCTCATCGCCTGGGTCGCCGACATCCCCGGCTCGGCCGATAAATACGTGGCCCTCTTCAACGCTCGCGAGGACTACGAGACCGCGCGCAAGCTCCAGGAGACCGAGGTCATCGACCGCCACACTGCCGGCCAAGGCGTGGAACTCGACGTGGACATCACCGGTGCGAAAACGCTTCACCTCATGGCCGACGATGCCGGCGACGGCATCACGGGCGACCACGTCGTCTGGTCCGATCCCCGCCTCACCGGCCCGGCCGGCGAACTCCGCCTGACCAAGCAAGGCTGGGTCTCGGCCTCGACCGGCTGGGGTAATGTCGCCGTCGGCAAGGGCGCCGCCGGAGCGCCGCTTCTCCTCCAAGGAAAACCGGTGGCCGACGGCATCGGCGCACACGCCCCCGCCCACCTCGCCTTCGCCGTGCCACCGGGCTACACGCGCTTCCAGGCTTTCGCCGCCATCGACGATGTCGGCGTCGGCCACAAGGACGGCGCCACGGTTCGATTCCGCGTTCTCGCGAGCGACACCGCCGTTGCCCCGTCCGCCACTGTGCGCGTGCCTCTGGCTGATCTCGGTTTCTCCGGCAAGGTCAAGGTGCGCGACCTCTGGTCCCACGCCGACCTCGCCCCCGTGAGCGGCGAGATTTCCGCCGATGTGCCCGCCCACGGCGCGCGCCTCTTCCGCGTCGGGCCCGCCCGGTAAGGAGGCGTTCCGGGCTCGTCGCGTCCCGTCTCTTCCTCCGCATTCGCGTATCCACGACGCCGTGACGGCTTCCCTCGGCGGGGGCGATGAATGAAAGCCCCCCTGCGCAGTTGGTGGCTCAGTTCGAAAACTAACAAAAATCGGCCCGACCCCATTCGCTACCGCTCCATTCTCTACCCCTCCCATGAAACTCCACCGCCCCACCGCCCTCCTGTTGTTGTGCCTGGTCATGGTGGCGCCGGCCTTTTCGGCCAGCCCACTCAAGCCGCGCATGGTGGTGCTGACTGATATTGCACCCAACAATGTGGAGCCCGATGACACCGAATCCATGGTCCGGCTGCTGGTGCACGCCGACCTGTTCGAAATCGAGGCGCTCGTGGCCACCACTGGGTGGAGCAATGGCGGCGGCTTGGAGCGTCCCGATATCCTCCACGATTTGATCAACGCCTATGAAAAGGATCTACCCAACCTGCTGAAACGTTCCGCGCAGCAGGAGTTTTTGCCCGACGAGTCGCGCCAGCAGATCGGTTACTGGCCCAGCCCCCGTTACCTGCGCGAGCGCACGATGCTCGGCTCGAAAACGCTTGGCCAGGCATTCATCGGTGAGGCCAACCGTTCACCCGGTAGCGATCTCATCATCCGGCTGGCCGACGAGAAGGACGACCGCCCGCTCTGGATCGCCGTCTGGGGCAGCGGCAACACGGTGGCCCAAGCCATCTGGCAGGTCCAGCAGACGCGCAGCCCGGCGGAGTTGAAGGCGTTTCTGCGCAAGCTCCGCGTCTATACCATCACCGATCAGGACGCGGCCCAGAAAGTCGGCAACACCATCCATTATCCCGAAAGCTCGCACCAATGGATGCGCCGCGAATTTGCCGATGATCTCCTGTTCCTGTGGGACGAGTGCGCGTGGAAATTTCAAAGCCACGCCGGCATCGTCCATTGGGCCGAGTATGAGTCCTTGATTCAAAACCACGGCAACCTCGGCAGCCTTTATCCGAAATACAAATGGGGCGTGGAGGGCGACACGCCTGCGTTCCTCTATCTCATGCCCGTCGGGCTCAGCGATCCCGAGGTCCCCGGTCAAGGCGGTTGGGGTGGATTTTTCGAACGCGGCCAGGGCCCGGATAACGCCACCGTAGCCTACGTGAACCAACAGGGCTCGGCCAACGCGACGTCCACGAAGTATCAACAGCAGTTTTATCCCGCGATTTTTAATAATTTCGCCGCCCGCATGGCGTGGGCTCGGGACGGCAAGGGCAACCGCAACCCGATCGTTGCCATCAAGGATAACCCGGGCTTCGGCATTCTGACCAACACCTCCGCCGCAGGCACGACTGTCACGCTCGACGCCTCAAAATCCACCGATCCCGACGGCGACAAACTTTCCTTCAAATGGTGGATTCTGCCCGAGGCGGGCACCTACCGGTCGGAGATCACGCTCGCCAAAGCCGACACGAACACCGCCACGTTGATAATCCCGTCAGATGCCGCCGGCAAAAGTTTCCACGTGATCTGCGAGGTCACGGATGACGGCACCCCCTGCCTGACGGGCTATCGCCGGATTATTTTTCAACCGCCCGCGCGTTGACGCCGGCCTGACCCCCGCCTGACCCCATTTTGCCGGCCCTGACCGATTCCCCCCAGCTCCATGAAAAAAACAACCCGCTCCGCTGTCGTTCTCTTAGCCCTGGAGGACGGCAGCCGCGCCGTCGGCTTCTTCAACCTCGGCGTGAAGCTGATGGAATTGTCGTTCAAAGATTTCGCAAAAGCCGGCCTCACCGGCAAGCAGGCCACCCGCGATCTCTGGAGGCAGAAAAACCTGGCCGCAGTGAACACCGCGATGGATTCCCTCCCGCTCACCATCCCGGCGCACGGCGCGGTGCGCTGCAAGTTCACGACGGTCAAATAGAATGTCGATTTCGGTGCAGCAACAACCAGCAGTGGCGGCTGGTTGACTGACCGCGCCGCGCCGGCCGCCTCATCCCGGGGCGGCTCCCGCCCTCGCACCGGTCGCACCGGAGCGTCGCGCCCCAATCTGACGGTTCACTATCGTTTCAACATACACCCGCCTATCTCCGAGGTTCACCCGCCTACCCCGGACAAGGCCACACGGTCGTCGTGATCGAGCACCACCTGGATCTCCTCGCCGAAGCCGACTATATAATAGAACTAGGCCCCGTCGGCGGCCCCCAAGGCGGCGAACTCCTCTATCAAGGAGCCCTCCCCGGCCTCCTAAAACAAAAATCCAGCCCCACCGCCCCCTACCTCAAAGCCAAGCTGAACAAGTAACGCGCTGAAATCCTCCACAGAAGTCACATAGCACGCAAAAATCGGAGCCAACAGCTCCCAAAATGATTCCTCCACTGGGTGTCGGGGCGGTTGTTGCGTTGGCCGCAACATAGGTGCACGGAACTCCGATGCCTCGCCTGCTCAAAAATCAAACCTGTCAGTGCTTGGAAGTCGCACAGCAGTCACTCCGCCACGCGTTCCACCTACTCTCGACACCGCGTCCGATCTCTTTCGAACGACGACCAAGCGACGGAGCTATCGAAATGGGCCTCGTGGGGGTCGCCGCCGAGCTGACACTGGTCGCTTGCCTCAACGAGATGCTCGGCAAGCAAAGCCTAATCCGCCCGGATACCGGCTTCTATATCACGGCCGGCGAGGCATTGGATAAATTTCGAAAGGCATTGGTCGGATCCACGGCCAACCTGACAGCGCTCACGTCCGGCACGGCTAATCCGGCGACTCACCTCAGCAAGCTGCACAAAGCGACCGATGGATTCACAGTCATCCTGACCGCCAGGGCCTGCGCTTTACATGCGGGTTCAGGCACCTCGCATGACATTGCGTTTGCAGCCGGAAAAACCGTCACAGATTTCCTCGGCACCCTGGCGGAGAGCACAAAGTGGAAACCATATCTGCGTGAAACACCTGTCGTTCCGACGCTCCCCAAAGAGCGGGCACTCATCGCGCAAGACATCGCGAACGCTCTGAAATCAAACAAAACGACCACGGCGGCAGCGGCCCTCGGGGTGTTCCTAGTGCTACCTGAGCTGACTCCGACGGAGCCTGAATGGCTCCAGTCGCTCCAACATGCGCAAGTAACACCTCGGGCGAATGACATCACGGTGCTTGTGAAGAGCCTCCAAGCTGGAAAGGTCGGGGAACTCTTCAAAGTTGGTAAAGGAGCCGCATCGGTTCCCGTTCGAATCGCCCCGGACGATCCAAACGCACTTCCAATCTCGACGACCGGTTTCAAGAAGAAGTTCGAACAGACCATCGACCAGTGGTCGGCCTACATCGGGACCGCCAATGCCGACCTCGACCGCAATGTGCTTAGCGTGCCGCCGCGGCAGTCGCTATATCGGTTCGCGGCTGTCGGTATGGCGAACATCGGGATTCCATCCGAAGAACTGACGGCCCTACTGGCTGCTCATTCGGTTTGGCCCTACGTCGCCGCCGCTCTTAACAATCGGACTCCAGGGCCGTTCTTCTTTGTGCTGAAGACAATGAAGCCGGACCAACTTGGCCAACTTGAGAAGCTGTTGACCAATGCAGCCAAAGCTAAAGTAGGTCTCAAGGCACCGTTGGCGGCGTTCCTTCCGCTCATCCGGGCGGCTGTCGAGGCCAAGCCTGTATCATTGGACGTTCTGGCTGCGAAAGACCTCTCGACGGAGTGCGCAAAGCGCATGGATCGACACACCAAAATTGACGATCAGCTAAAGGCTCGGCGCGACCGTGCAATCGGGGCCGATCGCTCGGCACTTGATGCGCTGATATCGCTTGTCGAAGAAGTTGATTCTATCGCCGTCCCGCTTGGCAAAGTGGCAACCGGCGAGATCAAGCTGAGCGCGATCAACATTCTCCCGGTAACCCGTGTGCTGGTTGGTGCCTGCTCCGATCAAGAAGACCTTAAAGTCCTTACGGAGATCGAGTCGAAATCGGAGTTCGCAGGCGTCCACACCGAAGTGCGGAAGGCCATACACGAAATCGACTACAAGTATTTCGGGCCACAGGCTCAATAGGCCGTGCTGTGCAGAAATGGGGCCGATAGATGTGAAATTTCAAGCAACCCGATAATGAATCCCGCCCTCAGACAGATCACGCTGACCAAAGACGACCGCCGCCTGATCGGATTTTGGTGCCGATTGCGCCGAGAGGGTGCTGCCGCTGTTCGAGGCCAAGGCTCTCTATGAGTCGATTTGGTGCATTGAACGGGGCAGTGAAAGGTGATTCGGTCCGACCTCAACTATGACTCTAAAGGACTGGGTCGGATGGGTGCTCGGATCGTCAGGGTGGGTCGCATTCTTCTACCTGCTGTGGTCACGACGGACATGCGTGAATGTCCGTGCCCATCGCGCTCTGATGGGGGTGCCGTCGAGGCTTTGCTGGTTCGTGAACGTGACCAACATGAACCATACGCAGTCCATTGAAATAACCCATGTGTGGCTGGAGACGGCGAACGGCCAGATGCACATGAACGCGGTGAATCGTCCGCTCCCTCGTATCATTGGCCCGGGCTCATCGTGGGAAACGTGGATTGCGGTCGAGGATGTGCCTCAGAATCTTCGGGGCGATAACACGTTTGAACGGTTTCGGGTTCGGCTTTCGAACGGCACAGTCATCACTCCGAAACTGAGAAAGGCGGATGACTTGCCCGACAGAGGAGCGATACCCGGTTGACCGCCATGGAATGGTTTTCCGTCGAAGCTCACCTTGCTAGGGCGCGGTCACATCTGACAGCGCCTATGCCCGAGGCGCTGTTCTACGCCGCGCTGGAGTTCCGGTATGCCGTCGAATCACGCCTTATGGACTACTCGGAGGCCGCTGAAGATCTGGTGAAGAACAAGGGCAATAGCTACACCGCTACTAGCATGACGAAGCATCTGAACATGACCTACAAATCCGACTCGCTCAGGCCTTCGGTTTACACGGTCACGTTCCACACCCCTAAGCTGAAAAAGCCCTACGTGGTGAAATACATCCCGATAAGCCCCACGGTTGTTTCGATTTTGGGTAAGGTGGACAACTACCTTCACGCTGCGGGAATGTTGCACTGCCGTAACGAAGAGGTGGCTCAGAAACTGAAAGAACTGATCGCCAGAGGCGTGAAGTTGGTCGAACAGTCGCTTGAGGGAGGAATGCATGGTCCGATCATGCGGTTGAGCAACGGAAAGAACCATTTTTCCGCGTCTGCGGACAAGCACCCTGAATTGGTTGGGCTGTTTCAGCCGGGTGATAAATGCATGATCGAGGTAACAGTCGAACCGCTGCCACCTGAAGATGCGGTAGAGTCCCCGTCAAAGGGATTGCACTGCGGGCCCAGCAACGGGGTCGAGCCGTAAATTGGCAACAAAATCGCCACAGAAGTCAGCTCAGAGGAGCCTACCTTCGGTATTCGAAAATCCAAATATTGAGGTAACGGATTGCCGAACCACGGCTCAGCTCAACCTGCTTACGGTATCAGCCCAGTCGTCCAAAACATCCTGCGGCTCGCGATCCGGGAACGTTCGGCCCACCACGGTCAGCAAATCCTTTTCCTCGGGGAAAAGATCCGACAACGCGGTTCTGAGCTGAAGCGACGGATCCTCTATGCCCGCGACCTCATCCCAGATTTGACCGCCACGAAGGGATCGGGTGATGGATTCGATGATCACCTCGCCGAGCGGACCGAATCGCTCCACCGCCAATTCGCGGATCTCACCATTTAAAAACTCTTCGTCGAGCTCATGCATCATTTCCTTAAGAATCCGGGCCATCCGATGGGCGCTCCCGGTTTTAAGAAACTCAATTAATCGCGTTTCGAAGCCCTCCGGGTTTGCCGCGTGATAGGCGCTCAGGACTTCGGCCTGGCGCACGTGGGTTTGAGAATCCTGATAGGCGTTTACGCCCAATCCGTTCATCGAGTAATCCAACTGCACCAATCCCCCTTTGTTGCGGATAACGAGCGTGAGAGAGGGATTCCCCATGTGCATCACCGTGTGAATGAATGCCTCTCTGGGCAGAATGCGCGTGATATCGCCGGGAACGATCAACCGGAGGACGGTCGGGTCCAACTCCCCCAATTGAATCCCGGGCGCGGGCTCCTCATCCCGACGATATGAAAACTGCGCTTCGATGGAGTATCCGGCCAGAACCCTGAACGCCCCGTAAAACCCATGACCGTGAATCGAGGTGCGACCGTGAAACCAGTGAAGGACTTCAGCGTAAAAGCGCGGCTCCTCATAAACGACCAACGCCGGCTCACCGAATCCACTGTGGAAATTGACCTGCTCGGGTAAACGCTCACGGCCCAGCGCCCAATCCGCCATGTAGTCGATGCCCATATCGGCGGGAACCGGAAACTCCGCCATCACTTCGGCGGCAAGATCGGGGAAGTTCGCCCCCAATTCGCCTTCGCCACAGCGCGCAGAAAGTTTTTCGCCGATTGCTTTAAAATAATCCATAACGGACGGCCACTCTCGTTCGATTGCGCCGCGATGCAATCGCCCAAACCGATTATAAAGGCCCGTCGATCCATGTTGGTCCCATCGATCGGTATGACCCCGGAGACCTAGGTGACAGATAGCCCGGGGACGTAAGACGTCAGAAGGGGTCGGGGCGAGTTTCGTCATTTTTCGGTCGAAATCCGCAAGACGCGGAGGTTCGCCGTCCTATCGCCAACATACACCCGCCTATCTCCGAGGTTCACCCGCCTACCCCGGACAGAGGCCAGCCTATCTCGCAGGTAAGCGATCGCTCCCCCCCCTCGCTCCGCCTCGTCCTCGACTGAAAAACCGGAAAACGAAAAACGAGTAAGAGCACGAGAATGATTTCCTGCCGCAAGCTCGACGGCGGATCCGGCCTCAGCTCTCAACTTTCAGCTCTTAACATTCATCTTCGATCCTTTTCCCTGCGCATCTCTTGCTAATGGATTGTCAAAGCTCAAGCAACTGACCTACTGCCACCGATGCGGCCCGCCCCGTCCGCCAGCGAAGATCCCCCCTGATCTCCGACTTTCGTGCCTTTTCATGTGTTTAGTGGGCAAAAAAACCTCATTCCCCCTTATGAAACTCAAACCTATCTGGGCGGTTTTCGTGGCCTTGGGTCTGGCGACCGTCGCCTCGGCCCAGTTGACCATCAACGTCGATACGAGTGCCAAGCAATATTACCTAAGCGGCTCGGCCACGGGCGCGGTGGGTGGAAACGCGGACGATGGCTACAAGATTTTCTGGGACAACGGCCAGCCCTACAACGGCGGGTTTCCCGCTTTCTTGGCACAGACGGCCTTCATCGCCTCGGGCAATACCACCACCGGTTTCACCATGTTCATCCATGGCAATGGCAACGTGAACGGCGTGTTGAACTTCAGCTCGGGCAACGACGTCACGCTGACCGGCGACTCCACCGTGCGTTTTGATTATAGCGGCTGGGCGTCATCGGTGATCACGGAACTGGAGAGCAAGGCCGCCTTGGGCGAAACGGTCGCGACCACCACGGGATCGTCCCAGTTCACCCTGACCTTTGCCACGGCGGCCATTCCGGAACCGACCACCTACGCGGCATTCTTGGGCGGCGCGGCGCTCATGATCGCCCTCGTTCGCCACCACCGCCGCGGTCGCCCCTCAAATTAATCCGCCGCCCAAAGCAACCGCCTGAGAGGACAAAGCCTACATCTTAAAAGGTTACGAGGGGCACCACCCTCCACCATTGATGCTCCGCACGTCCCATGCGATGAAAGCCCTGATTGTTTTCTTAGCCTGCACAGTCGTTTCCCATGCAGCCAATGATCATCCAATCATTTCAGTCCGGGAAACGCCCGATATCATGGTTGAAGGCGTTCAAGCCACCGAGCTTTGGTTGACCACACCCGATAAAAGCACTCCCGAATTAATTGTCCGGGGACACGCAGATCCCGATATGGAGAAGATCATCTGTAATATTACAGACCCCGCACTGTCTCCCGATAACATATTCATCTACTTCATCAGTGACGCCTGGGTAACATCCGGCTCTCTTCAAAAAGTAGAGATATCTACAAAAAAAGTCTCCTTCGTTATCGACGCCTGCAGTTTTGAAATCATCAAAACGGGTATTTTTGAGGGACTATTATTAATAGATAGGCATCTCATCGAAGACAAAGGCCGCGACTCTTATTTATGGCTGGTTTCACCCGACGGGAAACTGCGCATGCAGATCGGTGAATTCGAGAGTGATGCCGCCCACGAGTTCAGGAAACTATATATACCCGAGCCAAAAGGCTCAGGCCTTTAACATTCGGACAGGCGGAAGAGGTCCGGGGCGAGTTTCGTCATTTTTCGCCCGAAATCCGCAAAGCGCGGAGGTTCGCCGTCCTATCGCCAACATATACCCGCCTATCTCCGAGGTTCACCCGTCTACCCCGGACATAGGCCAGCCTATCTCGCAGGTAGGCCGGCCTATCTCCGCCATACACCCACCTTATCGTCGAGGTTCACCAGCCTACCCCGAACATAGACCAGCCTACCTCGCGGATAAGCCTGCCTATCTCCAACATACACCCGCCTATCTCCGAGGTTCGCCAGCCTACCTCGGACATAGGCCAGCCTATCCCCCGGAGGTAGGCCGGGCTATGTCCAACATACATTCGCAAGCCTCCGAGGCTTGCGATCCTACCTCCAACATACTCGCGCAAGCTCCCGAAGCTTGCGGGGTCCATCTCGCGGGCTTGCGATCCTATCTCCGACATACTCACGCAAGCTTCCGAGGCTTGCGGGTCTATCTCACGAGCTTGCGCGCAAGCCTCGGAGGTTTGCGGTTCTATCTCCAACATACTCGCGCAAGCCTCGGACATACTCACGCAAGCCTCGGAAGCTCGCGATTCCATCCCCGGCGGCATCAGCCGCCCCTCCGCTTCATCGCGAAGGCCATTGGCCGTAGCCGCTCCCACGAAATCGGCCCATTGGCCGATTCCCATTAGCGGTTAAAACCTCCGTGGCCCGAAGCCTTGTCCCCCCAGAACGGAATGCCGCACCGAGTCAGACAATGCGCCGAGCGCATCAGCCAACGCCTTCCTCGCTGAACCATAATAGAGGACGGCTCGAACGAAGCCCTGAAAATAAACTTGACCGATTGGTAGGTTTCTTCATCACCGACGTCAGTTCGCCCATGCCTCGCCAACTCGACACCCGATCCCGCCTCCTCGAAACCGCCTCCGGCTTGATCTGGCGGCGTAGTTACTACGGCACGAGCGTGGATCTGATCTGCGAATCGTGCGGCATCAAAAAGGGCAGCTTCTACCACCACTTTGATTCCAAGCAGGCCCTGACCGAAGCCGCCCTGGATCAATATCGCGAGTTCTTCATTGGGCAGTTTGACCAAGCCTTTTCAGCCTCTCGCGAGCCTTTGGAACGCTTCCGGGTCTATATCGACAGCCTCATTTCCTTCCAGCGCAACCTGCTTGAAAGAGAGGGAGTTGTCCTAGGCTGTCCGCTCTACGCGCTCGGCAACGAAGTCGGGACGCAAGAGCCGGCCCTTCGCGAAAAAATCGAGGGATGCCTGAGTCTCAGCGCGCGTTATTTCACGTCTGCCATCCGTGACGGTATCGCTCAAGGGGTCATCGCGCCCTGCGATCCCGACGCCCGTGCCGAAGAAATCGGGATGCTGGTCGGAGGCGCCCTCGGCCTCGCCCGCATTCGCAATGACATCGCCCCGCTCACCTCGCTCATGTCCGCCGTGCTCCGGCTCCTAAAGTAATTTTTTGCCCACAAATTCTACCAACCAGTCGGTTTAAAAACATCCATGACACCATCACTCGCAAACAAGACCGCATTGGTCACCGGCGTTTCGTCCGGCATCGGCCGGGATATCGCGCAACTCCTCGTGGAGCGCGGCGCACGCGTGTTCGGCACCGCGCGCGACCCGCAGTCGGCAACTCCCCTTCGCGGAGTTGAGATCGTCCGCATGGACGTGACGGACGAGGCCAGCGTGAACGGCGCGGTCGAACTCATTGTGCAAAAAGCAGGTCCTATACAGCTTCTAGTAAACAATGCCGGCTACGCGGCCGTCGGTGCGCTGGAAGAAACCAGTGTGGAGGAGGCCAGGCAGCAGTTTGAAACCAATTTTTTCGGCGTGTTGCGCGTGACCAACGCCGTTCTCCCCAAGATGCGGCAAGGGGGCTACGGACGCATTGTAAACGTCAGCTCCGTGCTCGGTTTTGTCCCCGGACCTTATTGGGGCGTCTATGCTGCGAGTAAACATGCCTTGGAGGCCTACTCCGAGACGCTGGACCATGAAGTTCGCCGTTTCGGCGTGCGCTCCTTATTGGTTCAACCGGCCTATACAAAGAGCAAAATCGGCGGAAATTCAAAACCCGCCAAAATCGCGTTGGCTGAATATGCAACTGAACGCGCGCATATACTCGCCTTTTCCGACCGTGCCGTCGAACGCGGTGACGATCCCCAGCTGGTGGCGGAGGCGGTTTATAAAGCCCTAACCGCGAAGTCGCCCCGGCTGCGATATCCAGTCGGCAAGGGAGTGCTCTTGAGCCGACTGCGCCGCTTTGCTCCGGCCTGCCTGTTCGACTCCATCCTTCGTAAACAATTCCAAATGGCCTGATTAAGAAAGATTCGCCTCACAGCGCCCACCACTTACCAACCAATAGGGTTATTCCGTCCTCACCACTTCACACGGACTTGGCCCCTGGTCCTGCTCTCCGACCATTTTTTCTGTCCCCATTTTTCTGCCCTGTTCCGAACCCTCCCGACAACCGTGGTGCGGATTTAGGCAGAAAGATGGAGGCAGAAAAATGATACCCGGCTCGGTCAAGCTTGCCTGGTCTCGCTGAGAAAACCGGACGCTCACCCCGACAGCCTCGTTACCTCGGCTGCTACAAGCTTCTCACCAAGTAGAACTAACTGGCCGCAATCAAACCGCCGCAAAGACACTATGAAAGCACTCGTTTTTAACCGTTATGGCGGACCCGATCAGGTCGCCTTCGCTGAGATTCCCCGGCCGGTGCTCAAGCCGGACGAGCTACTCGTTCAGGTCCACGCCGCCGGGTTGAACCCGGTGGACAACAAGATTCGCGCGGGGGAGATGAAGCCCCTGCTCCGCGTCGAGCTACCGGCCACGATGGGCAGTGATTTGGCGGGGACCGTGGTGGAGGTAGGGCAACGGGTCACCCGCTTCAAGCGGGGCGATGCGGTATTCGCCTGTATCTTCGGCTCGGGCGCGCTCGCGGAATTTGCCGTCGTGCCGGAAAGCGCCGCCGCCCTGAAACCAGCCAATCTGGATTTCGTGCAAGCGGCCTCGATCCCGATGGTGGCGCTCACGTCATGGCAGGCGTTCAAGGACATCGCGCATATCCAGCCCGGTCATAAGGTGTTTATCCCGGCAGGCGCCGGAGGCATTGGGACGTTCGCGATCCAGCTCGCGAAGCATTTCGGGGCCAAGGTGGCGACCACGACCAGCGCAGGTAATATCAAGCTGGTGCGGAGCCTGGGGGCCGATGAGGTGATCGATTACCAGAAGGTTTCGTTTGAGTCGGTGCTGCGGGATTACGATGTCGTGCTGGGCACGATTCCGGGCGAACCGCTTGAGAAATCCTTCGGGATTCTAAGGCCCCAGAGCAGCACCCCGAGCCGCGTCATCTCGCTAGTCGGACCGCCAGACGCCGCCTTCGGCCGCTCGAAAGGCATGAACTGTTTTATACGGTTCGTAATGGGCTTACTCAGTCGCAAGGTCCATCGCCTCGCCAAAAAACGAGGCACCGCGTATTCGTTTCTCTTTATGCATCCAGACGGCGCGCAACTCGCAGAGGTCAGCGCGCTACTCACGGCGGGACGTATCCGCCCGGTGATCGACCAAGTATTCCCGTTCGACCAGGCAAAGGAGGCGCTCGCCTACGTCGAGAAAGGCCGAGCCAAGGGAAAGGTGGTCGTGCAGATCAAGTGAGCAAGGCCCACCAAACCGTGGCACCACTAATGAACACTAATAGTCACTAATTTCGAACCGCCGAACAGTCGGGCGCCACTCGCTTGGATTGGTTTTGTGCGCTTTGTGCCTTTTGTGGCGATGACTTCGAAGAAGGGCTCGTCGAGTTTTCAAGCATCGCACCAGAGAAGAGGTTGCATGGAGTCAGCAAGTTCCCGACGGTTAGCTTTAAGCTATGAAGCTAAATTCAAGCGCACTTCTTTTCGTGATCACCTTCTCCCCGGCATGCCTATGGGCGGACGCAGAAGCCGACTTCGCCACCGCGCTGACAAAAGCCGAAACGGGCGACCCGAAAGCTCAGGTTGAAGTGGGTGAAGACTACTACTGGGGAAAAGGTGTGACGAAGGATTATGCGCAATCCTTCAGTTGGTTTTCGAAAGCGGCCAAGCAAGATTGTATTCAGGCCGAGACAGATTTAGCCCACCTTTATGATCAGGGACAGGGTGTGGATAAGGACCCGGCACAGGCATTCAATTTATTTCTGAAAGCCGCGAATAAAGGAGATCTAGTTTCGGAACGAGTCGTAGCGAAACGGTATCAAGTCGGAGCGGGAGTGGCCCCAAATTTAACCAAAGCAGTCGCCTGGTATAAAAAAGCCGCCATCGCGGGTGACACGATTGCCCAAGGGCAATTGGGCTATTATTTATTAACGGGAAAAGGAATCCAGAAAGATGAGAAACTGGGATTTGCTTATATCCTCAACTCAGCTGGGATTGCATCTTCACGCTATGCGGCGGCGTGTTGCTATTCTAGTGGATGTTTCGTCAGCAAGGATAAATCCAAGGCCTATATGTGGTCATTGCTTGCTTTGGATTTGGAGCCGAAAAACAGCGATTACTTAGCACAAGCAGTAAAATTAAAGGCTGATTTAACCGAAAGCCAAATTACCGCCGCACTCCAAGGAGCAGACGCCAAGCGAAAGTTCCTTCAGAATGGCGATCTTCAAACCGACGAATTGACCATTTCGTTCAGCGGCCTGAATAGCGCTACGTTGCCATTCAGAATGATCGCGGGAGCGATGGTCATCACGCTAAACGTCTCCGACAAGGAAGACCTTGATTTCATAGTTGATACGGGATGCTCAGTATCGTCCTTCGATGCGAGATTGGCTGCTGATCTCGGATTGACCGGAAATGATTATATACCCGTAAGTGGATCCGGCGCCGACATCGCCTTAACGACAATCACCGATGGCGTGAAAATAACGGCATCAGGATTAACCATCGACAGAATGCATGGAGTTTTATTGCCGAACTTCGAGCTGGACGAAATCCTCGGCCTTCCTCTTGGCGGCATTTTAGGGTTTGATATTCTCAAGCATTTCGTCGTCACCATTGATTTCCAAAACAATACGATAACATTCTGTGACCCCAAGTTTTTTAAGATCGGCGAGGGAATAGATAAATTGCCGTTTCGCATCGATCGAAATAGGCCCTTTGTTAATGCTGTCCTCGTGAGCGGAAAAGCATCCGCGGCAGGTCGCTTCCTCTTGGACACGGGTGATAATGACTATGCGACGATTACTAAGGTCTTCCAAAATTCGCATGCCGACTTGCTACTGAGGCAGGATGCAGATAACGCTGCGATTGGAATTGGTGGAATTTCCGGAAGATTAGAAGGCAAGTGTGATCAGCTCATAATCGGCAACCAGACTTTACATTCACCCATCATTGCAGTGTCTAAGGAACAACACGGGGACTTAGCCAACCTCCAAGGAGGCTCCATTGGCACCAAGGTCCTAAACCGTTTCGAGATCACCATAGATGGCCCGAATCAGGTCCTTTATTTAAAGCCTAATGCTAACTTCACTAAGCCCGCAGTTTCGACCATTGTCGGCATGGGATTTAAGGCTATAAGAAGCAAGTATGACACCTTTATGGTTTATGCCGTGATACCCGGGAGTCCTGCGGCAACTGCGGGTATTCAGGCGGGAGATTTTATTTTAAAAGTGGATGGGGTGGATACGATCAAGATGAAGGCTTCCGATATTTATGAGTCGATTCCGCGGGAAGGAGCCCACCAATTGGACCTCATGAGGAATTCAGATACTATCCACGCAGTCCTCACCCCAACCGTCATTCAGTGAGTTACAGTCGTTCCCACAGCCAAACGCCTTAGACGAGACCGACCGGCCATGATGGCATGGCTCCGGTGTTTGGTTAGCTGTCTTTCACGGCCGATAGACGAGTCATTTTGTCAGTGTCTCAGTAACTCGGATCGCGGCATGGCACATTGACTCGTCATGGGCACTTGTGTTGGGAGTCAGAACCATAAGAAGAGTTTGCCGCCTAGATAATTTAAAACGCCCGAGCTCGTATTGCGGCCAGTCTGCCCCGCCTCTCGCCTCAGTGACCCTTTCTTGAAATACAATGGGGCCCTTTAGCGATTCTTCATGAATAGTAATAGTGATATCGCAGTTGAAAACTCGCTCGAATCTGTCGGAAAACCCCACTGGATCTTTATGCCGAATAGCGGGGCATGAAGTAAAATGACTTATGAAGATGCGATATTCCGCAGCTTGAAGTGTAAATGAGAAGGCCGAAACACTCGCGGGGGCGAGCGAGACCAGAGACTCAAACGAATCAACCTTCACCCAAGGCAGCAGCATACTTCTTACACAGCCGGCAGTTATTAATACCGCGAGCATCAGACAAAGAGCATAAACTTTCTTTGGCATGACAATGCAAGGCCAGTCATTCTGAAGGAGGCCCTCGATGCTTCCACAGCTCTTCAGCCGGTTTGTCGGTATATACAAGAATGCTACCCAAGCCGTAGCTCGTGAGGCGCTTCAGGTCTAAACGTTTATCGGTCTTGTAGCTGTCCATAGCATCAGGCCGCCACAGGGTAATGATGCTGTTGACGGCTCGGAATGCCCACTGCGGCTGGGAAATCTGCTTATGTTTCAATGTAAGGGTATCGCCATTGATGGAATACTCCCCCGTGAGCGGATAGTTCGGCTCGTCGAGCATCTTCACGTCGGACTCAAACCAGTAGCGGAAATGGCCATCCTTGAGTTCGAGCACCGTAGTCATAAAGCCGGTGCAGGTGAAAAAAACGCCATTCTGAGGCTTCGCCGGCGCGACTACCCTGTCATCGGCCGCGAATGCACACAGGCAAGTCACAAGGAAACAGATGAGGGTGGGGATAGTTTTCATCGTTTTTAGGACTACTGTGGCATCGTATTATCGGAGATCTGCATCGGTCGCTCTGATGACCGCGGCGTCCGTCAGAGTGAGATTCTGTTTTGCGTCAAAAATGATCTTCGGCTCCAGCAACTCGAATTTAATAATTCTGCCCGGGCCGACTGCCGCGTTAAGGATGCGTAATAATCCGCCCGGCTCCTGAATTGCTCCAGCCTTCCAGTCAGGGGTAAACGCAAAAAACGGATCATTCTGATGAACGGCAACCGAAGCCCCCTTTTGGCAGTCCACTTCGATCCTTTTCGGGGTAAGCGCCCCGTCTTCATACTGCGTAAACCAAAACCGCCCCTTCAATATAAAGTGCAGTTGATCGCCGGTGGCCTGAACTTCGGTAACAGTGCCCTCCATCCAGAAGCCGAGGCCCCCACCCTTCGCGGTCAATTTTGATGGCAATAGGCAGCATATAAGGACGAACAACCAAGTGAGTGAAGTGAGGTATTTTTTCATATTGAGGCAAAAATCATACGCTTTGGAGCGACGGGGTCACGAATGTCTGAACTACCCGTTCAATCAATGGTCCCACCACTGTATAGTTTCGAGCTTGGTCCGCCTTTTGATGTGTGCCGTGAATTTATTTCGGCTGTCAGCATCAACAAACTCAGCTGAAAAAGTGTAAATTCCGGTCGGCAAGTTATCTAGCTGCCGACCAGGCTCGAGAGGACTCAATATCTCAAAACGGTAAGATGCCAAAAAGTTCTTTCGCCCCCACCCAATACGCTCCTCTTTGGTCGTGTAGTGGAAGTTTTTCGCATCGAATCTAATCGGGTAATGAACTCCATCAGAGGACGTGAGCGAGATGGTAGATACGTCGGGCATCAACTCCCCGATATCCTTTCTGGAATCGCTTAGCTCCACGGATAAATACATTGGAGGACTAATGGCTCGAATCGAACTGCGCTCGAAGGCAGATTCAATCTTTGTGTATTTTGGATCGAGCGAGGTTCGTCGGTAGCACCCACTCCCAAATAGCAGGATCAAAAGGGCAATGCATATATGAGCTCTCATACAAAACATTCGAGATGAGGCACGATCATTGGCTCTGGCGCGTGCCTGGACTCCGCCGTTTTCATTTCCTTCGTGGAATTTCGGCAATCGAAACTGCGCTTTGTAAATTAATCCAGAACGGGGCATTGCCGGATAGTTTATTATCCCATGGTCCGACTAGCTGAACACGAGCCCACGATGGCGGGCGAACCTCAAGAATCCTAACGGAAACAGGATCCGTCGCTTTGATAGCCAGATCGCCCGGGTCTACGCTCCAATAAGCACCCGGAGCTGCGATTACATAATCTTTGCCGACGACCACTGGTGCACTCATTTTGACATGGGCACAACCAGCAGCCAGGAGGGCGGCAATAAAGGCGAATAACGTGGTGATGGGTTTCATATTTTTGGCGAAGGTCCGAGACGAGTCGTGCCTATGGCCGGGGTCCGGTCGATACCGGTGACAGCTCCCCTACCCAGCTGCCTCTATAACTAGAGCAGCATTCCCGATTAGAACGCGATAGGGCGATCATCATGCCGGTGGAGACCGACATGCTTCTCTTGCTGCCGCAAGCTGTAACCTAGCTGCACCCGCGGTCTTGAAAGCCGTGGCACGGGCGTCTCGCCCGTGGGATCGGAACATGGGCGAGACGCCCATGCCACTTGGCTGCGGGCCTAGGCGCGCGGGAGATACTCCTTCGCTCCCCGGCGCTTTTGTGCTTTTTGTGGCGATA
>CBRAFO010000011.1:0-59866 GCA_967755175.1 uncultured Opitutaceae bacterium | reverse complement strand
CCAGTTCGACCGTCGCGGGCAGCGTCCAGCCCCGCCGCTCGACCAGCGCCCGACCGAGGGGCGCGACGGCCCCCAACCGCGTGGCCACCCCCTCCGCCCCCAGGGGGGGGTGGGTGGGCCCCCCCCCGCGCACGGCAGCCCCCGCTAACGGTTACCCGGTACAATTACCCACCCGCCCCCCCCGCTCGTGGTTGGGAGGTCGCGCGCCGACGCCCGCGCCCGCGTGAAACCCCTCGCCCGTCAAAACCATCGGTTGGCGGCGGGGCCTGGGCTTTGGTTGCGCGGACGTCGGCAAGCGACGTCCCTACACGACGAAGCCTGCTTGCCGGGCGATTCGAGGAAGGCTCGCGAGAGCCTACCGAATCGCCTGCAAGCAGGCTCCTCCCTTCAAACCCCCGCCCGACTCAGGCCCTCGCGGTCTTTAACTTTGTGGCAGGCTGCTTCCGCGTTACGCCGCGCACGGGAGTGGCGGTGGCGATCTCGTGCTTCGCGGCGTTCCCGGTGAGTTCACGCAGCTGCCCGACGGCTTCGTTGAGCATGAGGGCCTGGCTGTTGAGTTCTTCCGCAGAGGCCGCGGTCTCCTCGGCGCTGCTCGCGTTGGTCTGGGTAACCTGGTCCATCTGAGAGACAGCGTGGGTGATTTCGGTGATACCTTGGGTTTGCTCCGTGGAGGCGACGGCAATCTGCGAGACCAACTCGTCGAGTTGCTGGATGAGCGTCTGGATGCCCGTGAAGCTCTTCACCGACTCGGCGCTGATCTCGACGCCTTGCTGGCTCTTCGAGACGCAATCCTCGATCTTCGACGCAGTCTCCCGGGCCGCCACGGCGGAGCGCTGGGCGAGCGCGCGCACTTCTTCCGCCACCACGGCGAATCCGGCGCCATGCTCGCCGGCGCGGGCGGCTTCCACGGCGGCGTTGAGCGCGAGGATGTTCGTTTGAAACGCGATCTCGTCGATCGTCTTCAAGATCTTGGTGATGTCCTCAGAGGCGGTTTTGATGGCCTGCATGGCCGCTTGCATCGAAGCCATCTGCTCGGCGCCGACATTGGCGGCGGTGCGGGCGTCGGTCGCGGTTTGCCTGGCCTGCAGCGAGCTGTCGCCATTGCGCTTGGTCATGGACGAGAGTTCCTCCAGCGAGGCAGAGGTTTCCTCCAACGATGCCGCCTGTTCGCTGGCGCCCTCGGCGAGCGATTGGCTGGCGGCGGATACCTGGCCGGCAGCCGACACGGTCTGATCGGCGCTGGCGCCGAGATTATCGGTGATCACACGGAGCACGCGGCTGGTG
Organism: uncultured Opitutaceae bacterium; assembly: GCA_967755175.1. GTDB lineage: Bacteria > Verrucomicrobiota > Verrucomicrobiia > Opitutales > Opitutaceae > Rariglobus. The sequence continues at coordinate 58,582 of CBRAFO010000011.1, read as the reverse complement.
CTGCGAATGATGGCGAACGCCACGATCAAAGCGACCACGAGCGAGACGATCAGACCGATCACGATGACCTCGCGACCATGCGTGGAAGACTCCCGAACAGTAGCGACGCCGGTATGCAGGTTTCCTTTGTTAAATTCCACCAACCCATCGAGGGCCTCGCCCAAGCGCATGTAGGCGGGATACATTTTCGTCTCTAATGCGAGGCCGGCTTCGGCGACCTTCCCCTCCTTGCTCAGCGCGAGGACGTTTTTGAACTCGACCACGAACGCTTCTCGCTGGGCTTTAAACGTGGCGAACAACTTTCGGTCCGTGTCGGCCATAATGGTCTTCTCGTATTCCCCTATGAGACGGTCGATCTCAACCTTGTTGGCCTGCACCTTCGCGGCGATTTTTTCCTTCTCGTGAGACAGAATGTGGAGCGGAACGAGGCCGAAGTTTTCCTGAAACGCGCTCGCGATATCGATGATCGTGATCGTGCTGGGAACATCGTCTGTCGCCAGGCGTTCGCCGGCGGCGGACACCGCAAGAAAGCGGTTGAATGCGACGACCCCAAGGGTCGCCGATACGAGGATAACGAGGGCAAATCCGAGTGTGATGCGTTTGCCGAGGGTCATTGATTTCATGTGCGTTAGTAGGATGGGGGTGTTTGAAGTCGGCCCTACTCACTGGGCCAATGGGGGGTGATCCCTAGTTGATCGGCAGGCTTGAGTATTTCTTTAAGCGCGAAGGCCTCTTGCCAATCACACGCAAAGCCGCCTGCCGATCAGATGCTTTCGCAGGCCTCGAAGCGGACGAGCGCCTCCCGGAGTGACTCCAGTTTCAAGGGCTTCGTCAGATAGTCGTTCATCCCCGCGGCCATGCACTTCTCCCGATCTTCGGGCAACGCACTCGCGGTCACCGCGATGATCCACGGCTGGTGGACGGGATCGAGTTCGGTGCGGATGGCCCGCGTGGTGTCGAGGCCGTTCATCTCCGGCATGTGCCAGTCCATGAGAATGACTTCGTAGTCGCGGCTACGCAGCGCCTCTAGCGCCTCCAATCCGTTGCGCGCCACCTCGGCGCGGTGGCCGAGCTTGCTGAGCATGGCCACGGCGATCTGCTGGTTAACGCGCTCGTCATCGACCACCAAAATTCGCGTCACCAAGGTTCGGCCGGCCACCAGTTTCGGCGCCAGCTCCTGTCTCTCTTTTTCCACTTCGCTCACGACCACCGTGCAGCGAAAGATCGATCCGACGCCCACGGTGCTTTCGACCGACACCTCGCCATCCATCAACTCGGCCAGCCGCCGGCAAATCGCCAAGCCCAGCCCCGTGCCGCCGAAGCGACGTTGTGTGGAGACATCGAGCTGGCTGAAGGGCTTAAACAACATCTGCTGCCGCTCGTGCGGGATGCCCATGCCCGTATCGCGCACCGCGAATTGCAGGCGCAATTTTCCCGGTCCGGAATACGGCAGCATGGAAACCGACACCTCGACCTCGCCGCGCGCGGTGAACTTGATCGCGTTACTCACAAAGTTGGCCAGCACCTGGCGAATCCGTCCGGCGTCGCCTTTGACGGACGGCGGCACGTCGGGCGCCACCGTCATGTGCAACCGCAACCGCCGCGCCTGCGCCCTCCCAAAGAAGAGCTGGAGCGTTTCCCTCACGCACTGACTCGGACTGAACGGGATGTTTTCGAGCGCCAGTTGACCCGACTCGATCCGGGAGAAATCGAGCAGGTCATTCAACATCGCTAACAAGTTATTCCCCGACGCGCGGATCATCTCGAGCGCGGTGCGTTGCGCGGGCGTGAGTTCGTCTTCGAGCAGCAGATCGGTGGTGCCGAGCACCCCGTTAAGCGGCGTGCGAATCTCGTGGCTCATCATCGCGAGGAAGTTGCTCTTGGCCTCGTTGGCCGACTCCGCGCGCAGTGCCAACACGTTGGATCGGTCAACCGCGTCCAGCAGTTGCGCGTTGGTTTCTTGCAGGCGCGCCCGGGCCTGCAGCAGGACTTCCTCCGCACGCTTTCGCGTGCAAATCTCCTCCGCCATCGACGCCTCGGCCTCGAGCTTTCGAACCATGAGCTCCTGGTATTTTCGGACGTGCGTCGCATCGCCCCACCGCCAACGCAGGCGCTCCCGTTGCTGCAACCATCGCCCGATTCCAGCCATATACATGCCCACAGCGGCCACGAGAACGAGCAGTGCGATGGCTGGCACCCATTCACCTGCAAGCACCGCCACCAAAACCAACAGGCCGCCCCCCGCCGCCACGCCGCGAAGATCCGCGTGCAAACCGAGCAAGGGCAGGACGAACAACAAAACCTCCGCGCGGCCCGTCAGATAAAAGATAACCGCACCGAACACCCCTGGGGCCAAAGCCGTCGTCACGCGTGTGTATGATGCCGTCGGCCGACCGCGTGCGACCACCCAAATGATCAACCCAACGACAAACGCCCACGCCCACCGTGTCGCGCCGGTGCCCAAGACGGAGATGGCGACCGAGGCACACCCTCCCAAAAGAGGCATGGCCCACCGCAGTCTCCGTGTGGAGAGTCGGCCATACGCCATGAGGCTGCGTTCACTCGCAGTCGAGGTCGGGACGGGGATGCTCATCAATCCCGTTTCCTCGTCCCAAATGCCCGAAACTTAAGGGCACTTCTGAACCTCGTCGTGAATCGGGTGCGCCGACGCCCGATTAGCCGGACAACCGCGCGAACCTTGCCGTGGTTGCGCTCAGGAAGGATTCGCCGACTTCAACGCCCCGTGCTCGATCACTTGCCGCAACACCGAGCCCAAGGTCGCGAGCGTGAAAGGTTTGCTGATGATCACGGAGTCCCCGGTTTTCTCGATGTCCTGACGCAGCTCCGGCGGCACGTGGCCGCTCGCGATCACCAGCCGCGTGTCCGGACGGTTCCGCCGCAGGTATTCACGAATCCGCAGGCCGCTCAGCCGAGGCAGGTTCAAGTCGAGCACCACCACGTCAACGTGCTCACTGCGTCCCAGGAAAAACTCCATCGCCTCACCGCCGTCGCATGCGCTGAACACCCGATAGCCGCTGCCTTCAAGCGCAGCGGACATCAGGGTTCGCAACCCGGGCTCATCCTCGACCACCAGGATGGTTTCGGAGCCCCTCTGGATAGGAGAGGGTGAACTCGTTTCAATCACGCCCGGCACCGCGCCCGTCGTCTCCAGCAGCGGCAGGTGAATGAGAAAGGTCGTGCCCTTGCCGATCACGCTTTGCACGTCGATCACGCCGCCATGCTTCGAAATAATTCCGACGACCACGGCCAGTCCCAAGCCCGTGCCTTTGTCCGCCCCCTTGGTCGTGAAGAATGGTTCAAAGATTCGCGCCTTCACGTCCGCACTCATGCCGGAACCCGTGTCGGCCACTTCAAGCGTCAGATACTTGCCGTGGACATCAGCCCCCAGCCGCCCGAGTTCAGCGCCGGAATTCAGCCGCGTGCGCAAGGTGAGCGTGCCACCCGCAGGCATCGCATCGCGCGCGTTTACGCAGAGGTTCATCACCACTTGCTGAAGCTGATTCGCGTCGGCCACCACCGGCGGCAACGACGCGGGCCCTTCCACCACGAGCGCGATGTCGCGAGGAAACGTCTCGCGCAGCAAACGCACCGTGTCTTCGACGAGCTGGTGAAGATTCAGCTGCTTGACCCCATCTTCCGGCGTGCGACTGAAGGCGAGGATTTGCCGCACGAGCGCCGACGCCCGCTTGGTGGCCTCATGGATCTCGCGCAGGTGGTGGGCGAGCGAATCGCTGGCCGGAACCTGCGCCAGCGAGATTTCGCAAAAGCCACTGATGATCGCGAGGAGGTTGTTGAAATCGTGGGAAATGCCACCGGCGAGCGTGCCGAGAACCTCCATTTTTTGCGCCTGTCGGAGCTGCGCTTCGAGCAGCCGGCGCTCCGTCACGTCTTCACGAAGGCAGAGCAGATGGGTGATGCGGTCCCGATGGTCGCGAATCGCGGAGACCTGTGCGACTTCCCACCGCGCCTCGCCGCGTTGCGAGATCGACTGAAACTCCCCGCGCCAGGTCTTGCCCTCGTGCACCGTGCGCAGGAACGCCTCGTAATCAGCGTTGTTGGTGAAACCGGTTCGGAGCACCTCGATGCGCTGCTCGAAAATCGCCTCCAACGTCAACCCGCTGGCCTGCGTGAAACGCGGGTTCACGTATTCGACGCGCCCATCCGGCATCGCCAGCACGACGGAGAGCTGCGTCTGCTCGACGATGCTGGCGAGCTTCTGAAAATGCTCCTCGGCCAGACGGCGGCGGGTCACGTCGCGACCGATGGCACGCGTTGCCACGATGGAGCCGGTGTCGGAGCGCACCCCCTGCTCTTCCCACGCCAGCCAGCGCCAGCCTTGCGCGGTCATCCAGCGGTGTTCGTGGGTGGCTTGATGCGGCAGACGTCGCAACCGCTCGGTCGCCGCCCGCCACTCCGGTAGGTCATCGGGATGAATTAACTCGTCGGGATTCCGACCCACCCAGTGGGACGCGGCCAAGCCAAATTTGCGTCCAAACGCAGGGTTAACCGCGAGGATGCGGCCGTCTTGTCCACGGAGCAGGGCCAGTTCGGCGCTGTCGCTCCAGGGGGCCAGCCACTGCTCGTGCGCCGCGGCACCGGCGGTCGCATCCAGCGTCACCATCCGCAACTTCGAGCAACGCGCCCCCGACTGAAACTTATGCACACGCAGCGTCGCGGATACGTCGTCCGGTCGCGGGATGTCCGTCCACGGGCGACCGATGATCTCAGCCACCGACAGCCCGAGCAAGGCGGCCGCCCGCGGAGTGGCCGCGCGCACGCGCTCTGAGGCGTCGAGCATCAGCAGCGCTTCCTCGCTTTCGGTTATCACTGTGCGGACCATGACATGGTCAGATTAGGCCACTGAGTATTGCAGGCAGTCGTTGCATGCGGTTCGAAAGCGCGGCTTTGGCCAGCCGGGTTTCGCGATCGTTTTCACCGTAGAGAATTTTCCAGCCGGACAACGACGTCCACGCCTCGTCCGAAAGCGGCGCAACTTTCTCAAACCCGCCCGGCACGCCCGCGCTGCGCACCACTTGGTCGGCGATCTGCACGGCCGCCGCGAAACAGGCATTCTCCGCCGCCGCACCGGGGTCGTTGTGATAAGTGACCGCGTCAGTGATCTCAGAGGAGATTTGATGACGGGTAAGATAATAGCCGCCGGCCCGGGCGTGATCCCAACCGATCAACTCGCGCTCGCGTGCGCACACCGCGGCGGTGCTGGGATAGGAATCATCGACCACACGGGCGAACTCCTCGGGAAACGCAGAGGCCAGGATAACTTTCCCGACATTGTGCAGCAGTCCGATGATGTAGTCCGTGTCGTCATCGACCTGAAGGCTCGTGGTCGCGAGAATCTCCCGCGTCATGATGGCGGAGCCGATGGAGTGTTTCCACAAATCGCGCCAAGGCAGGCGCATGTTTGACCGGTTAATTTTTTCGAGATCCTCGATCACCGGCGTGGCCATCGACAGTTCCCGGATCTGGCGCAGTCCCAGGTAAAACACGGCCTCCTCGATGTTATTCACCTTGGCGCTGAGGCCGAAGTAAACGCTGTTGACCATCCGCAACAGGCGCGCGGTCAGGGACGGATCGCGACGAATGATTTCGGCGATCTGGCCGTTGATACTCTGCTCCGACTTCACCAGGCCGGCCAGGGCGCTGTTAATACTCTGTAAGGACGCGAGCTTGGGACACGCGTCGATGCGGCGCATAATATCTTGGTCGGAATAAAGGCGGGGAGCATCGGAAGTCGGTTTCTCAGTCATGATGAGAGGCATGGATTGCAGAGCGGACTCTCCTTAATCGGCGAAAACGCCCGCGCCTTTAGGGTGTGTTACCAAGAATCGTAGGCCAGCGGCGGCGTGCTGGGAAAATTCTGCCGCCCGCTTTACGGGCGTCGGAAATGAAGGACGTCCTCGTTCAAAAAAACTTTTCTAGCCTTTAGCATTCAGATGGTTGCAAACGCATAAAAATCCATGGCTTGGCGTTTGCTTTTTACGGCGAATGTCCGCGCCCCACGCTTCCCCCGTCATCGAAACGGCTGCCTCGGCCACGCCCGCCCCACACCCCTCCGCCAAACCTGCTGCCAACACCGACGCGCTCCGAACGGCTTTGGACCGGCTCACCTTGTTGCTCAACCGGCCGGCCGGTCTCACCGAACCTGCCTCGCTCGCACTCCTGCACGTTGCCCGCTGCGACGTCGCTCGCGCGCTGGACCAACTTCCTCAACCGCCGTCACGCGGACCACTCATGGACTCGCTGCTCAGCGCGGCGGAGTCGCTCGGTGCCCATCTCGCCGGCACGTTGGCCCAAGAAGAATCCGCCGCTGCGTTCGCCTCCGCTTCCTCGGGCTGGGTCGCGGACCTCGCGCGATTGTTCGCCGCTCCCGCGTGGCAGGCCCAAGGTCTTCGTCCGCTCGCCGACCTGCCCGCCTGGCTCTGGCCACTTCAAGCGCGTCACGTATTCGCCGCCCCGGCGTTTCTCGCCACCACCGAACACGAGACCCAGTGGGCCACGCACGTCGTCGCCCAGCTTGACCCGCTCGTTCGAATGCTGGAGGTCAACCGCGGCTCGAGCGCGGTTCGAACCGTTGCTCAACTCGTCTCCGGCCTCGCAGAAAGCTGGCCGTGCTTCGGTCCCGCCGAGCTGGTGCGCAAGCGGCAGCAGGCACTCGGACGCCTGCGCACGGCGCTCGCCCCTCGCCTCGCCCCCTTTAAAGCCGCCTCCACACGCCCCGAGCCGGGCCGGCCGTTGCGTGTGGGGCTCATCCGCGATGAGTTATCCGCCCATCCCTCGGAGGTGTTTGAGTCCGCACGGCTGGCATCGCTGCTCGATCCGGAACGCGTAGAGCTGCTCAACCACTCGTCCAACGAGTTGCTCAACGATCTCCCCACTCAGGTCGAGACGCTGCGGACGATGCAGCTCGACGCGGTCATCTTCGCGGGCGATCTCACCCGCACCGACCACCCGCTGGCCACATTGGCGCTCTATCGCGTGGCCCCCCGCCAATTCGCCACCGCGCTGACGCCGCACACCACCGGGCTGCCGGAAATGGATGTTTTCCTCACTGACTCCACGTCGGTGTCCGCCGCCTATACGGAGCGGCTCGCCGTGCTGCCCTCCGCCCTCGCCTTCGACGCACCCGTCGAAGCGGAAGGCGACCAGTCCGCAATCTCCCGCGCCGACCTCGGCCTGCCGGATGGCGCGCGCCTGCTCGTAGCCACCGCCCACCCGGCCTACACGACCGCCGCAGCCCGGAGCTTTTGGAAACAGCTCCTCGACCAAGATCCGACCGCTCGTCTGATCTTGGTGCCGGGCAATGCTGGCCCCGCGCTCAACCTTCTCCTCGCGGAAACGGAACGCCAACTCGGCGACCGCGTGATCCTTGCCGGAGACGCGCCGCTCGATCCAGAAGCGCTCACCACGCTCCTCTCGGTCTGCGATGCGTATCTATCGACGTCCGCCACGGCTGATGTCGCCACCCGCGATCTCGCCCAGCGTCTCGGCCTCGACGTGCCGGAGGCGCCCGCTCGCTGCGACTGCCTCGCCTTCGCCGACGCCCTCACGGCCGTGCTCGAAACCGCCTGCCGCTCGCCCGACGCGCCGCTCGTTGCACCCGCCGCTGCGTGCGACGCCGCCAGCCGTCACGCGCAAGGCAAAGAACTCCTCGCCGCCGGCCGTCCGGGACGCGCCGCGCTTTACTTGCTCGCGGCGGCTGAGAGCGCCGACGCCGGTCCCGACACGTGGCACGAACTCGCCCTCGCGTTGCACGCAGATGGTCAGAAGGCCGAAGCCCTTCAGGCGCTCGAAGCCTGCGTGCGCCTCAACCCCGGACAACTCGAACCGTGGCTGCTCCTCGCCGACTGGGCGCGCGACTTCGGACACATCGAACTCGTGCAAGAAATCGCCGATGTCGTCCGCGAACTCGCGCCCGAACACCCGCGCACCCACGAGCTGATCGCCCACGTCAACGACCAGAAGGAGACCCTTTCATGAACACCTACGACTACCTGATCATTGGCGCTGGCTTCTCCGGCCTCGTCCTCGCCGAACGCCTGTCCAGTCAGCTCGGCGCCACCTGCCTCGTGGTGGACCGCCGCTCCCACATCGGAGGCAACGCCGCCGACGAATACGACGACCACGGCGTGTTGGTCCACAAATACGGTCCTCACTACTTCCGCACCGACAGCCAGCGCGTGCTCGACTACCTCTCGCGCTTCACCTCCTGGCGCCCCGTCAATTACCAGATCCTCTCCTGGACCCAGCAGCGTTACTGGAAGTTTCCCGTCAACCTGAACACCTTCGAGCAGATGATCGGCCGTCCCTCCACCGAGGAGGAATTCAAAGCCCACCTCGAAAAGGTGCGCGTGCCCATCGCCAATCCCGCGAACTCCGAAGAGGTCATCGTCTCTCAGATCGGCTGGGAACTCTACGAACGGTTTTTCAAGGGCTACACCATGAAGCAGTGGCGCAAGTCGCCCGCCGAACTCGACGCCTCCGTCTGCGCCCGCATCCCCCTGCGCACGAATCGCGACGACGGTTACCTGCGCGAAAAGTTCCAGGCGCTCCCCTCCGCCGGCTACACCCGGATGTTCGAGCGCATGCTCGCCGCCAGCCCGAAGGTCCAGTTCCTCCTCAACGCCGATTACCGCGAGGTCGTTGCTCAGGTGCGCCACCGCAAGCTCATCTACACCGGCGCGATCGACGAATTCTACGACTACCGCGCGGGCGTGTTGCCCTACCGCTCACTGCGTTTTGAAGCCGAGAGCTTCACTCCCGAACAGCTCGTCGAACGCGCACCGATCTCCGGTCACGTCGGCTTTTGGCAACCGGCCTTGCAGGTTAATTATCCCAACGAGTTCGACTTCACCCGCATCGTTGAGGTCAAACACGCGACCGGCCAGCTCTGCGCCAACACCACCATCGTTCGCGAATACCCCGCCGACTACGTGCGTGGCAGCGAAGCCTACTACCCCGTGCCGACGCCCGCCGCCCGCCGCGCTTACGAGGACTACGCGGAGATCGCCCGCCAGCAGACGAACACCTACTTCGCCGGCCGCCTCGCCACCTACAAATACCTCAACATGGACCAGATCGTGGACGCCGCGCTGGATCTCTTCGAAACCATCCGCCTCGACCACCTCGCATCGCGCGAACACGCCGCCTAGTCGCACCCGGCGAACGCACCCCGCAGCCCCCGCCTACCCCGCACCCCATGCAACCTGTCGCCATCGTCATCCCGGCCTTCAACGACGCCGCCACCCTGCCCGCCTGCGTTCGCTCCGTCCTGACCCTGACCGAACACCCCGACTGGAACCTGATCATCGTGGACGCCGGGTCCACCGATGAAACTCCCGCCATCCTCGCCGCACTTGCCGCCGGCCCTAACGCAGGTCGCATCACGATCCTGCGCCTGCCGAATTCCACCGGTGCCGCCCACGCGCTCAACACCGCTCTCGCCCACCCCGCCGCCGCCGGACGCGACATCGTGCGCCTCCATGCCGACGTGGTGATCGAAACGCCCGGCTGGCTTGCCTCGCTCACCGCGCCCCTCGCAACTCATCCCAAGGCCGGCGTCGTCGGCGCGCGCCTCGTTTATCCCGACGGGCGCATCCAATCCGAAGGCCGCAGCATCGTCACCGGTCTCGGCTTCCACCCGCGTCACTGCAACCTGCGCGCCTTCGCCGCCGATGGGGGCGCCGGTCCCGTCACCGAGGTCGATTCCGTTGCCGGCGCGGTCGCCTACTACCGCCGCGAAACCCTTCAAGCCATCGGCGGCTTCGACGAAAACTACGGCCCGGCCTGGATGGACGACGATGACGCCTGCATCGCCGCGCGCCATCGTGGTTACAAGGTCTTCGTGCAACCCGCCGTCCGCGCGATCCACTACACGCGCTGCGCCGGCCCGGTGTTTCAGGCCAAGGTCCCCGGCACCGAAGCGCCGCTCGCCCAACTCACCCACACGCTCAAGGAATCCGCCGCTCAGGTTCAGTCCGCCTACTGGGAAGCGAAGTGGGGATGGAATCCGTTTCACCCCGACACCAACGAAATCCGCCGGCTTCATGGGCACACCGAGATTTGCTGGCGCATCGGCGAAGCCCTCCGCTACCGCGCGACCGAGGAACACCCGCATGTTGACTGTGCGCTGGTCACCTGGAACTCGCTCGCCTTTCTCCGCCGCACGCTCGAAACGCTCGCGCTCACTGACTATCCGGCCGACCGTCTTCACGTTTACGTGGCCGACAACGGCAGCACCGACGGCACGCCCGCCTACCTCGCTTCGCTGGCGGGTAATTACCCATTTGATCTCCACGTCGTCACGCTCCCGCTCAACACCGGCGTGGCCGCGGGCGTCAACGCCGCCATCATGGCCGGCAAGAGCGAACTCGTTGCCCGCCTCGACGACGACATCGCCCTCGAATCCAACTGGCTTCGCGCCTTCGTCGAAGATCTCAAGCGCCGTCCCTTCGCCGGTTGCGTTGCCACCAAAACCATCAACGACACGCCCCTGCGCACCCTGCAATGGGCCTGCCCGCACAGCTACCCGAATGGCTACAACTACCGCGACGAAACCAACGAGGGCCAGGCCGACTACCTCGCGCGCGTCGCCGCGATCCACGGCTGTTGCATCCTCTATCGGCGCGACACGTTTAAGCGCTGCGGCTTCTTCGACATTCGTTTCAGCCCGACGCAATACGACGACATCGACCACAACCTCGCGCTCGTCCACGCCGGCTACGAAATCCTCTACGACGGCCGCATCTTCGTCACCCACAAGATCAGCACCGGCCTCGACCGCTCCTACGCCGGCATGGCCAGCGCCTCCGCCAACGGCCACAAGATGTATGGCAAATGGGGCAAGGACGTCTTCGAGATCATCGACACCGCCATCGTCCTCTCCCGCGAAGGCCGCTACCTGCCCGACGACGGCGACACGTCCGCCTGGCTCGCCGCCGGCCCCTCACCCTCGGCCTTCCCTCGCCGCGCCCCCGCGCTTAGCCCGAAACACCTGCGCATCCTGGCCGATATTTACCAGCAGCTCGCCCTGACGCGCGGCGTCAACGACAGCCTCCTGGAGTGCGCGCACACCTACCTGAAACGCGGACGCCAACTCGTCGCCAAAGGCTTCCACATGGACGCCCTCGATGTGTTCCTGACCACGGTTAACTTCTTCCCGAGCCTGCCCGAAGCCTTCGTCGATCTCGCCGAGACCTACCACCGCCTCGGCTACACCGAGCAAGGCCGCTCCGCCGCCCGCCGCGGCCTGCACCTCGCCCCCGGCACCACCTCGTTGACAGAGCTCTCCACGCGAGCCGCCACGTCCCCGGCCGTCGTTGCGCCGGAGGCTGCGACCGCCGAGCTCGTGGTCACTTCGTCCGACGCCCTGCGCGTGCTGATGGTGAACACGTTTCAACCGCGCCTGCCCAACGACGACCTCGCCACCATGGAGGCGCTCGCCGGCGCGCTCCGCGTCGAAGGCGTCCACGTGGACATCAGCCGCATCGCCCGGCCCAACCCCGCCGGCTACCACCTCGTCCACGTCTGGAACACCGCGTTCCCTTACCAAACGCTTTCGCAGATCAACGCCGTCCGCGTCGCCGCGCCCCGGATACCCGTGCTCCTCTCCCCGCTCTACGCCGACGGACGCGAAGCCACCTGGGCCGCCAAAGCCATCGGCGAACTCTTCTCGCCCGACGTGAAACCGGACCAGACGGAGAAAATGCTCGCCGCGCTCGCGCGTGACGTGACGCCCGTTTCCGGCGAAGCCCGCCCGACGCCGCGCAACATTCACCTCTACCTGCAAACGAACGAAACCTGTCAGCAGCGCCTGGTCGAACGCGTTGATCACCTCCTCCCATCGAGCAACGCCGAGCTGCAAAATCTCCAGCGCGAACTCAGCGTTAAAAAGCCCTCCACGCCGCTCCCGCACGCTGTGGACGCCGAGCTCATCCAGGGTGCGACCGCCAACTGGTTCGTCGAAAATTATGGCGTCCGCGACTTCGTGCTTTCGGTCGGCGGACTCGACGTGCGCAAAAACCAACTCCTCCTTATTCAGGCGATGCAGGGGACCGGCCTCCCGCTCGTCCTCGTCGGCCACCACCGCGACAGCGACTACACCGAGCTTTGCCTGCGCCACGCCCCGCGCGGCACGGTTTTTATTGAGCACCTGGAACCCGCCCAACTCGCCTCGGCCTACAAAGCCGCCCGCGTTTACGCCGCCCCCAGCTGGCTCGAATGTCGTTTCGCCGCCACAGTCGAAGCCGCCATCGCCGGCTGCTCGCTCGCCATCAGCCGCCGGCCCGGCGAGCAGGAGTATTTCGGTGCGACCGCCAACCTCTGCAACCCCGGCGACATCGCCTCGATTCGCAACGCCGTCGTCACCGCCCACAAGTCTCACCCGCTCACCGAAGCTCGCCGCGCCGCGCTCTCGAACCAGTTGGCCAAGACCTGTGACCTGCGCGCCGTCGCCCGCCAACTCGCCGTCACTTACCGCCAGCTCGCCGCCACTCCCGCCGTCGCCGCGTGAACACCGATTCCACCCCTTCCGCCTCCGCGATCTCCGGTCCGCTCGTCGTCCTCGACGCGCCGGCTCGCTCTCGCGAGATTTACGGACACGCCTTTGACCGCCTCGGCCAGACGGCGCTGCACCCGGCCAATCTTGATCCTGACGCGATTCTCGCGCTCAACCCCGCCGCGATTTTCCTGAGCAGCGAGTGGACCCACGAATGGCGGCTTATCTCCGCTGCCGCCCGCCGCGCCGGTATTCCCGTGATCTACGTCATGGATGGCGTCATCGAGTGGTCCTACCTCTGGAACAACCTCAGCTTCATTCGTCCGTGGGGCACGATGCTTCAGCCGCTCCTCGCCAGCGACCTCTGCGTGATCGGCCGCCACCCCGCTCGCATCCTCGCCTCGATGGGCTTGGCCGAACGCACCCACTTGGTCGGCCTGCCGCGCTTCGACGGCGTCCCCCGTGACCGCATCGTCCAGGCCGGACGCCGCCCGCGCATCCTCGTCGCCACCGCCCGCACCGCCGGACACGACGTTGAGCAACAAGTCCTCGCCCGCCGCGCTCTCCGCGACCTGCACGCCTGGTTTAAAACCCAGCCCGCCATCGACGTGGTCTGGCGCATCGCCGCCGATCTCGCCGAGGACATTGGCGTGCAAGCCGACATCAACGGCGCCTTCGCCGACGTGCTCGCAACTTCCGACGGGCTCATCTCCTTCACGTCCACCTGTCTGCTCGAAGGCATGCACAAAGGCATTCCCGTCGCCCAACTGGATTATCGCGCCGTCCCGCTCTACGTGGCCACCGCGTGGGAAATCCGTTGCGCCGATCATATTCCGTCGGTCGTCCAGGAACTGATCCACCCGCCCACTCAAAAACTCGCGTGGCAGGACGCCTGTTACGCCGACGAGCTGGAAGCCGGCGATGCCAATGGTGCCCTCGCCAACGCCATCCGCGAAATCCTCGCGCGCCCCCGCGCCACCGAAGCAACCGCTCCGGCAGCTCCCTCCACGCCCGTGGCTCCCTCCGCCCAACCCACCGGACGCCTCGATTTTCGCCAGGTCCATTCCGAGCTCAGCGCCTTCGCCATCGGCTCCAACTCGGTGCTGCAATACGAGCTCTCCGCCTCGCACAACCTGCTCCGCCACACGCGCCACGAGAAAGGATTCCTCCAACGCGAATGCATTGAGTTGGTCGAAGCCGTCACCGGCGACGACATCGCGGGACTGCGCACGTTTTCGATGCTCAACCAATTCGCGAGCGCCGGCCGCCAAGGCGATGTCGCCATCGACTTCGTCGCCATTCGCAGCCGCGCCGTGCGCGCCCTCGTCACCACCGCGCCCGCCGAAGGGCGATTCTCGGTGCCGACCGGTTTGCCCGGGCGCCTCTCGCTGGCCGTCAGCGTGCATCCCGATTGCTGGTCGCGCGCCGAGGCCGCCTCCTGCCGCCTGGTGATCTTCGCCGACGAGCTGCTCCTCCTCGATGCCACGCTCGATCTCTACAACGCGCCCGACGATCAGAAGTGGTGGTGGTTCGACTACGAAGTGCCCGCGTCCAAGTCCGGCGCGCACTCGTTCCTCTTCCAAGCCATCGGCCCGGACGGTGCGCGCGCCGTCTGGCGCAATCCCGTCTTCCGCTGGAAGGAAGACGGCGCGCAAGCCAACGCCTCGTTCCTCCCCCGCCTCGCCGCCGGCGCCGCTTTCTACGTGCCCGGCCGCACCATCGCCTGATTCTCCCAACGCCGTTCCCCCATGCTCCATCTTGCCCACGCCCCTGCCCCCGCCGTGCTTGAGCGCCCCGTCCGCCCTGTGCTTTGCAACAGCTGGCCCAAGGCCGGCACGCACGCACTGCTCGAACTCGCCCGCCTCGCGCTAGGCGATGGCGCTTGGTATAAAGACCCCGATATCAAATATCCGAGTGGCGACGCCGAGTTTGTCGCCAAGGCCTCCGAACGCCTGGCCCGACATCAGGGTCGTTCCTTCGCGATCAAAGGCCATTTCGGTCGCACGCCCGGCATCGAGGCCTTCCTCGCCGAACACCATTTCGCCCACCTCTTCGCCGTGCGCGACCCGCGCGAAGTGTTGTGCTCCACTTGGCGCTGGCTGCGCGACTTGCGCCCCGACTGGGCAATCAGCCGCCATCTCGCGCCGCTCGATCCCGCGACCCAACTCGAAGCGATCATTCAGGGACTGCCGGTGCTCGCGCCCTTCGATGCCGATCACGCCGTGCGCTGGGACCTCCCGCTGCCCGGGCGCTACGCGGAACTCACCCGCTGGATCGACTCGCCTGATTGCGAAGTGCTCGCCTACGAAGACCTCGCCGGCATGCGCGGCGTGCCCGCCCAATTCGCAGCCGTCGAACGCGCCTTGCGACGCCTCGAAGTCCCTTTTGATCACACCGACATCGCTCGCGTCGCCGGCCTGATTTGCAACCCGTCGGCCGCGACGTTTCACACCGGTCCCGCTTCCGATTGGGAAAAGGTGTTCACCGATCGCCACCGCCATCTCTTCGTCGATCTCGGCGGCGAGGCCTTGGTCGAACGCCTCGGCTACGCGCCCACCTTGCCCGCCAGGCCGCGTCCGTTGCGGCGTGCCGCAGCCGCACCGACTCTCGCTCCGGTCGAGACCAACCCGGGCGACGATCTACGTGCTTTTGTTGACCAACTCGGCCGCTTCTTCGGCACGCCCGCCCCGCTGCAAATCGACTTCCTCGACGGCGGTGACGTGCTGCTGTCCGCGCATCAGTCGGATGCCCCGTGCGCGTTGGTGGAAGCGATTCCCGCCAGTGGGGATTTCCCGCGATTGCCCCTGGCCGACGGCGCGACCGACACGTTATTTAACCTCGGCTCGCTCGCCACCCTGGATGACTTCGCCCTCTCCGTTTGGCTGCCCGAGCTGCGCCGCATCACCCGCCGCCACCTCTGGATCGCCCTCGATGCCACGCCTGATCGGGACCGCGCTTGGTGGGAAAATCGCCTGATCGAAGCCGGCTTCCGCAAACACGCACTCAACCAATGCGTCATCCCCTACGAAGATCTTAACGACACCAGTTCCGGCGTCCTGCTGCTCCTCGACGTAATTCCCCCACGCGTGCTCCACGCACACCCGCTGGCAACCCTCCGCGCCGAACGCGACCTGCACATGGACATGTTGCGCGAGGGCGGCATCCGCTCCGACGCCCACCTCGCACGCTACATCCTCGCCCGCGAACATGTGCGTCCCGGCCACGTGGTCCTCGATGCCGCCTGCGGGCTTGGCTACGGCTCCGCCGCCCTCGCGACCGGCACGGGTGCGGCGCGCGTGATCGGCATCGACAACAGCACCTCCGCCGTCGCCTACGCCCGCGATCTCTATGGGGCCTTCCACACCAACCTGGAGTTCTCCGCACAAGATGCCACGCGCCTCCACCAATTGCCGGATGCCTCGGTGGACATCGCCGTGAGCTTCGAAACGCTGGAACACTTGCCCAATCCCGACCGCCTCCTCCGTGAATTTGACCGCGTGCTCAAACCCGGCGGCCTCTTCATCGGCTCGGTCCCCAATCTCTGGATGAACGAGCACGGCCACAACCCCGTGCCCTACCACCTGCACATCTACGACCACGCACAATTGGAAGAACAAGTCGCCCGCCATTTCAGCTGGCGCGCTCTCTATCGCCAGAACGCCGGCGGTGGCTGGAAACGCCCGCAGCCCCGCGTGCTCCGTGATATCCCCAACTGTGCTCCCACCGACGAAGATCAACGCGATGCCGAGTGGTGGATCGCCGTCGCCCAAAAACCGGTCGCCTGCGCGTAAAGGCGCAACGACATGACGCTGCTTCTCGTGCTGGGGGATTCCCACGGTGCCGTCTTTCGGCAGCCGCTCTTCACCACGCGTTTCCCCGACCACGCATGGGAAACCGTGATCGTTCCCGGTGCCACCGCCTCGGGTATGGAGAACCCCAACGACTCCAAGACCCAGGCTTATCCCACGTTCATGCGCGCTCTCGCCACCACCCCGGCGCGTCGGGTCATCGTCACCCTCGGCGAAGTCGATACGGGGTTCGTCATCTGGTATCGGGCGACGAAATACCGTGAATCCGTCTTCGCGATGCTCGACCGCGCAGTCGCCGCCTACGCACGTTTTATCGGCGAGGTGGCCGAACGCTTTGACGTGCTTTGCATGAGCACCGCGCTGCCGACCATTCGCGATGGCATCGCTTGGGGCGAAGTCGCCAATCAACGCAAAGAGGTCCGCGCCTCGCAGCTCGCCCGCACCGCGCTGACGCTGGAGTTCAACCGGCGCATGCGCGACTGGTCGCTGCACCATGGCGTCTCCTACCTCATGCTCGATGCCGCTTCGCTGGGCGCCGAAGGATTGGTCCGACCGGAACTGCTCAACAGCAATCCGAGCGACCACCATTACGACCCAGCCCGCTACGCCGAACTGATCGCCGGCAATATCGCCGGTTTTTTGAACCGATAAAATATCCCGACGCATTCAAGAAGCGCGCCTGATGCGCCGATGGCAGGGACCGTGTCCAAACGAGTTACCCTCCTCTGTCTCACCGCACTCGCCCTGTCGATGAGCGTGCTGCTTTGGCCGCGCAAACCGATTACCCCGATCCCGACGGAAGCATCGCCGCTACCGCTCGCAGCTATCGCTTCATCGGATACACCCGAGCCCGCGCCCGCACCTGCGTCTGCTCCCACGGCAGATGCAGCCACGCCTACCCCCGATCCGATGACGCCTCTCCCGCAGGGAATCGTTGGCGTGTGGCATGGCCGCTTCCAGCAACCGTTGCGCGATTTGGCGCCGTCCGTGACGCCGCCGCGCGATTTCGTTCCACCGGTGTCCGTAACGTTTCCCGTGAGCGCGCACGAGCGCGTCGCGGTGATCCTTCACCGTTTCGACATCACGGGCGCGGACGCAGGCGTGTTCACCGGCGAAGCCGAAGGCCGCATGGGCAGCACCGTCGTGCTCAGTTATGTGGGCAACGCCCAAGCTGGCGTGATCTACCTTCCCGAAGAACGTCGTTCCTACGTTATCAATGGCGGGGACGACGGCGACGTGCGCGTCACCGCCACCGATCTCAGCAACGCCCCCGGGTGCCCGCCCTCCAGCCCGGTGCCGCCATCGACACCCGTCGCCGGACTCTAAGGTAGCCACTCATCTCTCAGCCTCATTCGCCATGCAACGCCTCCGTCTCATCACGCTCTGCCTCGCCGTGTTGTCCGCCACCGCGGCCGTCCGCGCCAACACCACCGTGGATATCTTCGTCGCCTACACGCCCGCTGCCCGCGCCTATGCCGGCGGCGTCAACGGCATGGTGGCGTCCATCAATTCTTACGTCGCCCTCACCAACACGTGTTACGCCAATAGCGATATCGCTATCACCCTCCGGCTCGTGGGCACGGCCGAGGTCAACTACGTCGAGTCGTCCAGCTTCAACACCGATCTCACTCGCTTCCAAAACCTCTCGGACGGCTACATGGACGAGATCGGCACGTTGCGCGACACGTTCGGCGCGGACCTCTGCACTCTCATCCGGCGTGACGCCGCCGCCGGAGTCGCCGGCCTTGGCTATGTGGGCAATGGCACCCCAAGCTTTGCGCCCTACGCGTTCAGTGTGGTCGCCGATGTTTGGGCGAGTGGTAACCTCGCGTTCCCGCACGAGCTGGGGCACAACTACGGTGCGCTTCATGACCGCCAAAACGCCTCCGGCTCCACCTATGCCTATGGCTGGCGTTTCTACGGTAACAACGGCCAGCAATACATCACCGTGATGGCCTACTACCCGGGCACGCGTATCCCGTATTTTTCCAATCCGTCCATCACCTACCAAGGCCAGCCCACCGGCGTGGCACTGCCCGCAGCCAACGCCGCCGACAACGCGCTGCTCCACGAAAACAACGCCGCGGGCACTGCGGCGTTCCGCGCCACCACCGTTCCCGTCGGCAGCGGCGTGCGCGGTGATTTCAACGGCGATGGCAAACCCGACTTGGTGCTCTGGAACGCGTCCACCGGCCAACGCGTCGTCTGGAATTTCAACGGCACCAGCCGCACCTCGATTTCCACCCTGCCCACCGGTTCCACCGCCTGGGAGCTTATGACCACGGCGGATTTTAAAGGCGATGGTCACACCGACCTGATTTTCCAAAACTTCACCACGGGCGGACGCACCATTTGGCTGATGAAAGGCGCCACTCGCGACTCCGTCGTCGAGTTGCCCGTCGGCCTCGCGACGTGGCGTATCGGTGCGGCCGCGGACTTTAACGGCGACGGCCAGGTGGACCTCCTGTTTCACAACACGGCCGATGGACGCCGTTCGCTCTGGCTGATGAATGGAACCACCCGCACGACCGTAGTCGATCTGCCCACCGGAATCGCGTCCTGGCATATCGCCGCCGCGGCGGATTTCAACGGGGACGGCAAGCCCGACATCCTGTTCCAAAATGTGGCCGATGGCCGCCGCTCGCTCTGGCTCATGGACGGCATCAACCGCCAATCGGTGGTCGATTTTCCGCAAGGCTTGGTATCGTGGCGCATCGTCGCCGCCGCCGACATGAACAGCGATGGCCACCCCGACATCATCTTCGAAAACATAAGCGACGGCCGGCGTTCCCTCTGGCTCATGAACGGAACGACCCGCACTTCGACCCTCGATCTCCCCACCGCCGCCGCCGTGTGGAAGATCTCGAACCACTAAGGCCAGGCCGTGGTTTCGAAATAGAGTGTGGCCGCCACCCTGTCCGTAACCAGCGGCTTCCGCACCACCATCGCGGGCAGCGGCGTGCGCGGCGATTTCAACGGCGACAGCACCATCGACCTCGTGGTCCAAAATCAAACCACGGGCGAACGCGCCATCTGGCTCATGTCCGGCACCACCCGCTCCAGCGTGATCACGCTCCCGACTGGCGTGACCGCCTGGCAGATCGCCACCGCCGGCGACCTCAACGGAGACTGCAAGCCTGACCTCATCTTTGAAAATAGCGCGACCGGCGCGCACTCGGTGTGGTTCATGGATGGAACCACGCGCACCAGCGTCGCCAACCTCCCCACCGTATCGACCGCCTGGAAAGTCACCACCCACTGAGCCCGATTCTCCTATCCGCTCACAGCTCCATCATTTGCTGGGTCGGAAAAACAATGCCGGACAGCGCAAAAACAGGGTCCGACCGACACGGCGTTGATGTTGGCGAACAGTGGAAAAGCATCGTCGATCAGCGCGCCCGTCTTGCCGGACAGTTCGTCAACCTTGATGGACAAGCCGTCAACATGGCCGGACAGCGTGTTAACATGGGCACACAAACCAACTACATGGGCCGACAGCCCATCAACGTCGCCCGACAACGCTTCCCCATTGCCCCAGAGACCTGCCACTGGACCACTCCGAGTGTCTCCATGGGGCGTTCCGACGGCCTCGTTGACCCGCTCCGCACGCTTGGATCCCTTTCTTCCGGGATCTTACAGGAGCGCCGCTTCTCGCGAGCATTCCTGCCCGCGTGGCCGGTCCGGGCGAAGTTGCACTCCGCTCGGGATCATTGAAGATCCTTTCGAACCCGAGCGACGGGGCGCTTTGTCAAGAGTCAAGACGTGTCCCTTTGGCTCGCTTCGGCCGCCGGTCACCCTAGGGCGGGCACGCCTCGGCGGACGGGAGCGCAGCGGACGGCCGCCGTGGACGTGACGGCGCGGGTCTTACAGGAAGCGCCGCTTCGGGCGGGCCACTGCACCGCCCAGGCCGCCCCCGGCGGGATTGCACTCCACCGGACGGAGCGACGCAGGAGCGGAGGAGGAAGCAACGGCGTGACGGCTCGGAGTCTGCGGAGAGCGGGCGCGACGTGTGCCGCTGGTTATGGCTCAGTGACGTTTGCTCCAGGGATGGATGGCGGGAATAAATTTCGCTTAGGATCAAATTCTAGATTTCGGCTATTCATCATCGGATTATAGTAGTATAAAAAAGAGATAGCGCATGTTTTGCTTTCACGTGGATCAACACCTATATCGCCGATTATCTTTCCGTAGTTAGCCAACGATAGTCGCTCGCCATTCGCCACCGTGCGCACACGGAAGAAATACCCGACATCCCTTTTTGCCATATCAAACGACCGTTCAGATGCTATGCCAGTATCTGGATGATGACTTACGAACCGGATTATATGTTGGGCAATATATCCATTTTCCGGAGCAAGGCGCTCCCACCGAAACACAGAGTTACGAGCTATGTCCGGAGATTTCATACGAACAAGGCCGTCTAGCGGTTGAGAAAATCCTAGCTCAGCGATTACGGTAAAATCGAACCAGCTTTTATAATCACGCTTTATCCTAAAGATTAGATCCGGAGTGCTGCCTTTTCCATACGGAGACACCCAATCCCCTTTTTCTAAATCATACCCGCAAGGTTGATTCAAGACAGGAACATCGGCGGTTACTTTTTTTGCATACAGTGTGGTAGGGCTCCCAATGGAGCGCAAGATACTTGTCACCACAGGATTCCAAGGCTCCATACGAACTACCCCGGGAGTGAGATGATCGACACCACCGCCACTCATGTAATAGCCCTCTTTACTAATATCCGCCCCTAAACTGAAATATGCCCGCCCTTCTCCTGTAAAGAGACCATTTGCATCGGTAACGCCACTCACGTCACGGGGAGCATTTGGATTTTCGGGATCAACAAAGCCGATAGAAACCTTAGCATCAGGCACTGAACGGCCAGTTTCATCAACTGCATGGATTGTTATTTTTGCCGCCTGGGTGACTGATGCGCATCCGCCGGTAGTTGCTAGCATTAGAACCGCCAGCGTTTTCGTTGCATCAAATAAATTCATAATTAATTATCAGAAAAAGCCTTCAGTTGATCGTAAAAACGAGTTTGGAAGCTATATGCCACTTCCCGCATATCACTGTGCCGCCATTCCCGAACTCCCGTGCTTCCGCTAAGCGGCCTCGGCCAATTAGCTTGATCTGCAAAAAGCGAAGGCAGGTCATAATTCTTGGCTGCGTTGATTGCCTGCAACGGCCTGATGCCTACGGGCACGCTCAGTGCCGGAATGGCTTCAGCTAAAAGCTGGCTTCGCTTGGAGTAATTGGCTGCAACTCCATTCCCCTCTGCAATACTATAAAGATCATTAATCCAATCAGGACCACGATGCACTGATGTGTCCACATTACGATTGACCCCGCCCTGAAGGATGCCCCAACCCGGATCAAATACTGGAGCACGTCTCAACAACTCGTCTGATGGCGAACCTAACGCAGATGGCGATTCCAGTTGCCGTCGATAGGTCATTCCGTGGCCCTGGAGATTATCAACGTAAACGCCAGTGTAGTAATCGGGATCGTCAGGGCTGAGTGGATCGGTAGTATTGTAACCCCAGCCGGCATAATCGCTGCCAGCATGGGCCAAACCTAAAATGTCTAGTTTATTCCCTTTTGTCTTTTCCTGTATCACCCAGGCATAGGCGCCCAATCTGCCATCAAATGCACCCGATACCAAGCCTGCCAAAGCCGTGCCCTCGTATCTGGCCAGCACCTCTTCAGTGCTGGAGTAGAAGTTGTGCAAGACAGGCAGTGCGTTCAGAAAACGGTTACGCCATGTAAGCAGTCTCCTCGAATCGCTTGTTCCCACAAAGCGCTCATTCCACCTAGCTGACCAGAGGCGCTCAGGATAGTTTTGCCAAAATTCAGGCACCATGCCCGCCAGATCATTCACTGCGTCGCCATCGTAAACCTCTTGCGCGAGTGCTGCATCAAGCATCACTGCATTGGTTACACTCATGCCATGATCCACGACTGCACTCGCCACAACACCGCACCCTAGGCTGTGACCAGCAACGGTTTTTGATCCTGGTAGCTTATTAATTTCAGCAGCTAGCATTGGTGCAGTCGAAAATGCGTTTCGCACCGCTACGTGATAATCATATACCTTGTCGTTATCGTCACTGTAGGGGTCTCCATACCAAGACACACCGACAAACCGGGCTTTCATGCCACTCCAATAGAGTCGCTTGAAGCTTTCTGATTGCCACGCGCGCATCTTCTCCCCGCCAACATTAGAGCCAATCACAAAGACAAACCACCTGCCATTCGTAAGGCTATCAGGATAGCCTTCGGGGCCGCTACCATCCGCTTTCCCCATATATGTTGGCTTGCCAACATCTGCGTCACGGCGAGAAAAATCGCCCTCCAATCCTGGTGGCGGGGAGCCATTTTTATCACGCAAATTGAGTCGGCGATACATATCCTCCACCTTGCTGATTTTCAGCTCTAATTTGATCTCTGCAATTATTGCCCCTTCTTTTTCAACGGTAAGCATGAGTGGCGTGTCGGTTGCCGAACGTGCTTCAATGAGCAACACACCGCCGTCATTATTACGAATGAGATCAAGGAAACTCGACGACAGTTCCACGCCCGCCACCGGAATCGGGGTTGTCGTTGCTAAGCCGGGAGCTTGAATGAATTGTGGTCCAAATCCACTCGTCAGCGGCCCGTTTCCAAGCGGCGGCAATTTCGGCTTCTGATAATCGAGTGCCTGCGCACGGTTTTGATTCGTGTAGACGAAGTTAAGCGCCCCGTCCGCCTGCTTGAGCTTATATTTAATCGAGGCGCTGGGCGGCAACACTGTAAGGAGCTGCTTTATATCTAAATAGACCGGAAAGAAGTCCACCAAATCGCGGACAGAATCCACCACAGCGTTGCTATAGTCAGCCGTTCCGCTGGCCTGCCCTGGGATGTCATTCCCCTCCACTGGGCCTGTATCATCATCATCATTGATCCAGAATCGATAGGGCGTGCTGGTCGAAGTAGCGTCTGAATCGTCCTTACTGGCGAGATGGATCTCACCATCCCGGTTGGCGTCGACGGCGAGTTCGCCTATCCCCGACTCAATCTCGATATCATCATGGAATTCCTGCCCGTCCAAATTGAACGAGATCCTGACTGTTACGCGTCCGGCACCCAGTAATTCGGCGAAAAAATAGTCCTTGGTGGATCCGAAATAGGATGCCAAGTTTTCGGCGTTCGATACCAGCGACCATTGGCCCAGTGGGGAGCCGTCATTATGCCAGTGCCATATGCGAACCTGTGCGGTTGCGCCGGAAAGCGACGACCACGTAACGGCGACCTCAGGCCAGTCGTCTAGAACACCCCACGTATCGGACAAGTTGATCTGCTGCAAAGTGAGCGAGTCCACGATGACACTACGTGTGCCACAACCCGGGGCCACGAGATCCTGTGATGAAAACACCGGCTTTCGACTGCTATATTCGGGCGGCGCTATATCGGTTGATGGATCGGCGCTCGGCAACGCAATGAGAGCATGCGACGGAACAGGCTCGGCCACCATTGAGAAATACTGCAATACCGTAAGACCGTCCTCCGAGGGAATCACGGGCGTGATCACGGCGGACTCCCACTGTCCTTCTTTCATTTCCAGCTCATGCACCTTGATGACCTTCGCTGTGCAAGAATCCGCATCGGAATAGAAATACTGGATGACACGCCCCCGATACACCATGCCGGGTATTCGCAATTCCGCCGGCACATTGAATCGGAACTGGACACGGCTTTCAGTCACATGGCCCGCAGTGGTCGCCTCGTTTGTATAATTGTAGAGCCATAGCTCCGACTCGTCAGTCAAGGAGTCGCGGTCCGTGACTTGGTTGCCGCCATGCGCGACAGATCGCTCCACGCCCCAAGGAATGCCATCGAAGACAGCAGCTTGGCGATCAGCCTGTAATCGAGTCTGAATCTGCTCCAAAGTATCTTCTTCCGAGAGCTCAAGGGTGTAGCTGAAAGCGGCGGAATTGATCGTAAGTGGGACGCCGATCGGCTCTGAAATACCTTTGCCCACACTCCCAAAAACGGCCTTGGTAGCAGTCCATTCCCCCGGAGGAGAAGCACCGAAAAGCGGGCCTACGCCGGTTCCCTTCCGGAATACCCTGTCTGCCCCCCAGAACGTCGGCCCCAAGAGATAGGCCTGCCAGTAAGGAGTGGCCGAAAACGACAACCCCGTCACTTCGTCAACGCTACCAGGCTTCCCACTGTTCATCGTTTTGCTGCCCTCAAGAAATAGGATCGTCTTGTTCCCCAGTGCGTTCCCCAACGTAGCTTGTGAGCCTTGGGATACCGTGGTCCTAGTATAGACGTCTTCCCCGTAGACCTTCCCTCCATACATATCGGTTCCCGTGACATCCCTATAGTGAGTGACTTCGGTTTGGTCCCACATTCCGAAAGAAACCACATCATTACTCAGCGCATCTTTCTCGATTATAACGTTCATCTGCCCCTGAAGGGTGGTCGGGAACTCCGACACGTAATCAGCCGACCAAGTTGATGTGATCGTCTGTTTTCTAAAGTAGCGCAGGGGCTCCGTGGAAACTGGCACACGATACTCCGAGTTGATCTGGCTGTGAAGGAGATCGGGATAGCCAATATGATTTTCTTCGATGATAGAGACCTTGGCTTCGAATCCACCGACCACATCCCAAGCATCAATATAGAGCGAGGGTTGATCGGTGACTTCGACAGCCAAACGGGCCTGTCTGCTCGGAGCGCCGCTATTGGCGGACGAGCGCTCCTTTGCTTGGACTGAAAGGATGGTGATGGAGAGAATCCCCATAACGAGCACCCTGTTTATAGGACGAGGAGGGGTGGGATTATTCATGGCAGCCAGTAATAAGCGCTCACGCGGCCGAGCTGGTCGGAACGCAGCTCAAGCGTTGTGAAAGTAGGACCGCCGACACTGGCAGCCCAACGCCCGTCGCCTTCGGTCACAGTCAACTGAACGGGAGCATTTAACCAAGAAGTGATCCCGTCTGCATGGAACACTTGAATAACCAGTGGCTGATGGAGATATCCGGAAGCCCGTGGCTGCCCCGCTCCACTCACGGTTACCAATATAGGAACTTCGCCGTTGAAAAAATCCGTGGGATCGGAGCCCTGCTGAAATTCCTCCGCATTTGTGCGGCCATCGCCATCGGGATCGGCATTGGCGTCGCTTCCTTGGTTGCCCAAAAAGCGTTGCTCCCACGCATCCACCATCCCGTTTCCATCGAGATCGGGCAGGGAGATGGGAGTCGAGGGGATCTCGAGGCCATTCTCACCGAGGGCAACAACTCGGTAGGTGGTGCTCGTTTGATAATCGGCGTCAGCATGAAGCCAATTCCCGGTATCGGAGCCCGTTATAACAAGTCGCTCCCATGCACTGGTGGTGCGGTTTTGGCGCTCGACCGCATAACCGAGCTCGGTGGCATTCGGATCGGTCCAGTTCAGCCCGCAGGTCGTGGCGGTGATTGTATTAAACGCAAGTTGAGTTGCCGCACGCAATGCAGGCACCGGCGTGAGTTCCAACCGCAGGCGCAGGAATCGGCGCGTGCCGTTCAATGGTTCCGGGTCGAGTAAGGTGACTTCATTATAGCCGGTAAACGTGACGCGTTCGGCCTCAGTAACGCTGTTATAGGTTATCCAGGTTTGCAGCGTATTGGAGCCCTGCAGGCGGATGTCGACGTCGGTGATCCCATCCCGTTCCCGGTAGGTCAGCGCAAGCGTGCCGTTCACATTTTCTAGCGTCGGCAGAAGGTGGGTTTCGGCGCTTAGCGGCTGGCCGAAGAAGACGTATTCATGGAGATTCGCCTGACCATCGCTATCCGGGTCGGCCGGTGCTCCACTAATGGCGGTGTCGGCCAGTTGCGCCGGGGTGAAGTTCGCCGCCTGCCACTCTTGAAAGGTTAACGCTGCCAGCAGAGCCGGGAAGGCAAACGAGACAGTGGCGAGGAGGAAACGGCGCGGATTCATACAACAAGCAGGTGTCAATTATTGGCAGAGCCAACCAATGCAGGGCCCATGCAATACCTAGCCGCAACCACCAAAGTCAGCTTTACATGTGATATAACCAGCTTGAATATAAGCTAGTTGCTATGCTCACGATCAGGCATTTGGGACACCGTTTTCGAAAAGTCCAAGCCTCGTCTAAAGACGTAACAGCCTATCGATGCCTAGCTGCATGACGCTGGATCGGCGATTTGCTGATCCAGCCCGAGCGGGATCGAGGATGCGGAACTACACCAAGCCGGTCGCTTCGCGATAGCTGGCGGCGAGCGCGGCGCTGGCGCCGTCGCGGGTGCCCGTGGAAATATCTTGGGCGAGTCGCAGCAGCTTCACGCCGATGTCCTTGCGGCCGCGACCGGCCCAGTGGTTGGCAAGAAATAGCATGGCCTTGAACTTGAGAGGTGTGAGCGACTCGGGCGGCAAATACGCCACGTCGGGCGCGGCCAGCACCGACTCCTGCCACTTCACCGCATCGAGCGAGCGGCCGGCGTTCACCGCGAGTTCAGCGCGCAGGTGCGCGGCGAGCGGATGCAGCCCCGGCTCGATACTCTTGGGCAACAGCGCGCGAGCGCGGTCAAACTCACCCGAGAGAAACCAGGCTTGCGCGGCCTTGAGCGTGGCGGCGTGTTCGAGGCGCTTGCGATTGGTGCGGGAACGCACGGCGCAGGCTTCGTATTCGCGAGCGGCGCGGCCGAACTCCTTCAGGTCGAAAAACGTGGAGGCGTAAAAATACCGGAGGTTGGGATCGCCCTCAGGCTCGCGGGCGAGGGTCGCCTCGATGATGCACCGGTTGCGCTCGGTCTTGCCCGCGAGCACAAGGGACGACGCATAACCGGAGTGGTCGAAAACGATATTCGTATCGACGATACGAATGCCGGCGCGTTCCAGACTGGTGTTGACCTGCTCATGGATCGGGCGCTCGAAGCGCACGCGGGGATCGTTGGGAAACAGGCGGACGATGTGCACCGAGACATGCGCGCCGGCGGCGGCCAGTCGGTTTTTTTGCACCAAGTTGTAGGCCGAATGCGGGGGGCCGGAGATCAGTTCATGGAGACAAATGCGGCTGGCGGGCGGCAGGGTTTCGTCGGCGTCGAGCACGAGAATCCACTCACCGCGGGCTTCGGCCAGGGCGAGGTTGCGGGCGGCGCCGAAGTCACCGGTCCAGGCGGCTTCGAAAACGCGGGCGCCACGGGCACGGGCGATCTCGCGAGTGGTATCGGTCGAGCCGGTGTCAACGATCACGATGTCGTCGGCGAGGCCTTGCACGGAATCGAGGCAGGCCGGCAGGTGGGCGGCTTCGTCGCGCACGATCATGCAGAGGCTGAGGCGGGGAGGTGCGGAGGACATGACAGGCTTGCCTCCTTCATCGGCACACCTCGACGCGAACTAAGGGCAAAAGCACACCGGCGTCGTTCTTTGTCCGACTCGTTCTCTTTCTCGTTCTCTTACTCGTTCTCTTTCTCCGGCTCGGGCCTTGAGACTTGGATCCTCGGCCGACCGGCGGGGCGAGAACGAGAACGATTACGAGAAAGAGAAAGAAACGGAAGGGGGGGGGACCCCATAAAAAGATAAACCCCCGCATGCTCGAACATGCGGGGGCACCTGACCGATTACCTTTCAGGGCGTTATCGTATCACTGACCTTACTGAAGGAGGCGCAGAGCGGTCTGCGCCGACCCGTTGGCCTGCGACAACATGGCGGTGCCGGCCGAGACGAGGGTGTTCCACCGCGCGAGCTGCGTGGATTCCTCGGCCACATCCACATCGACGATGCGGCTGTTGGCGGCTTCGAGATTAGCCTTGTTGGTCGTGAGCACCTCAGCGGCAAAACCCAGGCGGCTCTGTTCCGCGCCGTTGGTGGCGCGGTGGCCTGCGATCGAGTCGATGGCGGTGCTGATCTGAGCAATGCTTACTGCCGCGAGGTTGGACGCGCCCGTGACACTGGTCGTGCTGGTGGCGACGTCTTTGCTGGAAAGAGCCACGGTCTGTGCGCCGTCTTCGCTGACCTGCGCGGTGAGCGCATTGGCGAAGAGGTTGATACCGTTGAACTTTTCGGCCGCGAGGGAAGTAAGCTGGGCTTTCAACTGCGTGAACTCCGTATCGTAGTTGGCAACATCGGTGGAACTCTTGGTGGGGTCTTGGGCGAGGACCTTGAGCTCGCTCACGCGATCAAGGACCTTTCCGGCGACCTTCAAGGCGCCGTCCTGCGTCTGCAGGTAGGACACCGAATTCGCAACGTTGGTGCTGGCTGCACCCGAGCGGCGGGCGGCGGCGGAGAGGCGCATCGAAACGGCCAAACCACCGGCGTCGTCAGACGGGTTTACGATCTTAGAACCGCTGGAAAGCCGGTTAAGGCTCTTTTGCAGGTTCGTCGAGGAGCTGGCCAAGTTGTTGGAGGCAACAGTGGCCGCGTAGTTAGAATTAATGACAACAGACATGGTAGTATCTTTCCTTGATGAGTGCGACAGTCCGTCGTCGCCACGAACCCGGAAGAAAACGGTCCGGGTCGGACCGATCCCGGGCATGTGCCCGGAAAATGTCACCCTGCGAGGGTGCTAGCCTTAAGTGGTAGGCTCTGACTCTTCGTCGGAAAAAGACACGCGCAGTGGCGTTGTCTCCGTTGCGAGGTCGGAGGATGGGCCGCGAGGATCCGCGGTGCTTCCGCTTTAACCTGGTGGGACTCCGCCCGCGCCCCGGTGAGGGCGGCGCGAGCGGGTGCCTTGAGCTGCTTATTGCAGCAACTTGAGCGCGGTCTGGGCGCTCTGGTTGGCCTGCGAGAGCATCGCAGTGCCGGCCGAGACAAGGGTGTTCCACCGCGCGAGCTGCGTGGATTCCTCGGCCACATCCACATCGACGATGCGGCTGTTGGCGGCTTCGAGGTTGGCCTTGTTGGTCGTGAGCACCTCGGCGGCGAAACCGAGGCGGCTTTGCTCTGCACCGTTGGTGGCGCGGAAGGTCGCGACGCCGTCGGTGCCAGCAGTGATATTACTGATGGTCAAGGAGGTGAGGTTCGACGCGGCGGTGATGGCGGTGATACCCGCATTACCCGCGAGGTCCTTGGACGAGAGAGCGACAGTTTGACTGCCGTCTTCGCTCACCTGGGCGGTGAGGGCGTTGTTAAACAGAGCGATGCCGTTGAATTTTTCGCCCGCCAGCGACGTGAGCTGTGCCTTGAGCTGCGTGAACTCGGTGTCGTAGTTGGCGACATCGGTGGAGCTCTTGGTCGGATCGGTCGCGAGGGTTTTCAGTTCGCCGATACGCTCGAGGACCTTGCCGGCCACTTTGAGCACGCCGTCCTGCGTTTGCAGCAATGAGACGGAATTGGCGACGTTCACCGAAGCGGCGCCGGAACGGCGGGCGGCAGCGGATAAACGCATCGAGACGGCCAGGCCACCGGCATCATCGGCCGGGCTGACAATCTTGGAACCACTGGAGAGCCGGTTGAGGCTCTTCTGAAGCATTGAGGAGGAGCTGGCTAGGTTGTTCGAGGCAACGGTCGCTGCGTAGTTACTGTTGATAACGACTGACATGGTAATCTTCCTTGATTAGGTGCCCTTTCCGTAGGGCGACGTGGCCGGTGGTGAATCCGACCCGATCCATCAGCACATCCTTGCGCTGACATTCCTGCTTACGGCCCGCTTTCCAGAAAACTTTAAATCGATTCTGAGTTTTTTTGGAGATCCCCCGTTTTGCCCCGGAGAAAGACCTCAACTCAACCTTAAGGCGGGCCGATAGACGATAGAGATAAAACTGTCTCTCAACCGCTTCACTCGCCATGGCTACTACCAATCAACTTTCCGGTCTCGTCTCGGGCTTCGACTGGAAATCATTTATCGATAGCACCATCGAATACTCCCGCGCCCCCGCCACACGTCTGGAAACCGAGAAAACCTCCAACAGCCAGAAAAGCACCGCCCTCTCCACCCTCGATGGAAAGATGACCGTTCTCCAAAGCGCGATCGCCGCGTTGCAGTCCTCCTCTACGTTCTCCGCCCGCACCGCCAGCCCCGCCACGTGGGCCGTGTCTGCGGGCACCGGCACTCCTACCGGCGCGTATAAAATCGACGTCACGCAAATCGCCACGGCCAGCCGCCTGCGCGGCTCTTCCGATATCGCCGGCGGGCTCGCCACCACGAGCAATGTCGCCGGCCTCACGCTGGCCACGCTGCCCCTCGGAGCCGCGATCACCGCCGGCACCTTCACCGTCAACGGCAAGCACGTCTCCGTGGATCTGGCGGATTCTCTTCAGGACGTTTTTGACAAAATCTCCATCGCTACCGGCACGACTGTCACTGCTGCCTACGACCCTGGCACCGACAAGGTCACCCTCACCGGCGCAGGCACGATCACGCTCGGCGCGGCGAACGACACCTCGAACTTTCTCTCCGCGTTTCGTCTGACCAACAACAACAGTTCCTCGGTCTCCAGCGGCTCCGCGCTCGGCGCCCTCAGCCAGTCCTCACCTCTCGCCTCCTCCAGCCTGCGCACTCCGGTTGCCGGCGGTGATGCTACCTTCTCCATCAACGGCGTCAGCATCTCCTACAACGCCTCCACCGATTCGATTAAATCCATCTTGCAGCGGATCAACGCCTCCACTGCCGGCGTCTCCGCGAGCTATGACACCGCCACCGATCGCGTGGTCCTCGCCAACAAAACCACTGGCGACACCGGTATTTTTCTCTCCGACGACACGGGCAACCTCCTCAGCGCGCTCGGCCTCACGGGCGTCGGCGCCTCCCTGACCCGCGGCGACAACGCCCTCTTCACGATCGACAGCGGTCCCCAACTCGTGAGCACGAGCAACACGCTCACCTCCACCAGCCATGGTATCGACGGCCTCGCCCTCACTGTGGGCGACAAAGGCACCGATACCATCACCGTCGGCAGCGACACCACCTCGATGAGGAGTAAAATCGACGCCTTCATCTCCTCTTTCAACGCCGTGCAGTCCTTCATCGACGAACAGACGAAAGTCACCTCCGCCAACGGCAAGGTCACCACCTCCACCCTCTCCGACAACCGAGAGGTTCAGGCCTGGTCACAGACCCTTCGACGCAACGCCTTCGGCGCGGTCTCCGGGCTCTCCGGCACGATCAACCGCCTCGAATCCATGGGCATCGACTTCACCTCCGGCACCTCGCAGCTCACGGTGAAAAGTTCGTCCACCCTCAACGCCGCCCTCGCCGATCGCCCCGACGACGTGTCCGCCTTTTTCACCACGGCTTCCACCGGGTTCGCCGCACGCCTCAAGACCTCCGTGGATCTCATCGCAGGCAATGATTTCGACAAAGGCTACATCGACGCCCAGCAGACCAAG
This sequence comes from uncultured Opitutaceae bacterium, assembly GCA_967755175.1. Lineage (GTDB taxonomy): Bacteria > Verrucomicrobiota > Verrucomicrobiia > Opitutales > Opitutaceae > Rariglobus. The sequence continues at coordinate 26,929 of CBRAFO010000011.1, read as the reverse complement.
ATCACCTCGACGAACAAAAGCCTCGACGACCAGATCGCCGCTATCGAACGCCAGCTCGACCAGCAGCGAGAGCGGCTCACTGCCAGCTTCGTTGCGATGGAAAACTCCCAACAGAGCTACAACAACATCCAGAGCCAGCTCACCAAGTCCTTCTTTTCAAAATCCTCATGATTCCCCTCCGCTTGCGCCTGTTGCTGGCGGCCGCCGTCCTCCCCGGCCTCACCGCCTGCACCTCCCTCATCCCCAAACCCGACACCGCAGTCACGGGCCCTTTTTACGCTCCCGCCAACGTCCGCAAGATCGACCGAATGCCTGAACACATTCGTCGCATCGCCCTCCTGCCCTGCGCGGCAGTCGGCCCGCGACTCAACAGCGATACCCTGGATCAGCTGGATCGTGTCCTCGGCGCGGCCCTCACCGGCGCGGCTCGCGCCGAAGTCGCCCAAGTCCCGCGCGAACGCCTCGCCCTCCTCACCGGCCGGCCCGAGCTCGCCTCGACCGCCGTGTTACCGGTGGACCTGCTCCCGCGCATCGCCTCCGAAACCGGCGCGGATGCCATTCTCTTGGTGGACGTGACCGCCTACTCGCCCTACCCGCCGCTCGTCCTCGGACTCCGCGCACGCCTCGTCGATGCCAAGGACGGAAACTCGCTCTGGAACTTCGACAACGTTTTCTCAGCCACCGATCCGACCGTCGTAAACTCCGCCCGCGCCCACGCCCTCGGCCGCACCACCTCCACCGCCACACCCGCCGATTTCAGTTACGCCGTCCTGCAAAACCCGCTCATCTTCGCGGATTACGCCAGCGTGACCACCTGGCGGACACTGCCCGCCCGTTGATTTTGCCACTAAAGATTTAGCCCGATTGTGCCGACAACATCCTCTGTAACCAAAACGGCGTTCCCTGTATTACCTGTCGAGGGCTGACCGTTCCAACCGGAACCAATACCATGATACGCTCCACATCCAACACCCCTCAATCGGGCGCCATACCGCCACCCGACCTGAAGCCCGCCGCCAAACAGGCCGCCGATATCCAGAAGCCCGACACGCTCGACACCACCGCCAGCAGCACGCTGCGCGAGGCGCTGGCGGCACTGCCCGAAGTTCGACCCGAAGAGGTCGAAAAAGGCAATAAACTCGCGGTCGATCTCAATTATCCGTCGCGCACCATCATCGAGAACCTCTCCCGGCTCTTCGTGAAATCCCAAGACCTTTCCACCCAAGACTGATCGCCCGTCATGTCCTCTCCTCATCCTTACGCGCGACTTTATCAGGCCCAATCCGTTCTCACGAGCAATCCGGGCAATCTCGTCCTGATGCTCTACGACGGAGCGATTCGATTCCTCAATCAAGCGCTTGATGCGGACGCCTTCACCGACGAACGCGCCCGCATCGAGAAGATGAATACCTCGATCATCAAGGCCCAGAACATCCTGATCGAACTCCGCGCCAACCTCGATTTCAACGCCGGTGGAGACTACGCCCGCAACCTGGATCGCCTCTACGATTATTACCTGCGCCGTCTCCTTCAGGCCAACCTGCACAAGAGCACCGAACCCATCCATGAAGTGATCCGCCTCATCGGAGAACTACGCTCCGGCTGGGCCGAGATGCTCATGAAACACAGCGCCAACGAGCCCATCTGCGGCGTCGCCTAAACCACTCCCCCCATGCACTCCGCCACCACCACGCTCCGCCGCCTGCTCCAAGCCCTTGAAGAGATTGGCTTCCGCGAAGACGGTGCGCTGGCCAGCGGCGACGGCCAGGCGTTCCAAGAGCTCGAACATAAAGCCGAGCCCTTGGTGTGCCGGATCGTCGCCTTGGCGGAGTCGTCCGAGGGGATCACCGCTGAGTTACGCGAACGAGGACAGGCATTGGTCGCCTCCCGTCACGAGCGGCACCTGCGCCTGGCGCACCACCTCGACACCATTCGCGATGAAATCGGCCGCCTCGACGAGGCCCGCAGCCGCATCCGTCTTCTCGGGCCGGCCTACGCCTCGCGGCGCGCGCCCCCGCGTTCGAGCATCCATTTCACCGACGCCGGCTGAAGCCGACCGGCAGCAGAGGGAGCTTAGCCGCAAGGCCTCAGGCCACGGCCCGCACACTGGGTTCTCCCGAAGGAAGCAAAGCACTCCAAGCGAGCGCCACCCGGGATGCTTCCGACATCCAGTCGAAAGCGCGCCCCTGCGGGTAGATGAAGAGCGCCTCTGACTCGGTCACCCCGGTGCAATGTAGCTCCACACGCATGCAAAGCTGGCCGTCGGCCAACAGGAAGTTTTGCACCACGATGCCGCCACTGCCGTCCACAAAGGTCATGCGAGCGATCCCGTTGCGATAATCCACCGACCGCGCGATCAGGCCGGTCCGGGCACTCGCAGGCAAAGCCGCCTCAATCAAAGAAAGCAACGAGAGCAAACGCGGAGACTTGGGGGTAGGAGTGGGCACCCCCGCACCTTCGACACCGTGCGGGAAAACTTTAGCTCTTTCTTAAGTTTTCGTGCGAATAGTCCGACAAGGATGCTGCAATCAGCTTGGATGTCCGGAGATTCCATCCGCAGACCAAAAGCAGATTGAAAAGCCGCTAAAGCCCGGGAATAACCAACTGCCCAACGCCATCGGCTTTTTACCGGTGCGCCCGACCGTCAGGTCCCCCAATCCATCGGAAGGCATCTCCCCCACATGAGTCTCGAACGTATTCTGGTCCTCGACGACGAGCCCATCATCCAAAAAATTCTGACCGAGCTGTTTGGTCGCAAGAAATACGTGGTGAGCGTCGCCGGAACGATTGCGCAGGCCGAAGCCCTGATCGCGCGCGACACGTTCGACCTCATCATGCTCGATGTGCGCCTCCCCGATGGCGACGGCCAGCAGTTTCTTGATCACGTGATGGGGCTGCCGGAGAAACCCCTCGTCGTCATGATGACCGGCCACGGCACCGTCGAAAGCGCCGTCAGCTGCATGCGCGCCGGTGCGTTTGATTACCTCATAAAACCTTTCGCGCCGTCGCAGATTGAAATCGTCCTGAAGAAAGCCGAGTCGTTCCGCCAGTTGATGAGCGTGAACCGTTTCTTCAGCGCACAAGGCGCCGGTGGCGAAGGCGACATGCTCGGCCGCTCGCCCGCCCTCCAACGCCTGCGCCAGCTCATTCTGCGCGTCGCGCCCACCGACGCCACCGTCCTCATCACCGGCGAAAACGGCACAGGAAAAGAGATGGTTTCGCGCGCCCTCTGGCAGCACTCGAAACGCAAAGACGAGCCCTACATCAAACTCAACTGTGCCGCGCTTTCTGAAAACTTGATCGAGAGTGAACTCTTTGGTCACGAAAAAGGTTCCTTCACCGGCGCGACCGATCGGCGCGAAGGCCGCTTCGAACTCGCCAACCGCGGGACCTTGCTCCTCGACGAGGTCTCCGAGATCCCGCCCAATCTCCAAGCCAAGCTCCTGCGCGTCCTCCAAGAACGTGAATTCGAACGCGTCGGCGGCACCAAGACCATCAAGGTCAACGTGCGCATCCTCGCCACGTCCAACCGCGATCTGCTGCATTTCGTCGAGCGCGGCTCCTTCCGCTCCGATCTTTATTATCGCCTCAACGTTTTCCCCATCCACGTCCCCGCGCTCCGCGAACGTCCCGAGGACATCGTCGTGATCGCCGAGGCGTTTCTCCAGCGCTTCGCCCGTAAACACGGCCTCAAGCTACCCGGCTTTTCCGACCAGGCCCGCGCTGCGCTCCAAGCCTATCCTTGGCCGGGCAACGTGCGTGAACTGCACAACACGATCGAGCGCGCCGTCATCCTCTCCGAATCCGGACGCCCCATTTCGACCAACAGCCTCGGCCTGCCCGCACTCCCTCGCGTTGCCAGCTTGGTCGGCACACCCATTCCCGAAACCGCTGCGCCCGCCTCCACTGCGCCGTGGCCCGTCGCGCCATTCGCCCCCTCCGCGCTTTCAACCCCGCCGTTTCCCATTTCGGACGCTCCCGAGGAGATCGCCGAGAGCACCGCGTCCGAGGATGTTTTTATTCCCGACGAAACAGCATCTGAATCCGCTCCCGAAACGGTTGCGACCGCACCAGTGCCCGCCGCCACGCAGGAGACAGAGATCATCCCTCTCGATCAGCTGGAGAAGCGCGCCATCCTCGCCGCCCTTCAATCGACCGGTGGCAATCGCACCCGCACGGCCGAGTTGCTCAACATTTCCATCCGGACGCTGCGCAACAAGATTCAGGAATACCGCGCCAGCGGCGACTTCGTCGAAGATGCCCTGATCGCCGGCGAGAACTAATTCGGACCGCTTGCGAACGTGTGGCCGTCGGAGGTGACGACCACACATTGAAAGATCCGAAGCCCGTGCCGCAGATCACGGCTGTGGCAGGCGCAAAAAACGCACCTGTTTTAAAGTTTCCGCTAAATCCTCCGCGATCTGGCCGATTAAAAGGGACGCCACTTACGGCACAGCCCCTTTATCCCATGTCCGCGAGCGAACAAATCAGCGAAACCGTTTTCAAGAACACCATCACCCGCGCGGTGCAGGATGTCTTCAAGACGATGTTTGGATTGTCAGCGTCGTTGTCCGAACCACCACCACCCGACGACCCTGGCTCCGATTCTCCGCACGGCGAATGCATCGCCTTGCTCGAAGGAAAATTGATCGTCGGCACCGTCGGATTCATCGGTGAACTCTCGGGCCTGATCTACCTTTATCTGGAAGCCGATTTCGCCAGCCAACTCGCCCGCCAGATCCTAGGCATGTCGGACAAGGAGCTGACCGATGCGGGCGACGAGGTCGTCAACGACGTCGTCGGCGAGCTCACCAACATGACCGTGGGCACGTTCAAGAACCAGCTCTGCGATCACGGCTACCCCTGCAAGCTCACCATCCCCTCGATTCTTCGAGGCAGCAACTTCTCCGTCGAACCGATCTCCTCGGCCTCCCGACGCATCTACCGCTTCAGCATCGCCGGCCGCACGCTTGTGGCCGACCTCCTCGTGAAGCAGGGCGATTAATCTTAGTTGTATCCCCACATGCGCTACAAAATCCTCACCGTGGACGACTCCAAAACCGTCCGCATTATCGTCAAAAAGGCATTCAAGGCCTATGACTGCGAAATCATCGAGGCCGCCAACGGAGTCGAGGGCCTGGCCATGGCCGCCAAGGAATGCCCCGACGTCCTCCTGCTCGACGTCACCATGCCGGTGATGGACGGCGTTGAGATGCTCACGAAGCTCAAGTCCGACCCCGCGCTCAAGGGCATCCCGGTGATCATGCTCACCGCCGAAGGGGGTCGCGACAACGTCATCAAAATCGCCAAGATCGGCGTGCGCGACTACATCGTGAAGCCCTTCAAGGAAGAGCTCCTCGTTGAAAAGGTCGGTCGCATCATCGACCTCAAACCCATCGGCCAGGGCGCCCAAGCCAAGGCCAAGAGCATTTTCGATTCCGCCAACATCCTCGTCGTCGAGGACAAGCCCGCCATCGTCCAGCAGATCCAAGAGGGCATCAGCCACACCCCGTGGAAAATCATCGGCGTCAACACCGCCGGCGAGGCCATCGACAGTTGCAGCAAGAATCCTCCCGACCTCGTCATCATTTCCCTCTCCCTGCCGGACGACGCCGCCTTCACCTTGTTCCGCCTGCTGCGGACCCACGTGAAGACGAAATACACGCCCATCTTCGGCCTCGTGGTAAAGACCGACCTCGCCATGGTCCAGCAGGCCCAGCAAGTCGGCTTCACCTCCATCGTGACCAAGCCCATCGAGATCCAGGATCTCGAAGCCAAGATCGCCAAGGCCATGAACCTGGACACCTCGCAGCGCTATTTTTCGACCGAGGACAACATCCTCATCATGCGCCTGCCGGAGAACACCACTCCCTCCGTCGTCAACGAACTCACCGGCTATCTCAAGGGAAAGACCGCCGACGCCGTGGACAGCGGCATCTTCCGGGCGGTGGTCGATCTGCACGAGCTCAAGCGCTTCGACATGACGGTGATTAAGCTGCTTTTCAGCACCATGCAGATCTTCCGCGATCTCGCCTTGAACTACGTCTTGGTGGGCAACCCGCAGATCGTAACCGAATGCAAAGGTTTCGAAGACACCAAGGGATGGCAATTCGTCGACTCGGTCGCAGATGCCAAGACCCACCTCTCCAAACACGCGACGCAGTCAGGCGGCGGTGGCCTAACTCCCTCCCTTTCCGGCCAAACCTCCGGGTAACTGGCCGGCCCCTGCGACCCCGCGCTCCTCAAAAAGGGGCGCGGGTTTTTTGTTTCCAAATCCCCCCTCTGATTTGCCTCAAGAAACCCCGGTGCAAACCGATTATCGTGTCAGGGCAACTGCCGTTGCCCTTCTGGATCGCCTCCATGCATTTCCCTGCCTTCACACCGTTCTTATTGCCGCGTTCTTCAGGCCACCTGCTGGCCTGCGCACTCCCGCTCGTCTGGGCGGGGAACGCGGTGGCGGCTCGTTTACCCGAGACCACGGCGGGCCACGAATCACGACCTTACCTCGCGGTTTGCCCGCCGCCTCCCTTGCGTTTCGCTCAACCGGTTATTTTGGCTGAACCGTTTTTCCTGAACGCCATCGCCGCCGGCCCTCCCCACCCAAGCGCCAAGACCGAAGAAAACGCGTCCGCAACGAACGCCGTTGCCGCACCCACGCCGACCGGCCCCGCTGAATCGATTACTCACGTGGCCCCGGTGGTCCCGCCGTCCACTCGCGGTGACTCCGCGCCACCTGCCGCGCCGACGGGTATCGCCATCCTGCCCGACGATACCCCGCGCGAAATCCACCCCGAAGACGTGCTCCAGTATTTCCGGTTCCCCGGAGGCGCGCCGTCCGCCGGACTGCCTCCGCGCAGCTCCGCGACCTACGAACAAAAATGAAGGCTCTCGTCCTCGCCATTACCGGGCTCGTCGCCGTTGCCACGCTCTCCGCCACTCCGGAAAGTCTGGCTCCGCCGCTACCCACCGCGCCTGAGAAGACCACGCACGCGAGTCCCCAGGCGGAGGAGGAAATCGCCAGCCTGCTCCGCATCGGCAACACCAAGCTGAAAGACCACGCGTGGGAGTTCTCTCAGCTAGCGTATAATCAAGTCATCAACGCCGGTCCGACGGCTCGTCCCGATCAAGTGCGCACCGCGCTTATCGGCATGGCCCGCGCTTACCGCGGCGAAGGTAACCTCACCAAGGCGTCCGCCATTTACGAACGGTATATCAAAGATAATCCCGACGACTCCGACCTGCCGACCGTTTACCTCGAACTCGGACGATGCCTCCGCGCGCTCGGGGCCCATCAACTCGCCATCGCCCGCTTTTACAGCGTGCTCAACACGACGCTCAAGCTGCCCGAAGATGGCGGCACCACCTACCGCCAGCTCACCCGCACGGCCCAATTCGAAATCGCCGAAACGTATTTCCTCTCTGGCGACTACGAGCAGGCCCACCGCTTTTACTCGCGCCTCAGCCTGCTCGACCTCGCTCCAAATGATCGCGCGCACGCGACCTTCAAAGCCGCGTGTGCGCTTGATTTGAAAGGCGCCCACGAACAGGCGGTCACCCGTCTTCGCTCCTATCTCTCGCTTTACCCCAATGGAGAAGACGCCGCCGAGGCTCGCAGCCTGCTCTCGTTCGCCCTGCGCAGCCTCGGGCGCTCCTCTGAATCCCTCGCCGCCACTCTCGAGTTGTTGAAGACCGAAAAGGGGCGCTCACCCGATGCCGAGACGTGGGCCTACTGGCAGCGCAAAACCGGCAATCAACTCGCCAACGGGTTCTACGAACAAGGCGACATCAACACCGCGCTCACTCTTTATCAGTCGCTCCGTGACCTCGGCGGCGCACCCGAATGGCTGCTGCCTGTTAAGTATCAAATCGGCCTCTGCCAGGAACGCCTGCACCAACCCGAACTCGCCCGCATCACCTACCAGAGCATTCTTGACTCCCTCGGCGGCGCGGTGGTCGATAGTCAGCAGAAATCCCCCGCGATCCTTCAGGATATCAACGTCATGGTTAAATGGCGTCTGAAACACCTCGATTGGTTGGAAACCACCCTTAAACGCCTGCCCCTCTCCGCCCCTCCCGACGCCGGCATGCCGATCCGCCCGCCGGCGCTCGCCGCGACGCCCTGAAAACGCCCCATGTCAGACCCCATCAGCGACCATCTCCAAACCTGCGACGAACTCCACCAGCTCGCCTTGGAGGAAAACCGATTCCTCAAGCAGCACCAACGCATCCCCGATCTCCCGCTGCTCCAGCGCCACCAGCTCTTGGTGGACCGCTTGGAAGTCACCTTGGCCGGACTTCGCTCGGATGCCGCCGTGCAAGTGCCCGCCGATCCCGATGCCCGCGCGAGCCGCGCCGCCGTGATTGAGCAAGCACGCGCCCGCCTCTTGCAGATCCTCCATCTTCAAAAAGAGAACGAACAACTCGTCCTTCGCTACAGCCTCGGGCCCACCCGCCTGCCCGCCGCCGCCCAAACGCCCCCGCCGGTGAGCCGGCTGCAAAGACTTTATGAGCAACACTCCGGCTGATCATCCCGTCGCCGACAACTCCGGCACCGATCGCATCATCCTGCTATCGGCCGAAGACGTCCTTCGGGACCGGTTGGTCGCCACCGGCATGATGCCGGGTATTCACCACGTCCACACTCCGGACGAACTCGAAAAGAGCCTTCGCACGATTCACCCCGAGTTCATCCTGCTCGCTGAATCCCCCGCCTCCGGGTCGTTTATCCCCGTCATTCGTGCGCTGCGCCCGCGCCTGACCCGCCGACGGCTGGTGGTCCTCAGCGCCAATGACGACAGCGAACACGTCGTCGCCTGCCTGCAAGCCGGCGCGGAGGACTTTATCTCGCTGCGCGATCCTGCGCAGCTCGGCCCCCGGCTGAATCGTGTGCTCACCAATCTCCGGACCAACCCGCGCCGGACGATGGATCAGCACTTCAAGACCCTCGCCGACTCCGCCCCGGCGCTCGTCTGGATCGCCGACGATGCGGGGGACTTTATCCATTTCAACCGCCCTTGGCTTGAGTTCACCGGTCGCCCCCCCGACCAAGAGATGGCCCAAGGCTGGCTCGACGGTCTCGATGCGGAGGACCGCGGCCGGTTCTGCAAGGAATTCGGCCAGGCCTTCCAGCAACGGGAACCCTTCCGCCTGGATTTCCGTCTGTGCCGTCACGACGGACTCTATCGCTGGATGACCTGCCAAGGCGTCCCCCACTACGACGAAGACGAACTCTTCACCGGCTTCATCGGCTCCTGCCTCGACATCAGTGACCAGCACGAAGCGGAAACCCTGCTCGCTTACCGCGCCATCACTCAGTCCGCCCTCGCCGGGTTCGGACGATTCGCCCTCAGCCTGCACACGATTCACGAGGTAAAAAAAGAAGCCACCCGCCTCCTCTGCGACACCCTCAACCTCGATTTCAGCGAAGTCCTGCTCTTCGACCCGCGCGAGTCGGATAACATCGTCGCAGCCTTCACCACCGGCGTGCCGCCGGGATTCGTTTACGCGCCCATGAGCGCGGGTGGCGTCCGGGAGTTTGGCGACAACCACCTCCGGCTCAACGAAGACGCCGAGATCTTTCCCGGCAGGGAAAACCATGGCGCCTTGAAAGTGCGCAGCGGCGTGGCGACTCCGATCAACGACGGCGAACGCATCGTCGGTTACCTCACCGGCCTCAGCACCGAGGCCCGCACATTTACCCGCGAGTCCTTCAATTTCATCGAGGCGCTGTCCACGATCATCAGCACCGTTCACCAGCGCAACGAGGCCCGGATCGCGCTCCAAGCCAGCGAAACCAAGCTCCTCCAATCGCAGAAGATGGAAGCCGTCGGCCAGCTCGCCGGCGGCGTCGCCCACGACTTTAACAACCTGCTCACTGCGGTCCGCTGCTATGCGGACATGCTGCACGACGACCTCACCTTCGTCGCCCCCGATCTCAAGTCCAAAACCTCCGAGATCCTCAAGGCCACCGCCCGTGCCAGCGCGCTCACGCGCCAGCTCCTCGCCTTCAGCCGCAAGCAGGTGCTCCAGCCCGAGACCCTCGACATGAACGCGGTCATAAGCGACCTGCGCGATCTCGTGCGCTCCCTGTTGAGCGAAAGCATTCTGTTCAACGTGAACCTGGTTGACGGCGACGCCTGCTTTTCCGCCGACCGCAACCAGATCGACCAAGTTGTCCTCAACCTGTGCCTCAATGCCCGCGATGCGATGCAGCAAGGCGGCTTGCTCAGCATCTCGATCGGTCTCCTGGAAGTTGACATGCCCAACCCCCACGGTCTTCCCGCCGGCCGTTATGTGCGACTCACCGTGAAGGACAACGGCAGCGGCATGGACAAGGAAGTCCAAGCCCGCCTCTTCGAGCCCTTCTTCACCACCAAGCCCGTGGGTCGCGGCACTGGTCTTGGCCTGGCCACCTGCGCCGTGATCGTGAAAAACTGCAACGGCCTGCTCACTTTCGACACCAAGGTGGGCGAAGGCACCAGCTTCCACCTCTTCCTCCCGCGCATCGATCCACCCCGGTTCGACCTCGCATTCGACACCCAAGACCCGATCGTAAACGGCCACGAAACCATCCTCGTGATCGAGGACGACGACGCCATCCGTCAAATCACCTTCGAGATCCTCGAATCCCTCGGTTACCGAGTGACCGCCCTCAACGGCAGCGTGGACACCCTTAAGTTCTACGAAACCCAGCCCCCGCCCATTTTCGACCTGCTCGTGACCGACGTGATCATGCCGGAGATGGACGGCCTTGAACTCGCCCGCCGCCTGCGGACACACCAGCCCGGACTCCGCACCATGTTCATGTCGGGCTACCTTGGAAACGCCGAGACCGTCCGCGCAGTCGCCGACTACAATCTGCCGTTCCTCGAAAAGCCCTTCACGCTGCAAAGCCTCGCCCGCAAAGTCCGCGAGACGCTCGATTCTCCTCCGGCCGGCCTGCCCGCCATCGAGGAATAGGGTGTGTCAGGGAAAGTATCCGAGCCGTCGTGACGGCGTTGTCCTCGGCATACACCATCACCGAACGACAACGTCATCGTCGGCCCGGCTTTCCTCGATCGTGAGATAAACCAAGGTCTGATTCAGAAGCTGGTAAGCGACCTCGCCAAACGTCATCGGCCCCACGATCGGTCCCGTGCGCCGGCCCGCCAGGTTCAAATACAGGTAATTGAGCACGCAGTTGCACGAGAAGACGATTTCCCCCGCAGGCACCTCGTTAAGTCGCGCCTCGAAATCCTTCACGTAGTCGCTCACCGGCAGCGCCTGTCGATATTCCACCTCCGGCCAGACGGGGGCGAACAACTCAACTTCACCGGTCGCTTCCCGCACGCGTTTGATGCTCACGTTGATCGGCGTGTTGCAGTAATCGGCCATCAACGGGAGCCGCAGATCCCAACCCGTCTCCGCCAGATAACCGCCAAACGAACGCACCACGCCGTTCACCAAAACGTCTTTCACCACCAAGCCACCGACTGGAAAGCACAGGCAATCTCCCGTGCCCGGTTCGAACAAATTGATCACGTCAATACGCGCATGCCGCTCCGGCGGCAGATTAAACCGCAGCTCCACTGCCTGATCGCGCAACGCATCCGGTCCGCCACAAAAACACACGGGCACGGCATCGGCCGCCTCTAGGCGACTACCGGCCACCCAACCGATCAGCGAGTGCGTGGCGAACCCAGGATAGTTGGGCGCGTTGAGCGCGAATGACTCATGCACCGCACTGCCATACGGAAGGATGAGCAGACTCACCGGATCATCCTCCTCCCGGTCGTAAATCGTCCGCAACTCCTCCGGCCCATGAGCCCGCAAACGCGGGTGCAGGACGTAACCGGGCAATTCCGTTACGAAGATCCGGTCCGTGCACAGGCACCCGCCGCCCACCGCCATGAAATAAGGAATCGTTCCGCCGATCCACGTCCCTTCCGGCAGTTGCTCCAAGAGCGCCCTTTCGCCGGCGAGCACCAGAGCTTTCCCGGCGCGAATTTTCGCCGCGACTTCTTCGACTGAACAAAGCGCGCCCGACATGACGCCGCCCACGTTCAGTATCCGCTGCCAATCCCGACGAGCCACCGGCACGTCTCGGTATTGATGAAAAAACGCGATTAACTCGCTCCGCAAATTCGCGACCGTGGCCGTGTGGGCACTGATTCGCTGACGCAGGTTTCCCAACAAAATCTTGAGCGCAAGGAACTCGAAATCGGGGCAATTCCTACCACTGACCAACGCCGCCCAAGTCGAGTCGGGTAACTGCTTTAAATCAAAAAAAGGCACGGGATACGGAGATCCCTCATTCATCGTCACAATTCCCCGATGCTTTAGGCCGTGCTTCCGGAGGAAAAAGCAAAAACCAGTCAAGACCCGCGCATGCGCGCCGATTAAATATTCCCAAGTCCGTCCATGCCGACCTCTGCGCCCCATCTTCCCCCCGCCTTTTCCCGGATGGATCCTCCGACGCTTGAGCGCGTCCTGGCCAAAGGACTCGAACGCAGTCCGCTGATACTGGCGCTGTTCGACCACGCCACGCTCCAGCTGAGCTACCTCAACGGCCAAGCCCAGCAACTGCTCGATCCGGGCAATGGCGTGAACTGGGAGCAAAGCCCTTACGCACTCGCCAGCATCATCGGCCCGTCGAGCGTCGATCGGTTTCAATCCGAGGTTCAATCCCACCTCAACGTCCTCGGCCGATGGCAAGGCGGCATCGACCTGCTCAACTCCTGCGGCAACGAAATCCGCGTCTTCGCTTCCCTCTCCCGCATCAGTCCCGCACCCGGCATCCGCTACGTCTGTCTCCAGGCCATCCGTCCCGACACCCTCCGTGACGACTACAAGATCAAGGCCACCGACCAAGACTTCCTCAACGCGCTCCTGAATCACCTTCCCGACTGGGTCTATTTCAAAGACAAAAACGGCCGCTACCTCCGCGCCAGCCGCTCGCTCGCCAACCACGTGGGCCGCGATCCTCGCGATCTCATCGGGCGCACCAACTTCGATTTCTTCCCCGTGGACCTCGCCGCCACTCTCCACGCAGAGGAGCAGGCCATCCTCGCCACCCGGCAACCGATGCTCGACAAGGAGGACAAAACCACCCTTCCCGACGGACGCGTCGTCTGGACCTCCACCACCAAGCTCCCCCTGTTCGACCTGCAAGGCGACCTGCTCGGCACCTTCGGCGTTTCACGCAACACGACCAATCGTAAGAACACGGAGCAGGAACGTCGTGAACTCGAACTCCGCCTCCAGCTCAGCCACAAGCTCGAATCCATCGGCATGCTCGCGGCCGGCGTCGCCCACGAGATCAACACGCCTACCCAGTTCATCACGGATAACACCCGGTTTCTCCAAGGCGCCTTCCGTCAACTCGCCGACGCGCTCGCCGCTTTCCGCGCCCTCCTTGCCACCACGCCCGACGCAGCCGCCGACATCGACCGCATCACTGCGGAGACCGAGCTTGATTATAACCTAGTCGAAATCCCCCGCACTCTGGAGCAAAGCCTCGAAGGCCTCGGCCGGGTCGCCCGCATCGTCGGCTCCCTCAAAGAGTTTTCGCATCCCCACACCGTCGAACGCTGTCCCGCCGACCTCAATCGCGCCATCGAGACGACCCTCGCGGTCGCGCGCCACGAATGGAAATACGTGGCCGATATCGTCACCCAGTTCGACCCGTCCCTGCCCCCGGTCCCGTGCATTCTCGATGAGTTCAACCAGGCGATCCTCAACCTCGTGGTCAACGCCTGCCACGCCATCGACGACGCCATCAAACGCTCCGGCGCCGACAAGGGCGTGATCACCATCCGCACTTATCACGACGAACAGTGGGCCTCGATCGACATCACGGACACCGGAACCGGTATCCCCGTCGAAATCCGCAACCACATCTTCGAACTGTTTTTCACCACCAAGCGTGCCGACAAAGGCACCGGCCAAGGACTCGCGCTCGTCCGCACCATTGTGCAACACCACGGCGGCTGCATCGATTTCACCACCGAAGTCGGCCAAGGCACCACCTTCCACATCCGCCTCCCGCTGGTGGCGAAAGACCCCTCCGCCCCGCTTCCTCCCGCTCCGTCCAGCCCATGAACAAATCCATTCTCTTCGTTGACGACGACGCCAACCTGCTCGCCGCCCTCCAACGCGGCCTGCGCAAGCTCTACACCCTCGATATCGCCCTCGGCGGAGAAGAAGGCCTGGCGCGCATCCGCCAACATGGCCCCTACGCCGTCGTTGTCGCCGATATGACCATGCCCGGCATGAACGGCGTCGCCTTCTTGGAGCAGGTGCGGACCCTCAGCCCCGAAAGCGTGCGGCTCATGCTCACCGGCAACGCCGACCAGCAGACCGCCGTCGAAGCAGTCAATCGCGGCGCCGTCTTTCGTTTTCTCACCAAGCCCTGCCCTCCCGAGGTGATGCAACCCGCGCTCGATCTTGCGCTGAAACAATACGAGCTCTCCCAAACCGAGCACGAACTGATCGAAGGCACCCTGACCGGTTGCGTGAACGTGCTCACCGAAGTGCTCGGTCTCGTCGCGCCCGACCAGCTCGGCCGCGGCCAGCGCCTGCGCGACTCCATCCGCCCGCTGGCACTCCGCACCGGCCACGGTCCGCTCTGGGAACTGGAACTCGCGGCCCGACTCTCCTCCATCGGGTATGCCGCGATCCCGCTCGGCATTCTCCGCCGCGCCGCCCTCCAAGAACCGCTTCTTCCCGACGAACGCGCCGTCCTCCGACGCGCCCCGCAGATCGGCCACGACCTGCTCGCCGGAATCCCCCGCCTCGATGGCGTTGCCAAAATCATCCTCTATCAGGCCCAAAACTTCGATGGCACCGGCTTCCCCTCAGACGGAGTCGCCGGTGACGCCCTGCCCGCCGGCTCGCGCCTGCTCAAGATTCTTCACGACCGCCTCGTGCTGGAGGAAGAGGGTGTGGTCAAACAAGCCGCGCTAAACGCGATGCGAGCCCGCGCCGGCCATTACGACCCCGTGCTCCTGGAGGTGTGCTTCGCCTGCTTCTCGGATTTCCTCGCCAACGCGCTTTCCGGCCAAGCTCCGGTGCGCTGCATCGAAGTGAGCGAACTGAAGCCAGGCCAGGTGATGGTTTCCGAACTGACCACGCAACAAGGGCTACCTCTGGTGACCGCCGGCAGCCGCTTAACCGCCATGCTCATCGAGCGCCTGCGCGCCCACGCCGACAGCGATTCTCTCCGTGGCCACATCCTCGTGCAGGATCCGTCGGAGGCGGGGTCTGCGATCCTGTAGGGTCGGCCCTTGCGGCCGGACCGGTTCGGGGAACGGCCGGACCTGTGCGAATGAACCGAGGTCCGGCCACAAGGGCCGACCCTACACGACCCTACACGGACATTCTCTTTCCGCCTCTGTGGATCCCGCCGACCTCAGGCCGGCGGCTTGATGGCGAGCTTCGGCAGCGCGAGTTTCGGCAGTGCGCCCTTTTGTTCGGCGGACACGGCGGCAGCCTGGTTGGTCGTGGCGATGTCGGTGAGCACTTCCTTACGAAAGATCGCGATCTCACGAGGCGCCGAAATACCGATCTTCACGGTGTCGCCGTCGATGCGTGAAATGCGGATTTCAATGTTGTCTCCGATGACGATGGCTTCGTTGACCTTGCGGGTGAGGACAAGCATGGCGGGCGGCGGTTAGCTGGCGGTTACCAGCGGGTGGCGGACGTTATAACGCGCATGGTTGGCCAACACCACTTGCTTGGCAAGGCCGGTGCGGCGGTTGACCACCACCGGGCTCACCAAGTTGACCGTGGCCGTGACAGGCATCGTGCGGCTGACCGTCACGATGTTCAAAATGAGCGCGTCCGCCTCGCCCTCGATGCCGAGTGCCGCGGCATCTTCATCGAAGAGTTCGGCCTCGTAATCGGGGATGACTCCGCGTGGCTCAATCACCACAAACTGCACCGTCTCGGGTCCGTGGAGGAGCAGCCAGCGGAAGGGCAATTGCTCGGGGTCCACGTAGAGTTCGAAGGTCGTGTGGTTGGGGAAACCGATCAGGCCTTGGGGCAGCGTGAAGGCCGGTAATACGGCCTCGTCGAGTGGAGCGGCCAGAGTGTCGGAAGTGACTTTCATGGGCGAAAAGTGAGGGGATTAATGCAGGTAATCGAGCAGGGAGAGGTTCATGATCTTGCTGGCGGAGGCCAGGGCCGCTTCGTAGGAGCTCGTCGCTTGGCTGAGTTTTACGACCGTGCCGGCAAGGTCCACGTCGGCCTCGGAAGAAGCGAGCTTTTCGAGGTTGTCGGAACGGGAACTTTGCTGGGTCTGGGCGACTTGGATGCGGAGCTGAGTGGCGCCGTTCTGACTGATGCCCGCGATCAGCGTGTCGGTGGCGGTGTCGATGCCCGCGCCCGCCGTGCCCACTGCAGTGGTGTCGTTGACGTTGAGCGCATCGCGCAGGGCCACGAGTTGTTTGATGAAATCGCGAATGCCAAGGTTGGTGTCGCCCTCGGTCCGCGGATTGATCGTGGCGGTGTCGGAGACGGAGACGGTCGATGGCTGCAGGTTGCCGGTGTAAGTGACGTTGGTGATCTTTCCGGCAGAGTCACGTGTCACCGAAAACGGCTCGGTATCAAGCGCGGTGCCAGCGTAGAGGTAGTCGTTGCCGAAGCGGGAATTGCCGAGCTGCACGGCCTGTTCGAGGAGTTGGTCAACCTCACCTCCGTAGGAGCTGGCGGCGCCGGGGCCGAGGACGCCACGCCCGAGTGTGGCCAGTTCGCCGGCACGAGTGGACAGGCCGTTGAGGCTGTTGAGGCCGCTGTAGGAGGACTGCGCGACGTTGGAAGCGACGTCGAGGTTGCGGCGAAATTGGCCGATACGATTCTGCTCCGTGTCGATCGAGAGCATGCGGCCCATCGCTGCGGGATCATCGGAGGGCAGGAAGATGCGCTGGTTCGTCGAGACTTGTTTCTGCAACTGCGCCTGCTGCGTGCCCAGCTTTTGGATCTGGGCGATAACGTTTTCAGAGGTGCTACGGGTGGGGACGCGCATAGGGGTAAGCGGTTGGCGGCGGCTCAGGCGCCGAGACGGTTGACGACGGTGTCGAGTAGTTCGTCGATCACTTGGAGAAAGCGGGACGAGGCTTGGAAGGAGCGTTGATATTTCACGAGGTCGGCCAGTTCCTCGTCCATCGAAACACCGCTGACGGAGTCGCGCTGGCCGCGCATGATCGTCTCGATGTTGAGCTGGTCATCGTATTGCGAAGAAGCGCGCTGGGAAACCATGCCCAAGTTACTGACCGCGGCGCTAAAGTGTTGGGAAAAGGTTCCGTCAATCGCGTCGCCGGAGCCGGTCGAAAAGGTGTGGCTGGCGAGGCGCGAGACTGCGAGAGCGATGGTATTGTCGCCGGCGGCGCCGCCGTCCGAGGCCTTCATGTTCGCGTAGGTCAGGCCGGTCGCGAGCTTGAGGGTGCCTGCGGTCGTGCTGGCGGAGTCGAAGAAATCACCGGTCGTGCCGGTCGGATTGTAGGTGGAGTTAACCGAGGTGACGAGCTGGCCGGCGAGGGCGTCGAGTTGATCGCGAAGGTCCTGGATCGTGACGTCCCGCGCCTCCAGGTTGCCGTGTATCGATCCACCTGTGACCGTGACTGCGGTGGACGGGCTGCCGGCGGAGAGCGTCGAACCACTGAGGGTCACCGGACCGGTGACGACCGCGAGCTGCACGAGGGGAACTTCTCCACCGCTGGCATCGCGCATAAACACGTCAACCTGCCCCGCGGCGGTCGCGGAGGGGCGGCTCTCGAAATTGATCTTGGTGGCGAGGTCTTCCAGCATGGACTGGCGTTGGTCGCGAAGATCCGCTGCGGAGCCGGGGCTGTTGATTTCGAAGTTACCGATCTGGCCGTTGAGCGTCGCGATGCCGGAGAGCAACGTGTTGACGCCATCCAAGTCGGTATCGATCTGCTCGGTGAGATCACCCTGCACCTGACCCAAGCGCGTGTCGGCTTGTTGAATCGAATCGGTGAGGATGGCGGATTTCTGCAACAAGGTCTGGCGCACGCCCACGTCCGTTGGGCTGGTCGCGAAGGCATCGAAGGAGGAAAAGAAGTCGCTTAACGAGCCGGCCACACCGCCGGACCCGGTCGCCAACGAAGCTTTGGCCGAGCGGTCGATTGACTGGCCCAGGGCAGCCTCTGCTTTTTGATAAGCGGACTGGCGCGAGGAGAGTGAAGACGTGAGCGAGATCTCGCGGGTGACCTGGCGATCCAGGAGAGAGTCGCGCACCTGCTCGATCTGTTTCGCCTCCACGCCGAGGGACTGGGCGCCTTGGGCGGTCATGACCGTGCCTCGCTCGCCGAGCACCACGCGTTGGCGGGCGTATTTGGCGTTGTTGACGTTGGCAAGATTGCGCCCGGCAGTCTCGATGGCGCGGGATTGCGCGGTGAGAGCCTTGACGCCGGAAGAAAGGTTTCCAAAGAGGCCGGACATGGCGCGTGGGGGTTAAAGATTTCGGGTTCGGACCGATCAGCCGGCGGACTGCCAGGCGGGTTGATCGCCGGAGATCGTGACCGCGCCTTGGGGCGAGTAGGTCTTGGCAAACGCGGCCGGCCGCAGCGCTCGCAGCGTTTCCTGATGCACTTGGACGGCGCGGTGCAGGAGCTGATGGTTGCGATGAACGCCGTGACGCACGCGACGGATGAGGTGGTTGATCTCGTCGATCAGCGCGGACAACAGCGGGCGCACCTCCTCGGCGAAAAGCGGCAGAAGTTGCCGCAAGGTCGAGTTGGCAGGACGGTCGTGAGTCTCCGCAGTGTGACGCACGCACTGTTCACGCCGTTCGCGCAACTCAGCGGTCACGCGAACCTGCGCTTCGATTTCATGGGCGTAGGAGAGGACGGCATCGGGATCGCCGCGCAGGAGGTTCTCCTGCTGCTCGACGAATAGTTGCAGCAGTCCTCCGTAGGATTGCAGTTCCGAGCGAAGGTGTTCCACCAGGATTTCCCAGTCAGCGTTCATAGGATTCGGATTTAGTTAAGGAGTCGAAGGTGAGTCGGCTTTCGCCGCGGAAGAGGGAGAGGAATGAGGCATCAATTGTTTTTCGAGCATGCGCCCGAGACCGAGTCCGCCCGAAGCGCCGAGCGAGGTGCAGAGCACGTCGGTGAGCATGTAGCCGTAAACACCGCCACCGCTTCCGCCGCTGCTGCCCGAGCCGCCCAGCCCGCCGCTCATCATCGGTTCGATGCTGGGGCCCAACAGCTGACGCAGCATGATGGCCTCGAACTGGCCGGCCACTTTCTTGACGTCAGCGGGAGTCGGCTGCGCGGGGGTGCCGCGCGCGCTGGGCATGCCGGCGGGCGCGCTCAACGCGCGGGACCAGGCGGGCTCCGCGGTGGCGGAGGTGGCGGCAGTGATGGGTGCGATGGACATGGGGTTAGTTGATCACGAGTTCGGCCTGGAGGGCGCCGGAGCGTTTAAGCGTCTGGAAAATCGCCATCATCTCACGGGTGGAAACACCGAGGGCGTTGAGTGCGGAGGCGAGCCGGTCGATGCTCGGCGCCTCATTGACGACCGAGAAACCGCCCTTCTGCTCTTTCACGTCGGTCTGCGTAGAGGGCACCACGACGGTCTGGCCGGAGCTGTTGAAGGAGTTGGGTTGGGATACTCCGAGATTCGACGAGACGGTGATCGTGAGCGCGCCGTGACTGATCGCGACCTGCGACAGGCGGACGGTGGACGTCGCCACGATGGTGCCGGTGCGTTCGTTGATGACGATGCGGGCCAGCGTATCGGGCGTGACGTCAATCGCGCCGACTTCGGCGAGGAAGGCGACTTCGCGGCCGGTGTAACTTGCGGGCAGTTTCACATCAACGCTGGCGGCGTCGCGAGGGAGAGCGGCTCCGGCGTAAACCAGATTGATCGCATCGGCCATGCGGGCCGCGGAGGTGAAGTCGGGATTGTATAACTGGAAGGTGAGCTTCCCGTCGTGGACAAAGGAGGCCGGGATCTCGCGTTCGACGAGGGCGCCGTTGCTGATCACGCCCACCGTGGGGTGATTCTTCTGCACGGTCGCGCCACCCGCGCCACCGGCACCACCGACAAAACCACCGATCGCAATCGGGCCTTGGGCCACCGCGTAAACCCGGCCATCGGCACCGAGGAGCGGAGTTTGCAGGAGCACGCCGCCTTGAAGCGACTTGGCGTCGCCCATCGAGGCGATGGTGACGTCGATGCGGGAACCAGGTTTAAGGAATGCCGCGATGTCGGCGGTGATCATCACGGCGGCGGCGTTCTTGGCCTTGATCTGCGAGGAATCAACCGTGAGGCCGTGGCGTTGAAGGATGTTGCCGATAGACCGTAACGTGGTGGGCGAATTGGAATCACCGTCGCCCGCGAGACCCACGACGATGCCGTAGCCAACGAGTTGATTGTCGCGGCCGCCTTCGACCTGCGTGAGGTCCTTGACCCGCGACGCGTGCAACGCAGCCGTGATCAGGACGAAGAGAAAAACGATGCGAGGGGAGCGCGACATGGGGATCAGTAGGGACGGACCATTTCGTAGAGCTTGGTGAGCCAGCCCTTTTTCTTCGCATCGGTCAGTTGACCTTCGCTGATAAACTCAACGCGAGCGTCGGCGATGTTGCTGGAGAAAACGATGTTACCCGGGGAGACGTCGTCACCGCGGACAACGCCGTGGAGGACGACGTGTTGGGTCTCGCCGTCAAAGGTGACGCGGCGCGCGCCTTCGATCACCAGGTTGCCATTGGGCAACACGGCGGTGACGACGACGGCGGCGCGAGCGGTGAGGTCTTGTGAGGCGCTGACTTCGCCGCCGCCGGTAAAGCTATTGGTGCCACCCAGTTTGACGCCGGGCAGAGAGCCGTTGTGCGAACCGAGTTTGCTGCTAGCGAGCGGGAACAACCACTGCTCGACACCCGCGTCCATGCTCGCGCCAGAATTGGTCTTGGTGCTTTGCGAGGACTTGGTGCTCGCCGATTCCTGCACGACCACCGTGAGGATGTCGCCGACTCCGGCCGCCTTGCGATCGGCGATGATGGCGCGTTCGCCGGAGCCGGGGGCGCTCCAGAGGCTGTCGGCCGAAACGGGACCGACCGCCGCGGCAGCGGTGATGGCCAAGGATAAATGGCGAAGAGCGAATGAAAGGGAGCGCATGACGGGAGAAATTTAGAAGCGAACTTCGGCGCGGTTTTCGGCGGTTACCTTGGCGATGAATTCGCGTTTCGACTCGATGTTGCGCACCCGCACGGATTCGCCTTGGGCGCCGTCCTGCATGGCGAGCGCTTTCATCGTGATGACGAGGGCGCCGTCGCTCGCGAGCACCTCAACAACTTGGCCACGATGCACGAGGGAGCGGCGAGCAACGTCGCGCCAGGTGAGCGCACGTCCGGCGGGAACCTCGCGAGCGAGCACGTAATCGTTAGTCGCGAGACTGGAGGGAAGGGCGTCGCGGTCGCGCAGGGCGTCCACGCGGCGGATTTCCGTGCCATCGAGGGAGAAGGAGTCGCCTCGTTTGAGCGGCGTGGCGGCGAACAGCGCGTCGCGCCAGAGGTTAACGCGCAGGGCGAGCGTATCCTCTTTCACAATATTCTTTTCCCGCGTGTAACGCACCCGCACCAGCATGGAGGGCGCGAGGGCCTCGGGATATTCCACCACCGTGATGACCAGCGGTGTCTCGCCTTCCGCAGCAGCGGGCGGCGTCCATGGACGGATGAGATCAACGGCGAGTTTGTCGGTGACTGCGTAGTGACCCGCCAGATCCGAGGAGAGGAAGTCGAGCAGCGTGGCGCGCTCCAACACGGACGCGGGATCGGCGCGCAGCAGACCGGCGGTGGCGAACAAAAGAGATAAGAGCAGGCGGCGAGGTGACATGGCGGGAAGGCGGCTCAGCGCTTCATTTGGGCGACGTTTTGCAGCATCTCGTCCGAGGTCTGGATCGACTTGCTGTTAATCTCGTAGGCGCGCTGGGCCACGATGAGGTTCACCATCTCCTCCACGATGTTGACGTTGGAGGTTTCGATGTAGCCCTGGAGCACAGTGCCGAATCCCTGTTCACCGGGGCTGCCGCTTTCCGGTGTGCCGCTGGCGGGAGTTTCCTCGTAGAGATTGCCGCCGAGACTGCCGAGACCGGCGGGATTCGCAAAGCGCGTCAGGGTGATGCGCGAAGTCTGCGAGCCGCTGGCACCTTGATAAGTGACCTCACCGTTTTCGGAGATGTTGATGTTGGTGGTGCCGGCGGGCACGGCCTGAAAGCCACTGAGGATGGGGAGGCCATCGCCGTTGGTAATCTGGCCGGTCGGAGAAACCTTGAGGGAGCCGGCGCGCGTGTAGGCGGTGGTGCCGTCGGGGCGCTGCACTTCGAGGAAGCCGTCGCCTTGGATGGCGATGTCGAGCTTCTCACCGGTGGAGGTGACCTGACCTTGGGTGAACACCTTCGAGGTCGAGGAGACGCGCGAGCCGTTGCCGATTTCGATGCCGGTGGGGACGAGGTTGCCGCCGCCCGACTCAGCGCCGGCGCTGCGCGGCTTCTGGTAAAGAAGATCCTGAAACTCGATTCGGCTACGCTTGAAACCGGGGGTGTTCACGTTCGCCAGGTTATTGGAGATCGTGTTGAGGTTGAGCTGCTGGGCTTCCATGCCGGTGGCTGCGGAGTAGAGGGAGAGATTCATGGCTGGATTTTACGTTGAAGGTGCGGGCGGTTGCGGGCCGTTGGATCAACCGAGGGCGTCCAAGGTTTTCTGCATTGTCTGATCGTGGCTCGTGATGAGCTTTTGGTTGGCTTCGTAGGCGCGAGCGATGTTCACCAGATCGACCATCTCGCGCAGCGGGGCGATGTTGCTGGACTCAAGGTAACCCTGGAGCACCTGGGGCTTCTCGACCGGCGTGGGATTCGGTCCCCCCATCGGCAAAAACAAACCGGCGGAGAGGGGAACGAGCTGCTTGTTATCGTCAAATTTCACCACACTGAGGCGACCGATGGACGCGTCGCCCTGCTTGATGGTGCCGTCATCGTTGATGACCACTTTACCGCTCTGCGGGAGGAGTTGGACGGGCTGGCCGCCATCGGTGAGGATGGGGAGGTCCTGCGCCGTTACCATCGTGCGGTCGGCTCGCATGTGCAGCTCACCCGCCCGCGTGTAGGCGCGCCGTCCATCGTTCATCTGCACCTCGAAAAATCCCTCACCCTGCAACGCGACGTCGAACTCGCGCCGGGTCGGCGTCGTTTCGCCGGTTTGGAAATTAATGCCGTAGGACGCCTTCGGGAAATACATCCCCTGCCCTTCGCCGTGGCCGATCTTTTGATCCGAATCCGTCCGCAACTCGCCCGCCTGAACCACCGAAAACTCGACCGTGCGCTTCTTATAACCGGAAACCTGGCTCGAGGTAATATTCTGCGTCACCGCATCCTGCCAACGCTCCAAGGCGGCGAGCGAAGAGGCACTTTGATAGAGTCCGATACTCATGGATACCGAAGATTAGCACCGGCAATGCCACGTTCATAACTAACCAATTACGAGAGGCTAACACCGTCCATAATCAGCGCGGCAACTTTTGCCGTTCTCGTCGGCAGGACGTCCCTCCGCGCCCACCGAGCCGCTCAACTCGGGTTCGGATACAGGCAATCGATCTCGATGCGTTCTCCGCACCCGCACGTGATGATCAAGCGCACGACCTTGTCGCCTTGCTTCACGCATTCGACGGTCGGCCCGCCCGGCGAACTGACGCTACCCGCCGAGGTGGAAGCATGCGCCTGATGCAGGCGGGCCAGCGCGCTGCCTGCCGTCGCGGCATCGTGAGCCAAGGACGGTTGATCATGCTGGGGACGTCCGGAAAGGAAGGATTTCATGGAGCGGGCTTGGCTGTAGCGAGAGGTGCGGGCGGTGGAGTCTGTGAGCCAGAGGTCGGTTTGGGGCCGGTGGATTTTTTAGAGCCACGGATGCCGAGCGAGAGACTCAGCGCCACGCGCTGGTTACTCTCGGAGTCATCCGGTTCAAACGGAACCGGGCGGGTGTCGGCGAACCCCGTGACGCGTTCGATCAACCCCGGAGAGACCGCGTAGTGCGTAAGCGCACGTCGGGCGGCGTTGGCCCGATCACTCGACAACTCCCAAGGTCCATAGGCCGGGTCGGACATCACGAGGCCTTTGCGCGTGTGGCCCTCGATAACGACGTGAAAGTTATGACGTTCAATCAGCCAGGAGAGGCTTTGCATCACAAAGTCCCCCCAAGGGGTGAACTCTGCCACGCCACCTTTGAACAGCGGCTTGCGCGCCCGATCGAAGAGTGTGATGCGCATGCCGTCGCTGGTGACTTGGATGTCGATGGGCTTTTGCTGCAAGTCCTCGTCGAGGTTCAGCAGACGGTAGAAATCCTTCGCGACAGAATTGAGAAACTGCAGGTCGATATCAGCCGCCTCGGTCGCCGCCTTGGTGGCCTCCGCTTGATTTGAGGACCCATTCTTCGAACTGAGGCTATTCGAGTCCTTTTCGAGAACACCCGACGAGGCTTTGAGCGGCGAATTAAACGGGTTCTGAAAATAGCGAGAGGTCGCGATGAGGATCTTCTGATCTTGAGAGGAGATCCACAGCACCATGAACAACGCCATCATCGCGGTGACGAAGTCGGCATAAGCCACTTTCCAAGCTCCTCCTTTGCCGGCCATGGGTGGTGCGTGGTTGCGAGGTTTAGGTGCGCACTGCGATCACTTGATCGCGGGCATGGCTTTGAGTGTGCTTTCAAGTTCGTCGAATCCGGGCTGCACGGTGCTGTCCAACCCGCGACGCGCGATCTCCACCGCCGTGAGCGGGGCAAGTCCTTTGGCGAAACTGGACACGGCCGTCATGATGCAGCGCAACGTCTGGTTCTCCGACTGGTTGATGCCCGCGATGCGCGCACCGAGAGGAATCACGAATCCGTAGGCCACAAAGATGCCGAGCAACGTCCCGGTGAGCGCGGCGGCGACTTTCTCGCCCACGGCCTCCGGTCCTTCGGCGATCGCCGCCATCGTGTTGATGATACCGAGCACGGCCGCGACGATGCCGATCGCCGGCAGCGAATCGCCCACCATGCCGAGCAAGTGCACGGGATGCGACTTCTCCTCATCCTTGGCGTGCATCTCCGCCACCATGAGGTCTTCGAGCTGGTCGGGTTTGATCTTTCCGTCGATCAACGGCTTCACCCCGTTGAGCAAGAACTCCATTTGCTCCTTGTTGCCGACGACGCCCGGATACCGTTTGAAAATCGCGCTTTGACCCGGGTTCATAACATGCTCCTCAAGCGCGATGAGACCGTTGCGCCGGCCAACCATGAAGATCTCATAAAGCATCTTCAGCAGCTCGACGTATTCCGCCTTGCTCATGGATTTTCCGAGCAGGGCCTGCTTAATCTTATGCACCAGCTCTATCATCGTGTGCATCGGGCTGGCGATGATGATGACGCCCAGAGCGACACCGAGGATCACCACAAACTCCGACACGTGCAGGAGCACCAGCGGATTGCCTCCTGCCAGCATGAACCCTCCCAGCGTGGAGGCAAAAACGATGAAAACTCCGATTAAAATCAGCATGGGGTTGTGAGTCTCTTTAACGACTCACGATGGAGGAGCTTTAGGCCGTCTCCTTGAAATAAGCCGGTCCAGAGGTGCGCTTGCGGTCGTATCCGCTCACCGATCCCGCCCCCGCTGGATAACCGCACGCAGCGACAACACCGTCTGCGAATGGATCTGGCAGATGCGCGACTCGGTCAGCTTGAAAACCGCGGCGATCTCCGCGAGGCGCATGTTCTCGTGGTAATACATCGCGAGGATTTTGCGGGGGATTTCCGGCAGCGTTTCGATGCTGCGAGCCACCAGCTGCATGAGTTCATCCTGCTCCATCCGGTCGCGGACCGGCGTCTCCGATTGATCGGCGATGATCTCGTGCAATGAAGCGCCACCGCCCTCGTCGCCATCCGCGGGCTGGTCGATGGCGACAAAACACACCGGGCGCGCCTCCTCCAACCACTTCGCGTATTCCTTGCTCGTGAGTCCGAGCTCCGCGCGCACTTCTTCCTCGGTCGCCGTGCGCTTGAGCCGTTGCTCGACCACGTTAATCGACTCTTTGATTTTCTTGGCCTTGGCGCGGGCGCGACGCGGACACCAGTCCATGCGGCGCAACTCGTCCAGGATCGCCCCGCGGATACGCATGCTGGCGTAGCCGGCGAACGTCGTGTTCTGGCTCGGGTCGTATTTGCGCACCGCCGCGAGCAATCCGGTGATTCCCACGCTGTAAAGGTCGTCGGCATCCACGTGCGCCGGCAGGTTGATCTTAATACGGTCCACCACATTTCGCACCAACGGGAGGTAACGTTCGATCAGATCTTTTTCGCAGACGGGATCGGTGGAGACGGTCTGGTAGGCGCGCCAAGCCGCGCTGGCGACGGCGGGGTTCTCAACGGGTAAACTAACGGTTTCGGTGTTCATGTCGGGGCAGGGGCTTCAGAAATTGCAACTGAGGATCAACGGGCTCGCGCGGACACGGCGGGCGCGGCAACGGAAGGGGCGGAAGTGGGTTTGGCTTCGGCGGCAGCCAAGGCTTCCTGGCGACGGCGTTCGCGGGTTTCGGACACCGCGTTGACGACCGCCGACCAGAACCAGCGGAAGAGCAGCGCGCCCACGAAGCAGCCGATGGCGGCATCGCGCAGCACGAGCGCCGAGTCGCGTCCGGCTGCGAGGCCACTGAGCGCCGCAAGGACGAACCCAACAAAACCGCCGGTGAGAAAAACGAATTTCATGACAAGTGTGGGACGGGGGCTCCCGGGAGCGTGCGGCGCATCACCGCACCGATGACATCGGGAACGAGATCGCCGGTCAGACCAGCGCCGGTGGAGAGGAAGAGCGGACTGAGTTCTCCCTCGATGAGGAAGTCCCACAACCGGCCCCAGTGCTCGAGTTCGTCGAGATGCGTAAAGACGAGGTGGGTTGCCCC